>NZ_JBITHP010000002.1:533422-797928 GCF_044458105.1 Embleya sp. NPDC050493
GCGGCGCCCCCGCCCCCCCCGCCCCCCCGCCCCCCCCCCCCCCCCCCCCCCCCCCCCCCCCCCCCCCCCCCCCCCCCCCCCGCTCTCGTGATCGGGTGGGGACGGGTGGTGCTGTTCGCGTCGCGTGGGGGGCGGGCCGCGAAGTGTCAGCCGCGCGGGCCGCGCGGCATGCGCGCGCCCTTCGGCATCGGGCCCTTGGGCACCGGCATGTTCTTCATCAGGTCGCCGACCGCGCGCAGGCGGTCGTTGACCACCGCGACCTCGGGCTTGGCCATGGTCGGCGTCAGCTTCATGATGTGCCGTTGCAGCTTGAGCAGCGGGACCTGACCCTCGTCGTTGCCGACGATGATCGTGTGCACCGTCGTGTTCGCCACCAGACGGGACATCCGCTTCTTCTCATCGGCCAGCAGTCGCGTGACGCGACCGGGCTGGCCCTCGCCCACCAGGATGATGCCGGGGCGACCCACGGCGCGGTGGACGACATCCTGCTGGCGGGTGATGGCCACGGTGGGGGTCACGACCCAGCCACGCTTGAGTGACTGCATGACCGCCAACGCGGCGCCGGGCTGGCCCTCCATCTGGCCGAGCACCGACTTCTCGGCCCGTCGTCCGAAGATGAAGGCCGCCGCGAGCAGACCCACGAGGGCACCGAAGATGCCCAGGTAGATCGGATGTCCCCACCAGAAGCCGATGGCCAGGAGTACTGCGAATACGCCCAGGCCCCAGGCCGCCACAATCAAGCCGACCCAGGGATCGGCCTTCTTCGTCTGCTGGTAGGCGAGCCGGATCTGCTTCAGCCGGCCGCTCTTCTCGGTTGGTTCCTTGCTCGCCATGTGAAAAGGATACTGGCGTGTCGTGCACCCCGGACAATGCCTGCCGACAGCTTGTCCGAACCTTCATGCGAGCGGCGCAGCGATACGGCCGTCCGGCCGGAGGTGAACCTCCGGTGAACGGCCGTACGGCGCAACGCGCGTCAGTGCGAGCCGGTGCCCGGGGCCGGGTTGACCGGGGCGAGCCGGGCCAGGATGTCGGAGGCCTCGGCGCGGGCGCGGGCCCGGTTGCGGTCGGCACACACGGCCGCCCACGCGTTGCGGCGCGCGGTGCGCTGACCGCCCTCGAACATCAGCACGGTCTCGACGGCCCGGAAGACCCGGCCCACGGTCGCCCTGCGGGCTGCGAAACCGCGATCGAACGCGCCTCGCAACACCGAGGCGTTGCCCTGCTGCGTGTCGTGCATGAACGTCGTTCCCCCTACCTGTTTTCGGTGCGAAGGTTCACCGCACTGCGGTCGACTCTCGCAACAATGTGTTACCAAACGATGACGTCCGGGTCAAACCGACGTGAAAGTCTGCATACCTTCGCCCGAAGCGGAGCGGGAGTCGCGCACGTCGAGAGCCTGGCGGTACAGCCGGCCCGCGCGGTACGAGGAGCGGACCAGGGGGCCGGAGAGCACACCCGCGAAGCCGATCTCCTCGGCTTCCTCGTTCAGCTCGACGAACTCCTCCGGGCGCACCCAGCGCTCGACGGGGTGGTGCCGCACGCTCGGCCGCAGGTATTGCGTGATGGTCAGCAGCTCGCAACCGGCGTCGTACAGGTCCTGCATGGCCTGGCTGATCTCGGCGCGTTCCTCGCCCATGCCCAGGATCAGGTTGGACTTGGTGACCAGGCCGTCCGCCCGGGCCTGGGTGATCACGTCGAGCGAGCGCTCGTACCGGAAACCCGGGCGGATGCGCTTGAAGATCCGCGGCACCGTCTCGATGTTGTGCGCGAGCACCTCGGGACGGGAGGAGAACACCTCGGCCAGCTGGTCCGGCTGCGCGGTGAAGTCCGGGATCAGCAGTTCCACGCCGGTGCCCGGGTTCAGCTGCTTGATCTGGCGGACCGTCTCCGCATACAGCCACGCACCGCCGTCGGGCAGGTCGTCGCGGGCGACGCCGGTGACGGTCGCGTACTTCAGGCCCATCGCCTGGACCGACTCCGCGACGCGGCGCGGCTCGTCACGGTCGAGCTCGGCCGGCTTGCCGGTGTCGATCTGGCAGAAGTCGCAGCGCCGGGTGCACTGGTCGCCGCCGATCAGGAAGGTCGCCTCGCGGTCTTCCCAGCATTCGTAGATGTTGGGACAACCGGCCTCCTCGCACACCGTGTGCAGCCCCTCGCGCTTCACGAGTTGCTTGAGCTCGGTGTACTCGGGGCCCATCTTCGCCCGGGTCTTGATCCACGAAGGCTTGCGCTCGATGGGAGTCTCCGCGTTGCGGACTTCCAGGCGAAGCAGCTTGCGGCCGTCGGGTGCGACAGCGGACACGCGCGACTCCCTTTGCTCGGGGCAGCCTGCGGGGCGGGACAGACTGCGGTGGGCCCGACTGGATGGTCCGGGCCCGTGGTGGGGCGGTACGTCCAGAGTACGCCGAGGGATTCGGGCCTCCGGACGGCCCATCCGGTGGCAACCGGGGCGAACCCGGGTGGATTCCCCGGATGCCGGATTCGGTACGAGGCGTGCGTCACGCGGCCGACGGACTCCGCGTCACGCCGAGCGGCGGCGGGCGTCACGCGGAGCACGATCCACGCCTCACACGGGCACGTGCGCGAACACGTCGGCCAGGTGCTTCTCGGCCAGCGGCAATACCTCGGCGACCGTCACCTCGCGGCCGAGTTCGCGGCTCAGCGAGGTGACGCCGGCGTCCTTGATGCCGCACGGCACGATCCGGTCGTAGTACGTCATGTCCGCGTCGCAGTTGATCGCGAAGCCGTGCATGGTCACCTTGCGCGAGACCCGGACGCCGATCGCCGCGAGCTTGCGGTCGTCGCCGCGCTGGCCCGCGTTGGAGGGCGCGTACTCCGGGCCGGCCAGGCGCGGGTCGAACTCCGGGTGCAGGCGCGGGTCGGGGCCGGCCGCCAGGCGGCTGTCCAGCCGCAGATCGAGCCCGCCGACCGGGGCCGGGCTCGGCGGCACCGCGTCGCCCAGGACCCAGACACCGCTGCGACCCTCGATCCGGGTGGTCTCCAGGCCCAGGTCGGCGCAGACCCGGATCAGCGCCTCCTCCATCCGGCGCACGTGCGCGACCACGTCGACCGGCTCGGGCAGCCGCACGATCGGGTAGCCGACGAGCTGCCCGGGGCCGTGCCAGGTGATCTTGCCGCCCCGGTCCACGTCGACCACGGGGGTGCCGTCCATCGGGCGCTCGGAGGGGTCCGTACGGCGGCCCGCGGTGTAGACAGCGGGGTGTTCCAAGAGCAGGCAGGTGTCCGGGGACTCGCCGCTCACCACCTGCTCGTGGACGCGGCGCTGCTCCTCCCAGGCGGCCTCGTACGGAACGGCGGCGGCGCCGAGGCCCAAGTGCACGAATCGCAAGAAGCTGGTCACGCCGACCAGCGTACGACGGGGGCGAACGTCACCGATGGCCGGCGTCGAGCCCGCGGACGGTGCAGGTGACGCCGGTGAAGGTGCAGCCGATCGCCTCGACCCGGCCGTACAGCCCGAACTCGATCACCGCACTGGCTCCGGGGGCCAGTGGGCCGTTGCCGCGCGCGGTCGCGATGCCGCGATCGGTGCTGGTGCGCATGCCCTCGCCCCAGAGCATGGTGAAGCCGCTCCCCCGGCCGGACGTGGTGAGGGTGAGGTCCCAGGCCGGGAGCGGGCGCGCGGTGCGGTTGGTGATGACCACCGTGCCGTCGGCGCCCCAGCCGGAGTCGGTCACCTTGGCGTCGACGGAGATGTCCTTGGGCCCGGTGGTGGCCGGCGGAGGCGGGACGGGCGGCGTGGTCGTCGCCGGCGGCGCGGTGGTGCGGGGCGCCGTGGGCCCGGTACTCGCGGTCGCGCTCGCCGAGGCGGAGGGGGAGCGGCCGGCCGATTTGGTCGGGCTCGCGGTCGTCGACGTGGTCGCCCCCGGGCTTGCCGAGCCGATGCCGGGCAGCGGGTACGCGGGTGCGGGCAGCGGCAGGTTCAGGTCGTTCGGGAGCGCGCGATGACGGCTCTTGTCGTCGTCCGAGCCGGAGAACAGGAAGACCCCACTGGTGAGCAGCAGGCACACGAGCGCGACCACGGCCAAGGGGATCACGATCCCACGAGCGGTGTCGTCGGGCTGGCGGGTCACGCGTGCGTTTCCTTCGAGTCGGGGCGAGCCGCAGGGGGCGGGCGGGTCGGCCGTGTGGTGCGGTTCGGGTTCCGCCACGTGGGTGTTGATCACCCCATCGGGTGAACTGACTCGCGCATGTTCCACCACGGCTCCGCGCACCGCAAGCGACGCACCGGTGGTGACGCCGCATCGGATCGGTCCCGAGGGTTCGGCAGGTTCTGCCGAACTCGGCCACCACGGACCGCCGTCGGGCCGGATTCGCCACTCGATTGGCCGGACTCGGACCGGTAACTCGAAAGGGTCATTGTTGCGAGCGTTCGGGTTGTAGCGCTCCAGAAATCGCTAGATTCTCGCGCGATCACCCACCCACACCGAACCACCGCACCAGCGGGAGGCGTTCATCTCCATGGCAGCCAGGGTCGAGCGGCGCCCCAATCACCGGCTGGCGGCGCTTGTCGAGGAAGCCGGCTTCTCGCATGCCGGTCTGGCCCGACGCGTTGACCAACTCGGTGCGGAACAGGGCATCGATCTCCGGTACGACAAGACCTCCGTGGCGCGCTGGCTGCGTGGCCAACATCCGCGCGGGATCGTCCCGATACTGCTTGCCGAGGTCTTCACCCAGCGACTCGGCCGCAAGCTCAGCGCCGAGGATCTGGGCATGGCCGGTTGCCGGCCGGACTATGCCGGGCTCGAATACGCGTCGGGGCCGCCCGAGGCGGTCGAGATCGTCACGGGCATGTGGCAGGCCGACTCGGCGCAGCGATCGGCGCTGGTGGAGGCCGCGTTCACGCCCGGGGCGCTGGTGGTGCCCAGCCGGGACTGGCTGATCGGCGCCGGCGACGAGCGGCCGGCCCGGCAGGACGGCGATCGGGTCGGGCTCGGCGACGTGGCCGCGGTGCGCGCGGTCGGCGAGGCGTTCCGGCGGTTGGACAACTCGTTCGGCGGCGGGCACGGCAGACAGGCGCTGGTGCGCTACCTCGACACGGAGGTGACCGCGATACTGCGCGGGACGTACGACTCGCGCACCGGCAGCGCGCTGTTCGGCGCGGCGGCCACGCTCACCCGGCTGGTCGGCTGGATGGCGTACGACGTGGGCGTGCACGGGATGGCGCAGCGCTACTTCGTCCAGGCGCTGCGGCTGGCCCAGGCGTCCGGGGATCGGGCGCTGGGCGGCTTCGTGTTGTCCACGATGAGCCGACAGGCGGTCTACCTCGGCCACGGGCGCGAGGCGGTGCAACTGGCGCGCGTGGCCCAGCAGGGCGCCTCGGTGGTGGCCACGCCCCGGGTCCGGGCGTTGTTCCACGCGGTCGAGGCGCGCGGGCACGGGCTGCTCGGGGACGCCCGGGCGTGCGGCGCGGCGCTGCTGCGTGCGGAGCAGGCGTTGGAGTGCGTCGCCCCGGGGGACCAGGAGCCGGAGTGGGTCGCGTTCATGGACGAGGCGCAGCTGACCGACGATCACGCGCACTGCTACCGGGACTTGGAGGACTACGACAAGGCCCGCGAATATGCCGAGCGGTCGCTGCTGTTGCGCGGCAGCGAGTACACCCGCAGCCGGCTGTTCTGCCAGACGATCCTGGCCACCGCGTTGTTGGAGTTGGGCGAGGTCGAACAGGCGTGCCGGATCGAGGCGGAGGCGACGGAGCAGGCGGAGGGCCTGCGCTCGTCGCGGGCGGTGGACTACGTGCGCGAGTTCACGCATCGGTTGGCGCCGTATCGGGATGTGCCGGCGGTGCGCGAGTTCGAGGCGCGATCGGGGTGCTTCGTCCACACGGCCTGAGGGCTTTCGTGCGGAACGTTGGAGCGCGAGTTGCGGGCGTCGTCCCGGTCGGCTCGCGCCGTCGGCGCCCACCCGTTGCCCAAGGCTCGGATGCCGCGGAATTCGGGCCTCGGGTGGGCGCGTTGGGGCTGCTCCTAGGCCGCCAGGACGCCCAGGTCGGCGAGGGCGGAGCGGGCGGCTCGGCGGCCGGAGGCCAGGGCGCCCTGGATGGAGCTGGAGTCGCGATGGTCGCCGCAGACGTACAGGCCGCCGATCAGGCGGACCGGGCGGCGGAAGTTGTGGCCGGGTTCGACCACGGGGACGGCGCGGGCGATGTGACAGGTGGTCAGGTGCGCCCACTCGGTGGTGGGCGTGTCGTACACGACGGCCAGCCGTTCGCGGACCCGCAGTTCGAGCTTGGCCGGCTCCGTGCCGTCGTGGCCCAGGACGGTCGTGGCGATCAGGGCCCGGCGGTCCGGCGCGTAGGTGGGCGCGACCTGGCTGACCACCGTGGTGTGGGTGAAGGGGCTGCGGGGGTCGGCGTCCAGGAGCAGTGACGGGTCGGGACGGGGGGCGCCGCGGGCCACGTGGTACAGCGTGGTCACCGGGTGGAACGCGGGCATCCGCAGGCCCGGCAGCAGCGCCACCGCCGTGGTCGGATCGGTGGCCACGATCACCGCGCCGGCGCGGATCTCGCCCGCCACGTCGGTGAGTACCCGGTCGGCCGAGACGGACAACACCCGCACGCCGTGGCGCACCACCCCGGCCGGCAGCCCGGCCGCGAGCTGCGCCGGCACGGCCGCCATGCCGCGGGCGGGCAGCGCCACCCGGCCGCGCAGGAACGAACGCAGCATCAACTCGGCGAACCGGCTGGACGAACACAGCGCGGGATCGTGCAACAGCATGGTCAGCAGCGGGCGCAGCGTACGACGGGCCAACTCGGGCGGCAGCGCGCGCATCGTCGGCGCGTCGGCGACGGCCAGTTCCGGAGCGCTCATCACCCGGGCCACCGGAGCGGACGCGGTCCGGGCAAGCAACGCGGCCACCCGGGCCCGCTCGGTGCCGCTGCCGTTGCGCAGCCCGCCGATCGCGTCCCGCACCCGGCGGACGTCGCCCAGCCGATGGATGCGGCCGTCGTCGTGAAGCAGTACACCGGCCTGGAACGGCCGCAACCCGAGTGCGGCGACGTCCAGTTGCCGGCTCACCTGCGGCCACGAGGTGGTCAGCGACTGGAAGCCGTGGTCGACCCGGAACCCGTCCACGAGATCGGTGCGCACCCGCCCTCCGGGTCGCTCCGCAGCCTCCAGAACGGTCACCGGAACCCCCGCCGCGGCCACGCTCCGTGCCGCACTCAGACCGGCCAGACCGGCCCCCACCACGATCACCTCGGTTCGACGCACGTCGACCACGGTCGTCCTCCCGTCCCCCTGCCCACGGCCGCAGGCGCCGCGGAGTCGGTTTCGTCGCCTACAGGTCATACCCAGGGAAATTGCCGTAATCGCCCTGTCACGCACGGGAGTTGACCCAAAAGAACCCAATCACGAACCACCCGCCCCCGGCACCCCCCGCCAACCCGATCCACACCGCCCGAGCCCGAGCAACGCCTCACGGACCCGGGAGACCCCGAGGCCGCGTCTCGGGGCCGCCCGCTGTGCTGCGGGACCGTGAATCTCCGTCCACGGGTGTGGCACCCGAGCCTGCCCCGCTGTAAGACTCGGTCGATGAAGATCGGGGAACTGACTCGCGATGCCGTGCTGGAGGCCTTGGCGGAATGCGATCGCCTCGGAACCGCGGAGTTTCTGAAGACATACGGCTTCAAACCGGCCGTGAAGTACGTGCTCGTGCACGAGGGCAAGGAGTACGACTCGAAGGCAATAGCGGGCGTGGCCCACTGGTACTGCCAGGGCAGGGCCTTGACGTCCGACGAGTTCAGTGGGGGCAAGGCCGCTGCGGCCGGTTGGTTGCTGAAGCTCGGATTCGACGTGCGGACGCCGAAACGGAACCCGGACTGGGTCTGGGACGAATTGGTGCTTGCGTGCGCTCTCCTGGCGGAGAACGGATGGGCACAGCTCGATGCGGGCGACAAGCAGGTCGTCGAGCTGTCCCGGCTGTTGCAGAAGCTTCCGTTTCATGACAAGGCCACCCGAGGCGACACGTTCCGCAATGCCAACGGCGTCGCCCGCAAGATCGTCGACATCCGGACCTGCCATCCGGACAACATCGGCAGGTTGACGCGAACCAACGGCAACAGGCTCGACTACGAGGTCCTGGCCGCTTTTCTGGCAGCACCTGCGCGGATGGCTGCGGCTGCGGCGCGCATCAAGGCCGGGCTGCGTTCGGGCGAACTGCTCAAGCTTCCCAAGGCGCCCCTGGAAGAACTCGAGGAATACAGCGCTCCCGAAGGTCGCATTCTCGCTCGACGACACCTCTATCGCGAGCGCAACCAGAGCTTGCGAGAACGCAAGCTCGCCGAGGTTCTCGGTGAGCGAGGGCATCTGGGCTGTGCGGTGTGCGACTTCGACTTCGAGGCGAAATACGGCGCGCACGGGGCCGGGTACATCGAGTGCCACCACGTCGTTCCGCTGCATGTGGCCGGAGAGGGTGAAACCAGGCTGTCCGATCTTGCGCTTGTTTGTGCCAACTGCCACCGCATGGTGCATCGCACGAATCCGTGGTTGACCATCGACGAACTCCGGGCCCTGCTGGCTCGGTAGTCGGCGCCGGGTTGGGGTCGGTGGTGGGTCAGGGGGTCAGGGCGGCGGTGAGGGTGGATTCGATGGTGGGGTGTTCGAAGGTGAAGCCCGAGGTGAGGAGGGCCTTGGGGAGGACGCGTTGGCCGGTGAGGATCTCGTTGCCGAAGTCGCCGAGGACGGTGCGGAGGGCGAAGGCGGGGACGGGCAGGGCGGTTGGGCGGTGCAAGGCCTTGCCCAGGGCCCTGGTCGCCTCGGCGTTGGTGACCGGGTGCGGTGCGGTCAGGTTGACCGGGCCGGCGAGGTCGGGGTGGTCCAGGGCGTGCCGGATCGCGGCCACCTCGTCGGTGAGCGAGATGAAGCTCCAGTATTGCCGGCCCGAGCCGAGCCGGCCGCCCAGACCGGCCTTGACCAGCGGGATCATTCGGCGCAGCGTGCCGCCGGAGCGGTCCAGCACCAGGCCGGTGCGCAGGTGGGCGACCCGGATGCCGGCCTCCAGGGCGGGTGCGGTGGCGGCCTCCCACTCGGTGCACAGGTCGGCCAGGAAGCCGCGGCCGGGCGGGGCGGACTCGTCCACCTCGCGGTCGCCGGTGTCGCCGTAGAAGCCCATCGCGGAACCGGACAGCAGTACCCGCGGCGCCGGTTCGAGGGCCGCCAGCGCGCGCGAGACGGCCGCGGTGCCCAGGACCCGGCTGTCGCGCAGTTCGCGCTTGTACGCGGCCGTCCAGCGCTTGTCGCCGATGCCCGCGCCGGCCAGGTGCACCGCCGCGTCCACCGGGCCGAGGGCGGCGGTGTCCACGGTGCCCGCGTGCGGGTCCCAGCGGACCTCGTCCGGTCTGCCGGGAGCCCGGCGGACCAGCCGGACCACCTCGTGGCCGTCGGCGGCCAGCGAGCGGACGAGAGCGGAACCCACGAGGCCGGACGAACCGGTGACGGCGATGCGCATGCCGCCATCCTTGCCCACCGGACGCCGGACATGCCGAAGGCGGCCCGGACGAGGTGTCCGAACCGCCCTCGGGACGTGCCCACCGTTGCGGAACGGGTCCGCCGCGGCATGTCCTACAGGCCGAGGTCGCCTTCGAAGGCGCCTTCCTCCAGGCGGGTCTTCACCGTCTGCAGGAAGCGGGCCGCGTCCGCGCCGTCCACCAGGCGGTGGTCGTAGGACAGGGCCAGGTACACCATCGAACGAACCGCGATGACCTCGCCGAGCGTCGGGTCGTTGACCACGACCGGGCGCTTGACGACCGCGCCCGTGCCGAGCATCGCGACCTGCGGCTGCGGGAAGATCGGCGTGTCGAACAGCGCGCCGCGCGAACCGGTGTTGGTCAGCGTGAACGTGCCGCCGGCCAGCTCGTCCGGGCTCACCTTGTTGGTGCGGGTGCGCTCGGCCAGGTCGGAGATCTTGCGCGAGAGGCCCGCGATGTTCAGGTCACCCGCGTTGTGGATGACCGGGACCATCAGGCCGCGGTCGGTGTCCACCGCGATCACCAGGTGCTCGGCGTCGTGGTAGGTCACGGTGCCGGCGGCCAGGTCCATCGACGCGTTCAGGACCGGGTGGATCTTGAGCGCCTCGACGGCCGCCTTCGCGAAGAACGGCATGAACGACAGCTTGACGCCCTCGCGCGCCACGAAGTCGTTCTTGGCCCGGTCGCGCAGGCGGGCGATGTTGGTGACGTCCACCTCCACGACCGTGGTCAGCTGGGCCGAGGTCTGCAGCGACTCGACCATGCGCTTGGCGATCACCGTGCGCATGCGCGAGAGCTTCTCGGTCCGACCGCGCAGCGGCGACGGCTCGACCGGGGCCGGGGCCTTGGCGGCGGACGCGGCCGGGGCGGCGGCCGGAGCCGATGCCGCGGCGGCGGCCTGGGCCGCCTGCTGCTTGCGGGCCGTCTCCAGGACGTCCTGCTTGCGGATCCGGCCACCGATGCCGGTGCCCGCGATCGAGCCCAGGTCCACGTTGTGCTCGGCGGCCAGCTTGCGCACGAGCGGCGTGACGTACGCGCCGTCCGCCTCGGCCGGCGGGGTGAGCTGCGGGGCGGCCGGGGCTGCCTGCTGCGCGGCCGGTGCCGGGGCAGGGGCGGGAGCGGGCGCCGGAGCGGGCTTGGGCGCAGGTGCCGGGGCCGGAGCCGCCGGTGCCTGCGGAGCCGGTGCGGGAGCCGCCGGAGCCGGTGCCTGCTGCGCCGGTGCCTGCTGCGCCGGAGCGGGAGCCGCCGGAGCGGGAGCCGCGGCCGGTGCGGAACCGGGCGCGCCGATGACGGCCAGCTCGGCGCCGACCTCCACCGTCTCGTCCTCGGCGACGCTGATCTTCAGCAGCACGCCACCGATCGGCGCCGGGATCTCGGTGTCGACCTTGTCGGTCGAGACCTCCAGGAGCGGCTCGTCGGCCTCGACCGTGTCACCCTCCTGCTTGAGCCAGCGGGTGATGGTGCCTTCCTGCACGCTCTCGCCGAGCCCGGGCAGCAGCACCGGGGTGCCCTGCACGTCGCCGGCGGGGGCGGCCGGAGCCGCGGCCGGCTCGGCGGGGGCGGCCTGAGCGGCCTGGGCCTGCGCGGGCTCCGCCTGTGCGGGCTCCGCCTGCGCGGGCTCGGCCGGGGCGGCCTGAGCGGCCGGCGCGGCAGTCTCCTGCGCCGGCGAGCCGGCCGTGGCCGGTGCCTCGGCACCGGTGCCGTCGTCGATCACGGCCAGTTCGGCGCCGACATCGACCGTGTCGTCTTCCTGGGCCTTGATGGACACCAGAATGCCGGCGGCGGGGGAGGGGATCTCGGTGTCGACCTTGTCGGTCGAGACCTCGAGCAGGGGCTCGTCCAGCTCGACGCGCTCACCCTCCTGCTTGAGCCAGCGGGTGATGGTGCCCTCCTGCACGCTCTCGCCGAGCGCGGGCAGTGTTACGGAGACCGGCATGGGTCAATGACTCCTTCTCAACGCTTCAAGGCGTGTGTCTTGGATGACGGTGCGCGATTGGGGGCGCGTCGTCAGTCGTGGACGTGCAGCGGCTTGCCCGCCAACGCGAGGTGGGCCTCGCCAAGCGCCTCGGACTGCGTCGGGTGCGGGTGGATGAGCTGGGCGACCTCGGCCGGGAGGGCCTCCCAGTTGTAGATCAGCTGGGCCTCCGAGGTCAGTTCACCCATGCGGGCGCCGACCATGTGGATGCCGACGACCGGGCCGTCCTTGACCGAGACGACCTTGACCTGGCCGGTCGTCTTGAGGATCTGGCTCTTGCCGTTGCCGCCGAGGCTGTAGCTGATCGTGGCGAGCTTGTCCGAGCCGTAGCGCTCGACCGCCTGCGCCTCGGTGAGGCCGACCGAGGCCACCTCCGGGTCGCAGTAGGTCACGCGCGGCACGCCCGCGTAGTCGATCGGCACCGGGTTCAGCCCGGCGATCCGCTCGGCGACCAGGATGCCCTCGCCGAAACCGACGTGGGCGAGCTGGAGGGTGGGGATGAGGTCGCCCACGGCCGAGATCGTCGGCACGTTGGTGGCGCAGTACTCGTCGACCAGGACGTAGCCGCGGTCCATCGCGACGCCGGCCTCCTCGTAGCCCAGCCCCGCCGAGACCGGGCCGCGACCGACGGCGACGAGCAGCAGCTCGGCCTCGATCTGCTTGCCGTTCTCCAGCGAGACCCGGACGCCCGCGTCGGTGTACTCGACACCGGCGAAGCGCGCACCGAGCTCGAACTTGATCCCGCGCCGGCGGAAGGCCCGCTCCAAAAGCTTGCTGGACGCCTCGTCCTCCAGGGCCACCAGGTGCGGCAGCGCCTCGACGATGGTCACGTCCACACCGAAGGACTTCCAGGCACTGGCGAACTCGACGCCGATCACGCCGCCGCCCAGGACCACCGCGGACTGCGGGACCCGGTCGAGCACGAGCGCGTGGTCGCTGTTGATCACCCGGTTGCCGTCGATCTCCAGGCCGGGGAGCGACTTGGGCACGGAGCCGGTCGCGAGCACCACGTGTCGACCCTCGTAGCGCTGCCCGTTCACCTCGACCGAGGTCGGCGACACGAGCTTGCCGGCGCCTTCGACGACGGTGATCTTCCGGCTGTTGATCAGCCCGGTCAGACCCTTGAACAGGCGCGAGATGACGCCGTCCTTGTATGCGTGCACGGCCGAGATGTCGATGCCGTCGAACGTCGACTTGACGCCGAACTGCTCGCTCTCACGGGTCTGGTCCGCGACCTCGCCCGCGTGGAGCAGCGCCTTGGTCGGGATGCAGCCGTTGTGCAGACACGTGCCGCCGAGCTTGCCCTTTTCGATGAGGACGACCCGCATACCGAGTTCGGCCGCGCGAAGGGCGCACGCATAGCCGCCGCTCCCGCCTCCGAGAATGACTACATCGAAAACGGCTCCGGCGTCGTTCGCCACGTCACGTCCTCCTGTGATTGCGATGCCCACCCGCGCGGGACGCGGCGGGTAGCACCCCCTTCTTGTGGAAGGTCTCAAGTGCCGGTACAACATCCTCCCACTTGTCGGGAGCGACCGAGCACTCCGCCCCGGTGTTGCCTGTCCCACAAGGGCCGCGCCGAAATGGCGGATCGGGGGCACAACGTGCCGTTGCGACTCGTTGTTCCGACACGATCACGACCTCCGCGCGGCGGACCGACGCGGATGACATGCGCGTATGACAGGAAGGAAATCCCCGTGGGGTTGTTCCGACGCAAACGCGGTGCCGGCGCGGATGCGCCCGATCGCAGGCAGGCCGCCGCCGCGGCGGCGCACCTGAGCGAGTTCGCGCGCAGCCGCAACGGAGTCGAGGCCTACATCGAACCGGTGACCACGCTGAGCGGGACGACGGTGGTGTTCATCGCCGACACCGGCGAGTGGACCCGCCGTCGGGTCGCCGATCCCGGTGCCGCGCGCACGCTCGCGCGCAAGCTGGGCATCCCGGTGTACGAGGCGGCCCTGGTGGGCTACCCCAAGCGCATGCGCGAGTGGACCCGCCGGCAGTCCGCCGACGGATCCTGACGCACTGCGGTCGAACGGGACCCGAGCGACCGGGGCCGAACAGGCCCCGACCGACCGGGTCGTACGGATGGCGACCGACCCGGATGCAACCGCCGGCTCGGCCGGGGCGCGAGGGCGCCCCGGCCGAGCCGGACCGAACCGTGCCGAGCGGATACCGGGAATCGGGTCGGCAACGCCCCGGTTCCCGACCGCGGCACCGGTCCGGGGATCAGATCCGGTTGTCCGCCACGTCCTGCGCGACCTGGAGCAGCGAGCGCACGGCCACACCGGTGCCGCCCTTGGGCCGGTAGCCGCCGGCCTCGCCCTCGTGGAACGCCGGGCCGGCGATGTCCAGGTGCGCCCAGCTGACGCCGTCGGCCACGAACTCCTGGAGGAAGATGCCGGCGAGCAGGCCGCCGCCCATCCGCGAGTTGCCCATGTTCTTCAGATCCGCGATCGGCGAGTCCATCTGCTTGCGCATGTCCGCCGGCAGCGGCATCGGCCAGGCCTGCTCGCCCGCCCGCGTCGCGGCGTCGTACACCGCGTCGCGGAAGGTGTCGTCGTTGGCCATGATCCCGTACATGTCGTTGCCCAGGGCGACCATCATCGCGCCGGTCAGCGTCGCGACGTCGATCAGCATCTGCGGCGACTCCTCGCACGCACGGGTGATCGCGTCGGCCAGGACCAGCCGGCCCTCGGCGTCGGTGTTGAGCACCTCGACCGTGCGGCCGCCGTACATCCGCAGCACGTCACCGGGGCGGGTCGCGGTGCCGGAGGGCATGTTCTCGGCCAGCGCGAGCCAGCCGGTCACGTTGACCTCCAGGCCCAGCCGGGCCACGGCCGCGACCGCGCCCAGGACGGCCGCCGCGCCGCCCATGTCCATCTTCATCGTCTCGTTGGCACCTGCCGGCTTGAGCGAGATGCCGCCCGAGTCGTAGGTGATGCCCTTGCCGACCAGCGCGATGGTGCGCTTGGCCTTGGGGTGCGTGTAGCCCAGCCGGACCAGGCGCGGCTTGTTGGCCGAGCCCTGGCCGACGCCCAGGATGCCGCCGAAGCCGCCCTTGGCGAGCGCCTTGTCGTCGAGCACCTCGACCTTGAAGCCGGCGTTCTTGCCGGTGTCCACCGCGATCGCGGCGAAGTCCTTCGGGGTCAGGTCGTTCGGCGGGGTGTTGACCAGGTCGCGGGCCTGGTTCACGCTCTGCGCGGTGATCGCGGCGCGCTCCACGGCGGCCTTGGCGGCCTTGTCCCGGCCCTTGATGCCGAGCAGCACGACGTCCTTGACCGCGTCCTTGCGGCCCTCGCGCGACTTCTCCCGGTAGGCCTCGAACGAGTACGCGCCGAGCAGTACGCCCTCCCCGAACGCACCCACCGCCTCCGCACCGGCCAGAGGCAGGGCCACGCCCGCCTTCTTGACACCCGCGAGCGCCCGGGCCACGGTGCCGCCGGCCCGCCGCAGCGTCTCGTGCGTGAAGCCGTCGGCGGGCCGCTCGCCGAGGCCGATCACCAGCACGAGCGGGGCCTTGGCCGCGCCGAAGGTCGGGACGCGGTGTAGTTCGCCCTCGGCGCCCGTGGCGTCGAGCGCGGACAGAGTGTCGGTGAGTCGGCCGTCGAACGCCGCGGCGATGCTTTCGCTGCCCTCGGCGACGACGGCGCCGTTCTCACCCTTGACGGCGCCGATCACGAGAACGTCGGCGCGCAGGGAAAGGGCCGCGGTGGAGCCGATACTCAGTGTGGTCACGAGTGTCCTGTCTCTCATCTCTCGGGGGTGCTGAATGCCCGCACGATCGGTGGGGCACCGACGCGGCGATCCTTGCTCGGGATGCCTCGTCGAGCGGTGACGAGCCGTATGGAAGATACGTTCGCGGTCAGCATTTCACGCCTTCCCGGCAAACGTCTCAGCCAGTGGACACGACCAGCAGCGCGACGCACCCCGAGATCTCCACGACGGCGCCCAGCACGTCGCCGGTGATCCCGCCGAATCGGCGGACGGTGTGCCGCAACAGCAGGGCGCCGGCGGCGAGTCCGGCGGCTGCCGCGCCGAGTGCGCGCAGTCCTTCGGCGGGACCCTGGATCGCGCCGTACAGCCCGGCGGCCGCGAGCAGGACCAGCGACCAGGCCAGGAGCACACCGCGCCCGACGGTGCCGGCGACCATCGCGCCGAGCCCGTCCGGCCGGGCCGAGGGCACCCCCGGGCCGCAGGCGAGCGACAGCGCGGTGCGGCCGGTCACCACGGCCAGCACCAGGCCCGCCGCGGCCGGGGCCGAGCCGTGCTGCTGGAGCCGGACCAGCGCACCGATCTCGATCGACACCAGGAACAGCAGGCTCAGGACACCGAACGGGCCGATGTCGGACGCCTTCATGATCCGCAGCGCGTCCGGTGCGGGCTTGGCCGAGCCGAGGCCGTCGGCGGTGTCGGCCAGACCGTCCAGGTGCAGCCCGCGGGTGAGCAGCGCCAGGGTGCCGACCGCGAGTGCCGCGGCGGTGAACGCGCCGGTGCCGGTCCACGCGGCGAGCGCCAGCACACCGGCCGCCAGGCCGCCCAGGACCAGGCCGACCAGCGGTGCGCAGGCCATCGCCCGGCCGGCCACCGGGCGGTCCACCCGATCGACCCGGACCGGGATCACCGACAGGATGCCGAACGCCAGGCGCAGACCGGCCGAGGTGGTACCCGCGCTCACGGGGCGGGGTGCACCCGGGCCACCAGGTCGACCGCGGCGCGCAGCACCGGCAGCGCGAGCAGTGCGCCGACCGCCTCGCCGTCCCTGACCCGGTAGTCCAGGACGGGTTCCAGGGCCAGCCGGTCCAGCGCCTTGACGTGCCCCGGCTCGGGGGTGACGTGGCCGGCCAGCCACCAGTCGGGGGAGCGGTACGAGATGCGCTGCGCGACCAGCGCGGACGCGGCGGTGGCCACGTCGTCCAGCAGCACGGGGGTACGCCGGATCGAGCACTGGAGCAGGAATCCGGTCATCGCCGCGAAGTCGGCCCCGCCGGAGACGCCGAGCAGGCGCATCGGGTCGCCCAGCACCGGCCGGGCCCGGCGCAGCGCGTCGCGGATGGTGGCGCACTTGCGGATCCAGGTCGCGTCGTCGATGCCGGAGCCGCGACCGATCACGGCCGCCGCGTCCATGCCGGTCAGCGCACCGATCAGGACGGCCGCCGGCGTGGTCGCGGCAGCGCCCAACGAGCCGAGCAGCAACATGTCGGCGCCGGAGTCGATCTCCGCGTCGGCGGTGGCCATGCCGATCCCGAACGCCCGCTCGGCCTCGCCGGGGGCGAGCGCGTCGGCGGTGTCCACGGGCGCGGACGCGCGGCGGATCCGGTCCCGCGAGACATGTTCGGGGAACGCGTCGGGTTCGGCGTCGACGGCGATGTCGACGATCCGGACCGGCGCGCCGACGGCCGCCGCGAAGGTGGCCGCGGCCGAGGTGCCGTCGAGGGTGGCCAAGACCTCGCGCGCGGTCCAGCCCGGACGGCGGACCGACACGTCGTGGGCGGCGACGCCGTGGTCGGCGGCGAACAGCACCACGCGGGGTGCGCCGATGGGCGCGGTGGTCTTGCCGCCCTGGACCGAGGCGAACCAGATCGCGAGATCTTCGAGTCGGCCGTAGGCATTCGGCGCGCCCGTCACGGCGATGAGGTGTTCGCGCACGCGGGCACGGGCGTCGTCGTCGGGGCGCTCCACCTGTGCGGCCAGGGAGTCGAGGTCGATTGTCACCCGGTCAGGGTAGTTGTGCGGTCGGGCGGGCGGCGACGGGTCCGGCGCCGCAGTCCCGGCCCGGTGGGTCCGAGTCGTGGCCCCCCGGCCGCTCCGGCCGCTTCGGCGCCGTTGGCCCCTCGGCCCGCACCGCCCGCGGCGTGCGATGGGTGCGCGGGCAGCGGTTGCGCCCGGTGGGGGAGCCGACCGGGCCTTCGGGTCGGTCTCGGGAGTGCCTGCCGGCTACGACGCCGCGTGCCTTGCCCTGCGGGGGAGGCTGCGCAGGGTGAGGACCTGACCGGCGACGACCAGCAGCACCTCGTCGGATTCGCCGGCGATGGTGGCGTTGAGTCGGCCGAGTTCGTCGCGGAAGCGGCGGCCGGCCGAGGTCGGGGGCACCACGCCGCTGCCGACCTCGTTGCTGACGCCGACCACCGGGACCCGGCAGGCCCGCCAGGCGGCGGCCAATGCGGTGATGTCGGCCCGTACCGCCTCGCGCGCCCCCGCCGCCCACCGGGCGTCGTCCCACGCGCCGTGCGTGTCCATCACCGCGGTCAGCCACAACGACAGGCAGTCCACCAGGAGCGGTTGTCGGGCCTCGGCGAGCAGCCGGGTCAGCTCGACCGTCTCGGCGGTGCTCCAGGTGTCCGGGCGCCGATCGCGGTGCAGCGCGACCCGCTCGGCCCATTCGGCATCGCCCTCGCGGGTGCCGCCGGTGGCCACGTAGAGCACGTCCGGGCAGGCCGCCAGGCGGCGTTCGGCCTCCGCCGACTTGCCCGAGCGGGCGCCGCCCAGGACCAGGGTGCGATGCGGACGCGGCGCGGGCGAGGCGTCCGCGCCGACCCGGACCAGGCCGCCGTCGGGTACCGCGCGGGCCCCCCACGCGGCCAGCCGACGATGCAGTTCCTCGCCCGGCGGCGACTCGTGCGACAGGTGTATCGCCAGCACGTCGGTGTCCTCGGTGACCGCACCGTCGCGGCGCAGCGTGGCCAGTCGCTCCGGCCACGAGACCACGTCCAGGAGCACCACGTCGTAGTGCCCGCCCTCGCGCGTCCAGGCCCGGGTCGCCTCCGCCTCGGGCGGCAGCGCGGAGGGCGGCGCGTACAGCAGCCGGGTTCCGTCGGTGCCGGTCACCTCGTAGGCGACACGCCCGGGGGTACCCCCCGGCAACACCCGTATGCGGTGCCCGTCCAGGTCGAATGTGTCCTCCTCGGCGACCTGTCGCCAGTGCGGTCCGCCCGCCGGGGGCGCGGGCAGCCAGGCCGGCGGCCCGGACGGCGCGACCACCTCGACCAGCCCGGCCGCGGGCAACCAGGCCAGCGGCGCGGACTCGGCCGGACCGCTCAGGAGCAGTCGCCGCACCCCGGTCAGCGGGTGTCCGGTCCGCGCGGCCGCGTGCGCGGGCTCGGGCCCGCAGTCGAGCAGCAGCGTGCCGTCGAGCAGCACGCAGGCGGGCCCGCGCACCACCGGACCGGTGCACCCCAGACAGGAGGCACAGGTGCAGAACGGCTGGGGCCAGCCCTTGGGACCGGCCGTGCCGAGCAGCGTCAGCTCCATGGGTGTCGTCGTGCTCCTGGCTATGAGGTGGTCGGGCTTGATCTACTGTGCAGGTCTTTTGACGGTCCGAGATCCCGAGGTGAGGAGCCCGACATGTCGTGGGTGTGGCGGTATGAGGACGCGGACGGTGCCCCGGTCGACGGACCGCAGGCGGAGGACTTCACGAACCAGTCGGACGCGGAGAGCTGGCTCGGCGAGACCTGGAAGGACCTGCTCGAGGCCGGCATCGAACAGGTGAGCCTGCTGGAGGACGATGCCGTGGTCTACGAGCACATGAGCCTGCGCGCCGCCGAGGGCTGATCCCTCCCGCGACCGAGCATGCGAGAGGCGCGGCCGAGCCGTGTCCGGCGGAGGCCGCGCCTCTCATCATCCCAAGCGAGTGCTACGGGCGCGTCGTCGGGCTCAGGGTGAGCGCCGGGTCCCGGCTGACCACCGGGTCCAGGATCACGTCGATCTTGGTCAGCAGCCCCTCGTCGAGCGTGACGCCGGCCGCCTTGACGTTCTCGTGCACCTGCTCCGGACGGGACGCGCCGATGATCGCCGCGGACACGTTCGGGTTCTGCAGCACCCACGCGACGGCGAGCTGGGCGAGCGAGAGCCCGGCCTCGTCGGCCAGCGGGCGCAACTGCTGCACCCGGGTGAGCACGTCGTCGGTGAGCATCCGGGACACGAAGTCCTGGCCGCCCTTGTCGTCGGTGGCGCGCGATCCGGCCGGCGGCGGTCGGCCCGGCAGGTACTTGCCGGTGAGCACGCCCTGCGCGATCGGCGACCAGACGATCTGGCCCAGTCCCAGCTCCTCGGAGGTCGGCACCACCTCGGCCTCGATCACCCGCCACAACATCGAGTACTGCGGCTGGTTGGAGATCAGCGGCACCCGCAGCTCGCGGGCGAGTTCGGCGCCCGCGCGAATCTGCTCGGCATTCCACTCGGAGACGCCGATGTACAGCGCCTTGCCCGAGCGGACCACGTCGGCGAAGGCCGACATGGTCTCTTCCAGCGGCGTCGCGTAGTCGAAGCGGTGCGCCTGGTAGAGGTCGACGTAGTCGGTGCCGAGTCGGGACAGCGAACCGTCGATCGACTCCAGGATGTGCTTGCGCGACAGACCCCGGTCGTTGCGACCGGGGCCGGTGGGCCAGTAGACCTTGGTGAAGATCTCCAGGCCCTCGCGGCGCTCGCCCTTCAGCGCCCGTCCCAGCACCGATTCCGCGCGCGTCTCCGCGTACACGTCCGCGGTGTCGAACGTGGTGATCCCGCAGTCGAGCGCGGCCCGCACACAGGCGAGCGCCGCGTCCTCTTCCACCTGGGAGCCGTGGGTGAGCCAGTTGCCGTAGGCGATCTCGCTGATTTCGAGACCGCTGCGGCCGAGGTGTCGGAATTCCATGCGAACACCCTATGTCGGCCCCCCACGCGGCCACGGCCGCACCACCGCCCACAACACTCCCACCGACCCCGGGCGCCACCGGTCGGCCCGGGGCGCCGTCACCGGCGAGGACCGTTGCTCAGCGCACGGTCTTCTCGCCGACCAGGTGCAGGATCGGCGCGATCGACCGATACGGGTCGCGGCGGGACGCGTCCTCCTCGCAGGCGAGCAGGTTCGTCCAGGCCTTCTGGCCGCGCGGCGGCTCGGCGTCGTCCGGCTGGAGACCACTGAAGACGCCCACTCCGTACCAGTCCAGCACCGGCGCGCCCAGGTCGGCGAGCACCGTGCACAGGCCCTCGACGGTGTCCGCCCGCAACGTGCCGCCGGCCGGGTTGGGGTACGTGGTCGCGGACAGGCCCTTGAGCGTCGCGGTCCACTGGGCCGCGGCGCCCGCGCGCATCGCCAACGAGCCGGCATTGCGCGAGGTGACCGAGATCAGCCCGCCCTGGGTCATCATCCGGGCCAGCGCGGCGAGCATGCCGTCCGGTTCGGGCTGGGCCTCCAGCACGTCGTGGCAGATGGCCAGGTCGAAGCTGCCCGGCGGGAAGTGCCGGCCGGCCTCGGCGCCGTCACCCTCGACCAGGCGCATCCGGCCCTGGACGTCGGTGCCCTCGTGGACCAGGTCCTCGTGCAGCTGGGTGAGCACGTCGGTGTCGGTGTTCACCGACGTGACGATGTGTCCGGCGCGGGCGAGCAGGATGCCGGGCGAGGCCGGTCCGCAGCCGACGTCCAGGACCCGCAGCGGGCCCCGGTCGCGCAGTCGCGTCATGTGTTCGGCCAACTGGCGGGCCACCAATTCGCGACGGACCTGGGTGTGCAGGTCGCCGGTCAGCCCGGTGATCGTGGTCATGTGACCTTCTCGCCTCGTTTGACCTGCGGCTTGGGCAGCCGCAGCCGACGGAGCTGGAGACTGCGCATCAGTGCGTAGGGCGTGACGCCCTTGAGGTTCTCCTTGGGGAACTTCGCCCGCAGGGCCTTCTTCAAGCCCAGGTTGACCCGGATGGAGTCGAGGATGATCAGCAGGATCACCGCGATCCACAGGAAGAGCGAGAAGTTCTTCACCGCGAGGCTGGGCAGGATGCTCAGGATCAGGATGATCACGGCCGAGGGCAGGAAGAACTCGCCGACCGTGTAGCGCGCGTCGACGTAGTTGCGGGCGAACCGGCGCAGCGGTCCCCGGTCCCGAGCCGGCAGCGCCCGCTCGTCGCCGGTCAGCAGCGCCTGGCGCTGCGCCTCGCGCTCCTCGCGCATCCGCATCCGCGCCTGCTTACGCGCCTGCTTGGGGTCCTTGGCGACGGACACCTTGGTCCTGCGGTTGGCCTGGGCGTCGCTGCGCTTGGGCGTGGGCCGGCCCTTGGGGGCCTGGGGGTCCCGGACGGCCTGCGAACCCTGGAGACGCTCCAGGGACTGCTCGGCGGTCTCGGGCTCTGCGTGGGAACGTCGTCGGAACACGCTCAAAGCCTACGTGTTGGAGCCGGCCGACATTTCAAGGCTCCCCGGATCCGGTGCGAGAGGGATGCGGAACTCTCACGGGCGGGAACACGTCAAGTGAGGCAAAGCCCTGCTGCCACAAGGTCGCTTGGGCATTTAGGCTTCAGGGAGCAGCACGGGTTGCCTACGAAGGGGGCACGCGAGGCCCATGAGCGGTGTAATGAAGCGAATGGCGATGATCTTCCGTGCGAAGGCCAACAAGGCCCTCGACAAGGCCGAGGATCCACGCGAGATGCTCGACTACTCGTACCAGAAGCAACTTGAGCTGTTGCAGAAGGTGCGCCGGGGCGTGGCCGATGTGGCGACCTCCCGCAAGCGGCTCGAATTGCAGATGACCGGTCTGCAGCAGCAGTCGGGCAAGCTCGAGGACCAGGGCCGCAAGGCGCTGGCGCTCGGTCGCGAGGATCTGGCCCGCGAGGCGCTCATGCGCCGCTCGGGTGTGCAGCAGCAGATCTCGGACCTCGGTACCCAACACCAGAACCTCCAGGCGGAGGAGGAGAAGCTCGTCCTGGCCTCGCAGCGACTGCAGGCCAAGGTGGACGCGTTCCGTACCCGCAAGGAGACGATCAAGGCGACCTACACGGCCGCCGAGGCCCAGGCGCGGATCGGCGGCGCGGTCGCCGGCATCTCCGAGGAGATGGGCGACGTCGGGCTCGCGATCCAGCGGGCCGAGGACAAGACCGCGCAGATGCAGGCCCGGGCGGGCGCGATCGACGAGCTGCTCGCCTCCGGTGCGCTCGACGACCCGACCGGGATGGCGAAGGACGACATCACCGCGGAGCTGGAGCGTTTGTCCAGCACGTCGGACGTGGAACTGGAGCTGGAGCGGATGAAGGCCGAGCTCTCCGGTGGCACCCCGCCGCCGGCGATCGGCCCCGGACAGCCCCGGCCGCGTTTCGACAAGCAGGGAGACGGCACATGATCGTGCGGATCGTGGGTGAGGGCCAGCTCGACGTCGCGGCGGAGCACCTGGATGTGCTCAACCGGTTCGACGACGAGCTTCAGGTCGCGCTGGAGAGCGGCGAGGACGCCGCCTTCCGCGCGGCGTTGACCGCGCTCCTGTCCAAGGTCCGCGAGGTCGGCACCGCGGTGCCGGATGACGAGATCGTGCCCTCGGACCTGCTGTTGCCGGCCGAGGACGCACATGTGGACGAGGTCAGGAAGATGCTGAGCGCGGACGGTCTGATCCCGGGCTGACGCGACTACCGCTCCTCCGTGCTGCGTGTGGGCGGGGGGGGGGGGGGGGGCGCCCCCCCCCCCCGCCCCCCCCCCCCCCCCCCCCCCCCCCCGCTCATGCGTCACGGCAGCGCCGCCGGCGGCTACGGCAGGGCCAACATGCGGTCGAGCGCGACCTTGGCGAACTTCTCGGTCTCCGCGTCCACCCGGATCCGGTTGACCACGTTGCCCTCGACCAGCGACTCCAGCGTCCACACCAGGTGCGGCAGGTCGATCCGGTTCATCGTCGAGCAGAAGCACACCGTCTTGTCCAGGAAGACGACCTGCTTGTCGGGGTGCGCCGCGGCCACCCGGCGGACCAGGTTGAGCTCGGTGCCGATCGCCCACGCCGAACCCGGCTCGGCCGCGTCCAGCGTGTTGATGATGTATTCGGTCGAGCCGACGTAGTCGGCCGCGGTGACCACCTCGTGCCGGCACTCCGGGTGCACGAGCACGTTGACCCCGGGGATCCGGGCGCGCACCTCCTCGACGGAGCTCACGTCGAACCGCCCGTGCACCGAGCAGTGTCCGCGCCACAGGATCATCTTGGCCGCGCGCAGCTGCTCACGGGTGAGGCCGCCGCCCGGCTTGTGCGGGTTGTACAGCACGCAGTCGTCCAGGCTCAGCCCCATCTCCAGCACCGCGGTGTTGCGGCCCAGGTGCTGGTCGGGCAGGAAAAGCACCTTCTCGCCCTGCTCGAAGGCCCAGTCCAGGGCCCGCCGGGCATTGGAGGACGTGCATATCGTGCCGCCGTTGCGGCCGGTGAACGCCTTGATGTCGGCCGACGAGTTCATGTACGACACCGGCACGGTGACGTCGGCGATGCCCGCGTCGGCGAGCACGTCCCAGCACTCCTCGACCTGCTCCGAGGTGGCCATGTCGGCCATCGAGCAGCCCGCGGCCAGGTCCGGCAGGATCACCTGCTGCTCGTCGGAGGTGAGGATGTCGGCGCTCTCGGCCATGAAGTGCACACCGCAGAAGACGATGTACGGCGCGTCCGGACGGGCCGCCGCCTCGCGTGCGAGCTTGAAGGAGTCGCCGGTCACGTCGGCGAATTCGATCACCTCGTCGCGCTGGTAGTGGTGCCCCAGGATGAACACCTTGTCGCCGAGCCGCTCCTTCGCCGCCCGGGCCCGGGCCACCAGGTCCGGGTCGGAGGGCGAGGGCAGGTCACCGGGACACTCGACGCCCCGTTCGCTGCGCGGGTCGGCGGCGCGCCCGAGCATCAGCAGCGCGAGCGGCGTCGGCTGCACCCCGGGCGGCAGGTCCAGATCGTGTGTCGCGGTCACGGCGCGCACCTCTTCTCGTCTAATTGACACTAATAATCCTATCCTGTTCGTGTCAGGCTGACGAGAGTGGGGGTGTGCGACCATGAGTAAAACGCGAGGGCCCGAAGCATGATGTGGGAATAGGGCCGAGCCACCGTCGGTTGCCGAGGGTGGAAGTGGCGTACGACTGACGAACCACCACGTGGGAGCTTGCAGATGACTGTCCAGGACGAGACCACCAAGACCGGTGGCATCCTCCTCAGCGATGAGGCGGCGGCCAAGGTCAAGACTCTGCTGGAGCAAGAGGGTCGCGACGATCTCGCGCTGCGCGTGGCCGTCCAGCCCGGCGGTTGTTCCGGCATGCGGTACCAGCTGTTCTTCGACGAGCGTTCGCTCGACGGCGACGTCGTGGCCGACTTCAACGGTGTCTCGGTCGTCACGGACCGGATGAGCTCGCCGTATCTGAGCGGCGCCACGATCGACTTCGTGGACACCATCGAGAAGCAGGGCTTCACGATCGACAACCCGAACGCGGCCGGCTCCTGCGCGTGTGGCGACTCGTTCCACTGATTCGCCGCCTCGCACCCCGCTGAACTCCGACGCCGCGTCGACCCGAAAGGGTCGGCGCGGCGTCGTCGTGCGTGGGCTCGGTCGGGCGCCGGTCTCAACCGGCCGAGAAGGGGTTGCCGCCCGGTGTGATGCGGGCGCCGGTCTCGGCGTCGACGAGCGTGCGGGTGCCCAGGGGTGTGGGAAGCGTCACGTCGGCTTTGTTCTCCACGGCCATCTCCGTGCACACGTCGCCGGTGCGGGTGACCTCCACGCGGATGGCGACCTGCGTCGCCGACTCGCTCGCGACCAGGAGGCGGTTGGTCTCGCACTGACCGCCCCACAGCCAGGCGGTCAGCGTGCGGCCGTCGGGGGCCACCGTGTAGCGGCTGAACCGGGTGTCCTGCTGGGCCGGGTAATAGGTGTGCGGGGTGCCCGGCGACAGGTTCGGGGACGACGTCGAGGTGTCCGGGCCCGCGCCGTTGGCGGATGCGGGCGCACTCGGTCGGTCCTGCGCGGGGTCGGCGGATGGTGCGGCCGGCCGGGTCGCCGCGGAGCCGGCCCGGTCGGCGGTATCGGAACGGGGCGACCCGTCGTCGCCGAGCACCGCCCAGGTGCCGCCGCCGATGCCGAGCACCGCGACGATCGCGAGCCCGACGACCAACGGCCGCCGGCGTGCGGTGGGTTCGGGTCGAATTCCTTCGTCGTGCTCACCGTGGGTACGCATGACGATTCGACGCGGGTCGAGCCGGCGCGGTTCCCCCGGGCGGTGGTCAGTCGCCGTATTCGGACATGCCGGCCACGAGCGTCGCGCCGTGCGCGGGAACGTCGGTGGCGGGGGCGTGCGAACCGGCGGGCGCGGCCTTGATGGGCATGCGTTCCGGGCCCGGAGTGGTCCACGACGCGTCGATGTGACGGCAGTCACCGCGCAGGTCGTCGAGCGTCTCGGGCTCGGCCTGGGACGGCATCACGGGCATCGGGGACATTTCACGACTCCTTGTACCGGGGATCTTCAGCGTAAGTCGCACGGAGCGTGACGGCACGGTCTACCGACCGGTAGTTTTCGAGGGAGACACGACCGAGGTGGGATAACGTGTGCGAGTTTTCCCTTTCTCGTACCTCCCGTACGCCACTCTCCCCGTCCTCCACATAGGAGACACGCGCCATGCGCATTGCCGTGACCGGGTCGATCGCCACCGACCACCTCATGACATTTCCCGGTCGGTTCTCCGACCAGCTCGTCTCGGACAAGCTGCACGTGGTCTCGTTGTCCTTCCTCGTCGACAAGCTGGACATCCGGCGTGGCGGTGTCGCGCCGAACATCTGCTTCGGGATGGGGTGCCTGGGGTTGTCGCCGATCCTGGTCGGCGCCGCCGGGGCGGACTTCGTCGACTATCGCTCGTGGTTGGACCGCCACCACGTGGACACCGAGTCCGTGCACATCTCGCCGACCCACCACACCGCTCGGTTCGTCTGCACGACGGACGAGGAGCACAACCAGATCGCGTCCTTCTATACCGGCGCGATGAGCGAGGCCCGCGAGATCGAACTGCGGCCGGTGGCCGACCGGGTCGGCGGCCTGGACCTGGTCGTGATCGGCGCGAACGACCCCGAGGCGATGTTGCGGCACAGCGACGAGTGCCGCGATCGCGGCTACCCGTTCGCGGCCGACCCCTCGCAGCAGCTCGCCCGGATGGAGGGCGAGGACATCCGTCGGCTCATCGACGGCGCCGCGTACCTGCTCACCAACGAGTACGAGAGCGCGCTGATCGTGCAGAAGACCGGCTGGTCCGAGGCCGACATCCTGAAGAAGGTCGGCGTGCGGGTCACCACGCTGGGCCCGAGCGGGGTCAAGGTCGAGCAGGAGGGCGCGGAGCCCATCGTCGTGCCGTGCCCCGCGGAGGACGCCAAGGTCGATCCGACGGGTGTGGGCGACGGGTTCCGGGCCGGGTTCCTGTCCGGGATCTCGTGGGGGCTGTCGCTGGAGCGGTCGGCGCAGGTCGGCAACATGCTGGCGACGCTGGTCATCGAGACGGTCGGGACGCAGGAGTATTCGCTGCGGCGGACCTCGTTCCTGGGGCGGTTCGCGCGCGCGTACGGGGATGCGGCGGCCTCCGAGGTTGCGGCGCACATTCCGACCTGACCTCGGGCCCGGCGGCACTCGGGCAGGGGGCGCGAGGTTGGCCTCGAGCGCCGGCCGGGCCGGACCCCACCGGCCCGGCCGGCGCTCGGGGGTCAGGTTCGGCGGCGGACCACGTAGGCGTGGCCCCGGGGGCGGGGGTCGGTGCGGATGAATTCGTGGCCGGTCATTTCGCACCATGCGGGGATGTCGAGGGCCGAGGCTTCGTCGTCGGAGAGGACCGTGACCAGCGTGCCGTCCTCGACGTCGAGGATGCGTTTGGCCAATTCGATCACCGGGATCGGGCAGCGGCGGCCAAGGGCGTCGACGATCACGCCGGTCTCGGTCGCCGTCGGCGCGGATGCGGGGGTGTGCGCGACCACCGCGCGGAGCCGGGCGACCAGGCCCGGGAGGAGGGCCAGGAAGCGGTCCACCTCGGCCTCGGCCGTGCCCCGCGGCAGCGACACGCGGATGTTGCCGTGGGACAACACGCCCATCGCCTCCAGGACATGGCTGGGGGTCAGCGTCGAGGACGTGCACGAGGAACCCGACGACACCGCGAAGCCCGCCTTGTCCAACTCGGTCAACAGGGCCTCGCCGTCGACGTACAGACAGGAGAACGTGACGATGTGCGGGAGTCGGTGGAGCGGATCGCCGACCACCTCGACATCGGGCACGGTCTCCCGAACGCGGGTGCGGATGCGATCGACCAGCGCGGACAACCGCCGATCCTCGTCGGCCGACTCGGTGCTCACCGCGCCCAGCGCGACCGCCGCCGCGACGATCGCCGGCACGTTCTCGAAGCCGGGCACCCGCCGCGCCTCGCGCTCGTCGTAGGGCAGCGCCGACGCGTAGCGGGTGCCCTTGCGCACCACGAGCAGGCCGACCCCCGCCGGACCGCCCCACTTGTGCGCACTCGCGGTCAACACCGACCAACCGTCCGGCACCGACATCCGGCCCACCGACTGCGCGGCGTCCACGAGCAGGGGCACGCCCGCCTCCTGACACGCCGTCACCACCTCGGCGATCGGCTGCACCGTACCCACCTCGTGGTTGGCGCTTTGCACGCACGCGAGTGCGGTATCCGAACGAAGTGCCGAGGCGAACGCCGACATGTCGAGTCGGCCCGTACGGTCCACCCCCGTCCGGGTGATTTCCGCGACCGTTCCGCGCTGCTCCGAACGGGCCGCGTGGGCATCCGCGGTGTGCAGTACACAAGAGTGTTCGACCGCGCCGACGACCAGATGCGCGCCCACCCGGCGGCGGCCGGCGAGCACGCCGAGCATGCCCAACTGCACCGCCTGTGTCCCGGATGTGGTGAATGACACTTCGTCGGATCGGGCGCCCAACACGGAAGCCACGGTCTCCCGCGCGGCGTCGAGCAGCATTCGGGCTCGTCGACCGTCGTAATAGCCGCGTGCCGGATCGGCCCAGCCTTCGTCGAGGGTGCTCAGGAAGGCCGCTTTCGCAGCCGGGTGCAGTGGTTCGGTGGAGGCCGCGTCGAAATACGCCATGGGTCGGACGGTAGCCAATACCGGAATCCCGGGCTCGTTCGGGCCGTTCGCCCGAACGGACGCACCGGTACATCTACCCGGCCCGCCACACCAGACCTCCGCGCGCGACCCGAATAGGGCTGGAGTAGGGTTTGGCCCGCAGAAACATCCATACCTGTCCGCGCAACGGGTCGCCAGGGAAGAAAAGTTCCCCACCTCGACTCGCGCGCGGGCGAGACATTCGGGAAGGCGCTACGTGAGTCCCTACGGCTCCGACCGCTCGCCGCGGCGCTGGATGCGGCGCAGGGTGCCGCAGCTGCTGGCTCTGGGCCTCGTCATTGCGACCGCCACCGGCTGCTCCGTCGATTCCAAGGACCTGCCGAGACTCGGCCTGCCCAACCCTGTCACCGAGCAGGGTCCGCGAGTCCTGTCGCTCTGGCAGGGCGCCTGGATTGCAGCGCTGATCGTCGGGGCCGTGGTGTGGGGGCTCATCCTGTGGAGCGTCGCGTTCCACCGCCGGTCGCGCACCAAGATCGAGATCCCGCCGCAGACGCGGTACAACCTCCCCATCGAGGTTCTGTACACGGTCATCCCCGGCATCATGATCGCGGTCTTCTTCTACTTCACCGCGCGTGACGAGACCAAGCTCGAAGAACTCTCCAAGAATCCCGACAACGTGATCAACGTGGTCGGCGTGCAGTGGAGCTGGTCCTTCAACTACAAGGGCGACCCGGCCGACGGCACGGTCGACGTCTACGAGCAGGGCACGCCCGGCAAGCCGCCGACGCTCTACCTGCCCGTGAAGGAGTCCGTCCGGTTCGACCTGACCTCGCCGGACGTCATCCACTCGTTCTGGGTCCCGAACTTCCTGTACAAGAAGGACATCATCCCGGGCCGAACGAACAAGTTCGAGGTCGTCCCGACGAAGAAGGGCACGTACGGCGGCAAGTGCGCCGAACTGTGCGGTGTGGACCACTCGCGCATGCTCTTCAACGTGAAGATCGTGGACAAGGCCGCATACGTCCAGCACCTGAAGGAGCTGGCCGCGAAGGGCCAGACCGGCGAGCTGCGCAGCAAGATCAACGAGCCGGCCCCCGTTGAAGCGCACGGGAAGAAGTGACGAGTGACAATCCTCAGTGAGCCACAGACCGTGGCCCCGGACGGACCCCCGCCGGTCCGCCGCAAGGAGCCCGGGAACATCGTCATCAAGTGGATGACGACCACGGACCACAAGACGATCGGGTCGATGTACCTGATCACCTCCTTCGTCTTCTTCTGCATCGGTGGTGTGCTCGCGCTGCTCATGCGCGCGGAGCTGGCCCGCCCCGGTACGCAGTTCATGTCGAACGAGCAGTTCAACCAGTCGTTCACGATGCACGGCACGATCATGCTGCTGATGTTCGCGACGCCGCTGTTCGCGGGCTTCACGAACTGGATCATGCCGCTGCAGATCGGCGCGCCCGACGTCGCGTTCCCGCGCCTGAACATGTTCGCCTACTGGCTCTACCTGTTCGGCTCGATCATCGCGGTGGCCGGCTTCATCACCCCGCAGGGTGCCGCCGACTTCGGCTGGTTCGCGTACGCGCCGCTGTCCGACTCGGTCCGCTCGCCGGGCATCGGCGGCGACATGTGGATCATGGGTCTGGCGATGTCGGGCTTCGGCACCATCCTCGGCGCCGTCAACTTCATCACCACGATCATCTGCATGCGCGCGCCCGGTCTGACCATGTTCCGGATGTCGATCTTCTGCTGGAACGTGCTGCTGACCTCGGTCCTGGTCCTGATGGCGTTCCCGGTCCTGGCCGCGGCGCTGTTCGCGCTGGAAGCCGACCGCAAGTTCGGTACCCACATCTTCGATCCGGCCAACGGCGGACCGATCCTGTGGCAGCACCTCTTCTGGTTCTTCGGCCATCCCGAGGTGTACATCATCGCGTTGCCGTTCTTCGGCATCGTGTCGGAGATCATCCCGGTCTTCTCGCGCAAGCCGATGTTCGGTTACAAGAGCCTGATCGCCGCGACCATCTCGATCGCGGGCCTGTCGGTCACCGTGTGGGCGCACCACATGTTCCCGACCGGCGCGGTCATGTTGCCGTTCTTCTCCTTCATGACGTTCCTGATCGCCGTACCGACCGGCGTGAAGTTCTTCAACTGGATCGGCACCATGTGGCGCGGCTCGTTGTCCTTCGAGACACCGATGTTGTGGACCGTCGGCTTCCTGGTGACCTTCGCGTTCGGTGGCCTCACCGGCGTCATCCTGGCCTCGCCGCCGCTGGACTTCCACGTCTCCGACACCTACTTCGTGGTGGCGCACTTCCACTACGTGGTGTTCGGCACCGTGGTGTTCGCGATGTTCGCGGGCTTCCACTTCTGGTGGCCCAAGTTCACCGGCAAGATGCTCGACGAGCGGCTGGGCAAGATCACCTTCTGGACGCTGTTCATCGGCTTCCACACCACGTTCCTGGTGCAGCACTGGCTGGGTGCCGAGGGCATGGCCCGCCGGTACGCGGACTACCTGGACAAGGAAGGCTTCACCACGCTGAACACGATCTCGACCCTGGGCTCGTTCCTGCTGGGTCTGTCGATCCTGCCGTTCTTCTACAACATCTGGAAGACGCACAAGTACGGCAAGAAGATCACCGTGGACGACCCGTGGGGCTACGGCCGTTCGCTGGAGTGGGCGACCTCCTGTCCGCCGCCTCGGCACAACTTCACGAGCATTCCGCGGATCCGTTCCGAGGCCCCCGCGTTCGACCTCCACCACCCGGAGATCGCCGCGCTGGAGTACCTCACCGACGAGCGTTCCGAGGCATCGCCCGAGCTGGCGAAGGGAGCCGAGAAGTGAAGTTCAACGGTGTCCTGTTCGCCGTCCTGGCCGTGTTCCTGCTGCCGGTGACGATCATCTACTGGGTGCTCTCCGAGGACCCGACCGGCACCACCGCGCTGTCGCTGACCTTCGGTCTGTCGCTGATGATCGGGTTCTACCTGATCTTCACCGCGCGCCGGATGGACCTGCTCGCGCAGGACAACGAAGAGGGCGAGATCGCCGACGACGCCGGCGAGCTGGGCTTCTTCGCCCCGCACAGCTGGCAGCCGCTGATGCTGGGGGTCGGCTCGGCCCTGCTGTTCCTGGGCGTCATCTTCGGCTGGTGGCTGGCGATGTTCGCCGCGCCGATCGTCGCGATCGGTGTCTGGGGCTGGGTCTTCGAGTTCTACCGGGGTGCGGACCAGCGCTACTAGCGCTACCGATTCGCAACCTTCGCAATACGGTTTCGCCACAAGGCCGATCACCCGAATGGGTGGTCGGCCTTGTGTGATATCTACAGAGGACTCCTCGACGACCCTCGATTGTCACCGGTGTGTGACCGTTCGCCGGTTGTGGCAACCCGGACCGGGGGTCGGCGCGTCAAATGGACGCAAGGGAGTTCAGGACGAGGGAGGAACACGCGTGCCCCGGATACACGGAGCATCGCGCACGGGGGCAGCGGGCGGCGGTATACGCCTCTTCGCGGGACTCATGGTGGCGCCGCTCATATTCATCGCAGGCTGCTCGTCCGACGGCGGCAAGACCGGACCCGGCGGGACCGGAGGCAACTCCGGCGGTTCCGGCGGTGGTTCGAACAAGAAGGCGGCGGCCGCACCCGCCACCATCGCGATCACGCCCGCCGACGGCACCAAGAGCGTGGAGACGGACGGCGTCCTCAAGGTCGACGCGACCGGCGGCAAGCTCACCTCGGTCGTGGTCACCGACGCCAAGGGCAAGACGGTGGACGGGCAGATCAGCCCCGACGGCATCGGCTGGAAGCCGGCCGCACCGCTGGCCAACGGCGGTGCCTACACGGTGGCGGCCAAGGCCGCGAACGCCGACGGCGCCGAGGTCACCGCGCAGAGCAAGTTCAACACCAAGGCCGCCGACGACACGTTCGTGGCCGACTTCAACATCGAGCCGGACAGCACGTGGGGTGTCGGCGCGATCATCTCGCTCAAGTTCAACGAGCCGATCAAGGACAAGGCCGCGATCGAGCGCAACCTCAAGGTGGTCTCCGAGCCCGCGGTGCAGGGCTCCTGGTCCTGGCTCAAGGACCTCGACGGCAGCGACCGGATCGACTACCGCCCGGAGAAGTACTGGGCGAGTGGCACGAAGGTCAACCTCAAGGCGAACCTGACCGGCGCGAAGGCGGCGCCGGGCGTCTACGGCAAGCAGACCAAGGACATCAAGTTCACCATCGGGCGCTCGATGGTGGCCACCGCCGACCTCAAGTCCAAGCACATGGTGGTCACCAAGGACGGGGCCCAGGTCGAGGACCTGCCGATCTCGGCCGGCGGCCCCAACTACCCGACCTGGGGCGGCACGATGGTCGTCCTGGACAAGGTGGACGGCATCACGATGGACTCCGAGACCGTCGGCCTGGGCGACGCCTACAACATGAAGAACGTCCGCCACGCGGTGCACCTGACCGCGTCCGGCACGTATGCGCACGGCGCGCCCTGGAACGAGGGCAAGTTCGGTCGGCAGAACGACAGCCACGGCTGCATCGGGCTGGGCGCCTCGAACGCCAAGACCTTCTTCGATCTGGTCACCCAGGGTGACCCGGTCGAGGTGGTCAACAGCACCGACAAGACCGTCAAGCCCGGCAACGGCCTCGGCGGCTGGAACGTCGACTGGGCGACCTGGGTCAAGGGCAGCGCGCTGGGCGCCGGGGCGACCGGCACTCCGGCCGGCTGAGGCTCCACACAAGAGGGTTCCGGTAAGAGGTTCCCCGCACGAAGTTTCACACGGTAGGGCGAACCGCCCGATCGCGCGATCCGACCGGTGGTCGGCATCACGCGATCGGGCGGTTTGTGCGTTTGTATGAATAAAGCGGGATGCTCCCGGCCACTCTCGATGCAACAACTCCGCGCCGCCCGTGCTCGACGAGCACGGGCAGACCGCGTTCGTTGAGCACGGCTGGAGGTCGAGAGTGAATCGGGACAGGACTGTTCGCCTCCGCTGGATCTGCCGGGCGCTCACACCGGCACTGCCGCTCGCCTTCGTCACCGGATGCGGGACCTGGGAGAAGCAGCGGAGCGCCGAGATCGAGCGGCCCGCCAAGAGCGTGGCCCGGCTCGCGGTGGACGTGCGCCCGGACCGACCCGCGCAGCCGGGCAGGCCGATCACCGTCACCGCGAGCGAGGGGCGGCTGTACGCGGTGAGCCTGACCGGCCCCGACGGGAAGCCGGTGGCCGGCGGCAACGCGGCCGGTGACGCATCGTGGTCGAACTCCGAACCGCTGGCGTACAGCACCACCTACCGGTTGACCGCGCTGGCGGTCGACGCGTTCGGGCTGACCGCCACCCGCACCGAGACGTTCACCACGCTCGCGCCGGACGCCGAGCGGCGGGTGGACTCGGTGTTGCCGGAGGCCGACACCACGGTGGGGATCGGCATGCCGATCTCCGTCACACTGGAGAAGCCGGTCACCGATCCCGCGCAGCGCGCCGAGGTGGAGAAGCGACTCCAGGTGTCCGCCTCCACGCCGGTCGAGGGCGCCTGGGGCTGGGTGGACGACAAGACCGTGCGTTATCGGCCCAGGGACTACTGGCCGGTGGGCACCAGGGTCTCGGTCACCACCAGCCTGCTCGGCGTCGACTTCGGCAACGGCGTGTTCGGCGGCCCGGGCGCGGCGGTCGGCTTCGTGGTCGGCGACTCCGTGGTCGCGACCGTGGACGCCGCGGCGCACACGATGACGGTCAGGCGCAACGGCACCGACATCAAGACGGTGCCGGTGACCACCGGCAAGCCCGGCTTCACCACCCGCTCGGGCACCAAGGTGGTGCTCGGCAAGGCCCCGCACGTGCTGATGGACGGCACCACCGTGGGCATCTCCGCGGACAGCAGCGACGGCTACCGGCTGGACGTCTCGTGGGCCACCCGGGTCACCTGGAGCGGTGAGTTCCTGCACGCCGCGCCATGGTCGGTGGGCGCGCAGGGCAGCGAGAACGTGAGCCACGGCTGCGTCGGGATGAGCGACCAGAACGCCAAGTGGTTCTACGACCAGGTCAAGGTCGGCGACGTGGTCACCGTGGTGAACACGGGGGATGCCAAGACCATGGAGCCGATCGGCAACGGCTACGGCGAGTGGAATCTGGACTGGGCGCAGTGGCTGACCCACAGCGTGGCCGGCCCGTCCACCGCCCGGCCGCTCTGAGCCCGCCGACCGCCGCCCGCACGAAAGCGCTGTACGGCCGTCTGCGGGGCGCAACGCGAAGGGCCCCACCGGGAAGATCCGGTGGGGCCCTTCGGCGTTCCTGCGCGTCCTACGGGTCGTGCCGATGTGGCGTCAGCAGCCCGGCCCCGGTCGCGTCAGTGGTGACCGTGTCCGCTGGTCAGTTCCTTGTACTCCTCGGCCGTCGGCTTCTCGATCGGCTCGGCGAAGTACCAGTGCGACATCCTCGAACGCAGCTTCTGCGAACGCTTGACCTTGCGGGCCACGCCGTTCTCGTCCTCGGCCGGCTCCAGCTCGTACGGCTTCGGCTGCTCGTGGGCGGTGAGCGTGTGCCGCACCCCGGCGTCCAGCGGTTCGTGGATCTCGATGAACTCGCCGTGCGGGAGCTTCTTGATCACGCCGGTCTCGCGACCGTGCAGGACCTTGTCCCGGTCGCGCCGCTGCAGACCCTTGCAGATCCGCACCGTGGCCAGGTAGGCCAGCACGGGCGCGATGAAGAACGCGAAGCGGCCGACCCAGGTGATCGTGTTGATCGACAGGTGGAAGTGCGTCGCGATGATGTCGTTGCCACCGCAGACCCACAGCACGCCGTAACACACGATCCAGGCGACGCCCAGACCGGTGCGGACCGGCATGTTGCGCGGGCGGTCCAGCAGGTGGTGCTCGCGCTTGTCACCGGTGATCCAGCCTTCGACCCACGGGTACATCGCGAGGAACGTGAACAGCACGCCCGGCACGATCAGGGACGGGATCAGCACGTTGAAGCTGAGCGTGTGGCCCCAGATGTTCCATTCCCAGTTCGGCATGATGCGCAGGGAACCTTCGAGGAACCCGATGTACCAGTCCGGTTGGGAACCCGCCGTGATCTGACCCGGGTTGTAGGGACCGTAGGCCCAGATCGGGTTGATCTGCACCATGCCGCCGAGGGCGGCGGTGATGCCGAACACGATGAAGAAGAAGCCACCGGCCTTGGCCGCGTAGACCGGCAGCAGCGGCAGGCCGACCACGTTCTTCTCGGTCTTGCCCGGGCCGGGGAACTGGGTGTGCTTCTGGTAGAAGACCAGGATCAGGTGCACGGTGACCAGGCCGACCATGATCGCCGGGACGAGCAGCACGTGGATGGTGAACAGGCGGGGCACGATGTCCTCGCCCGGGAACTCCCCGCCGAACAGGAAGAACTGCAGGTAGGTGCCGACCAGCGGGATGGCCAGGACGACACCCTCGGCGATCCGCAGACCGGTACCGGAGAGCAGGTCGTCCGGGAGCGAGTAGCCGGTGAAGCCGTTCACCATGGCCAGCACCAGCAGCAGGAAGCCGAACAGCCAGTTCATCTCGCGCGGCTTGCGGAACGCTCCGGTGAAGAAGATCCGGAACATGTGCACGAACAGCGACGAGACGAAGATCAGCGCGGCCCAGTGGTGGATCTGGCGCATCGCCAGGCCACCGCGGATGTCGAAGCTGATGTCCAGCGTCGACGCGTACGCCTGGGACATGTGGATGCCCTGCAGCGGCACGTAGGAGCCGTCGTAGACGACCTCCTGCATGCTCGGCTTGAAGAACAGCGTCAGGAAGACACCGGTCAGCAGCAGGATGATGAAGCTGTACAGCGCCACTTCACCGAGCATGAAGGACCAGTGGTCCGGAAAGACCTTGCGCAGGTTCTTCTTCGCCGCGCCGTAGATGCCCAGCCGACCGTCCAGCGCGTCGGCCGCGCGCACGGCGGCGTTGTCGGGAATCGGGGTGCTCTTGTTCGCCCCGCCCTTGGGTTGTTCGCTCGACATCAGCCACGCTCCCAGAAGCTCGCGCCGACCGGTTCGGCGAAGTCCTGTGTCGCGGCGAGGTTACCCGCCTCGTTCACATGGATCTTCAGCTGCGGCAGCGAGCGCGCGGCCGGGCCGAACACGACCTTGCCGTCGTCCGCCAGGTCGAAGGTGGACTGGTGACACGGACACAGCAGGTGGTGCGTCTGCTGCTCGTACAGGCCGATCGGGCAACCCACGTGGGTGCAGATCTTCGAGTACGCCACGATGCCCTCGTAGCCCCAGTCCAGTTCCTTCTTGGACTTGATGTCCTCCGGCTCCAGCCGGACCACCAGGACCGCGGACATGCCCGCCTTCTCCAACCAGCCGTGCGAGAGTTCCTCCTTCTCGCCGGCCGGGCCGTACTTCTCGACCAGGCCGTCGGGCAGCACCATGGTCAGCGAGCCCTTGACGATGTCGTCCGGCTTGATCGGCAGGCCGGTCGCCTCGTTGATGAGCTCCACGCCCGGCTTCCACTCGGTGTGCCGCAGCTTGGTGCCGGGCATCGGACCGAGGTCGCGCAGCAGCACCACGCCGGACAGTGGCACCAGGGCCATCGCGCCGATCATCGTGCGCCGGATCAGCGGCCGGCGACCGATCACCGAGTCCGCGGCACCCTGGGCGAACTCGCGGATCGCGTACTCGCGGACCTCGGGGTCCGAGGCCAGCTCGTGCCGCTCCTGGACGATCTCCTCGTCCGTCATCAGCGTGCGCGCCCAGTGGATCGCGCCGGCGCCGATGCAGAACAGCGCGAGGCCGAGGAAGCCGCCGAGCGCGAGGTTCTGGGCACCGATCTTCCCGAAGAAGAAGATGTCGATGATGCGGTGCTTGTCGATGCCGACGTACGCCCAGATGAAACCGATCGTGGACAACATCGAGATCACGAACAGGAACGCGACCTGACGTTCGGCACGCTTGGCGGCCCGCTCGTCGATGTCGGTGACGCGCGGCTCGTGAGCCGGCAGGCCGGGGTCGGCGAACGGGTCGCCTTCCGCCGGAACATGTGCCGAGGTGTGTACCTCGGGCAGGTGCTCTTCAGGCACTTCAGACTTGTCCTGGCTACTCATTTGGTCCTGGCCTTGGGGGTCCGGGCGGCAATCCAGATCGCGCATCCGATGAGCAGACCGAGCGCGATGATCCAGCCGAACAGGCCTTCGGAGACCGGGCCGAGGCGGCCGAGACCCAGGCCGCCGGGGTTCGGCTCCTTCTTGGTCGTCTCGTGGACGTACGTGACGATGTCCTTCTTCTGCTGCTCGGGCATCGTGCTGTCCGGGAACGAAGGCATGTTCTGCGGGCCGGAGAGCATGGCCTCGTAGATGTGCTTCGGGTCCACGTCCTTCAGCGGCGGGGCGTACTTGCCCTCGGTCAGGGCGCCGCCCTCACCGGAGAAGTTGTGGCACTGCGAGCAGTTCGTGCGGAACAGCTCGGCGCCGTTGACGATGTCGCCGTCGGGCGCGTACATGTTCGCCGTCGGGATCTTGGGCCCGACGCCGAGGGAGGCCACGTACGCGGACAGCTGTTGGATCTGCGCCGGGGTGTAGACCTCGGGCTTGCGCGGCGCCTGCGCGCCGGGCTGCTGAAGCGGCATTCGACCCGTCGACACCTGGAAGTCGACGGCGGCCGCGCCGACGCCGATCAGGGAGGGACCGTCGGTGGAACCCTGGGCGTCCAGCCCATGGCACGTCGAACATCCGCTCAGGTAGAGCTTCTTGCCCGCCTCGACCGCGATGGAGGCGGAGTCGTCGGCCTCCGCCTTCTTGGCAGGCGCGAACGCGGCGTACAGCCCCCCGGTAGCCGCGAGCGCGAAGATGAGTACGACGATCGCCGCCAAGGGGTGGCGTCGCCGCGCGGAGAGCTTTTTCACGGAAAACCCCGGTCCAATGTCGTCTGCGTAGTGAGTGTCGGGACGTCTACCTGATGACGTAGATCGTGAAGAACAGACCGATCCAGACCACGTCGACGAAGTGCCAGTAGTACGAGACGACGATTGCGGCCGTGGCCTGCTCGTGTGTGAACCGTCGGGCCGCATAGGTGCGTCCGAGGACCAACAGGAAGGCGATCAGGCCACCTGTCACGTGCATGCCGTGGAAGCCGGTGGTCAGGTAGAAGACCGAACCGTAAGCCGACGACGAAAGCGTCGTTCCGTCCTTGACCAGGGCGGTGTACTCCATCACCTGGCCGCCGACGAAGACGGCGCCCATCACGAAGGTGATGACGAACCACATTCTGAGCTTCTTGACGTCACCGCGTTCGGCCGCGAAGACGCCGAGCTGGCAGGTGAGCGAGGACAGCACGAGGATCGTCGTGTTGCCCGTCGAGAACGGGATGTTCAGCTCACCGGCATGCTCACGCCAAGCGTCCGCCCCGGTGACGGAGCGGATCGTGAAATACATCGCGAACAGAGCCGCGAAGAACATCAGCTCGGACGCCAACCAGACGATCGTGCCGATGCTGACCAAGTTGGGACGGTTGAGTGTCCCGTGTGTCCCGTGTGAGGGGGGCCCGGTTTCTAGTGAAGTTGCTGTCGCCACGGCGGCCATTATTGCGGTCGCCGGATCTGCCCACACTTCGGGGGGTAACCCTTGTAGAACGTGTCGGGGTTAGGCTCTGGTTCCGTGAGTGGCTCTACAGGCGATGCCGGGATGTTTCTGGCACACGCGACCCCTGGGAACGTACCGCCGGAACTGACCCCCATTCGGCTCCTGACCGGGTGGGTGTTCGAGCCGATCCCGATTCTGGTCGCGATGCTCTTCGGCGGCCTCTATCTGTACGGGGTGCACAAGCTCAGGGCCCGCGGCGACTCGTGGTCGCGGTGGCGGAGCTTTTCCTTCCTGGGACTGGGGCTGGGCACGTTCCTGCTGGCGACCGAGTCCGCGCTGGCCGCGTACGACACCGTGCTGCTGAGCGTGCACATGGTGCAGCACATGGTGCTGGCGATGATCACGCCGATCTTCCTGGCGCTCGGCGCACCGATTACCCTCGCTCTGCGCACGTTGCCGGCCAAGTGGCGCAATCGACTCAACGCCCTGCTGCACAGCAGATACGCGAAGGTGGTCACCTTCCCGGCGTTCGCCGGTTTCGTCTTCGTGCTCAATCCGTTCGCCCTGTACTTCACCCCCTGGTACGAGCTGACCTTGCGAAACACCTTCATGCACGACATGAATCACGTGCACTTCGTGATCATCGGCTGCATGTGGTTCTGGCCACTGCTGGGTCTGGATCCGATGCCGCGGGCGAGCTATCCGATGCGATTGCTCGCGGTGTTCGCGACGCTGCCGTTCCACGCGTGGCTGGGCATCGCGATCATGAGCTCGTCCAATGTCCTGGCCGGTGACTGGTACGACGACCTCGGTCGGGACTGGGGTGCGAGTCCGCTCTCGGACCAGGGCACGGCGGGCGGGATCCTGTGGGGCAGCGGCGACATCGTCGGACTGTTGGTCTTCCTGGTGCTGTTCGTGCAGTGGGCTCGCGCATCGGAGCGCGAGGCGGTGCGGGAGGACCGGCGGCTGGACCGGCTCGAACTGATCGAGGCGGGCCGCAAGGCGCGCGAGGAGCGACTGGCGCGCGAGGCGGCCGAGGCCGGCGGCGGTGTGGAGCCGGGCCTCGAAGCCGTCGGAAAATCCGTGCCGAAGAGCACTCTTCCGGGTGACTCTGCCCGAACGGAGGACGCCGACTCGGCTGTGCGAGTGGCCTCGGGTCCCGAACCGCGGTCGGCCGACGCGGCCGAGTAGCGTCGCGGCATGATCCTCGAACGTTTCCTCCGTCGCCGGCGATCGGAGCCTGTTCCCGTGCTCGTCGACGACGGCACGCTCACCGTCGTCGGTTCGTGCTTCGATCCGGCTCGGGCCGATTCGGCGGTGGTCGCGGAGATGCGGGCGGCCGGAGTGCCGGTGGAGACCGGTGTGTTCGTGATGCGGCACGTGCTCACGCTGCCGGACCTGGCCGCGGCCGACGAGGCGGCCCGGATTCTGACGCCGGACGGCTGGAGGGTGGTGACGCCGGCCCCCGACGAGCGACCGATGCGGGTGCTGATCTCCCGTCAGCAGGTGCTCACCGGCCTGGAGCCGGCCCGGGAGCGGACCCGGATGGCGGGCCTGGCCCAGCGGCTGGGCGGGAACGCCGAGGGCTACGAGGTGCTCGCGCGCGAGTGAGCGCGGGGCGCTCCCGCGGCGCCGGCTCGCCGGTGGATGGGCGCTCGGGGCGGACCGGGGCGTGACGAGGCACACATATCGCTGCGGAAAAGCGCTAACATCCGGGGCGATCCGAGTGTTGCCCCGTACTTGCATACGCAGCCCTGAACATGCGCAGCCCCGAAGACACGCAGCCCAGACACAGGCAGGTGGACATGACGCGCGGCGAGACCATGACCGTCCTCGTGTACAGCGACGACCGCAACACCCGTCGGAAGGTCACCCTCGCGCTCGGGCGCAGGCCCGCCGTCGACGTGCCGTTCGTGGAATACCTGGAATGCGCCACCGAGCCCGCCGTGATCGAGGCGATGGACAAGGGCGGCATCGATCTGGTGATCCTGGACGGGGAGACCGCCCCCGCCGGCGGCATGGGCGTGTGCCGTCAGCTCAAGGACGAGATCTACAACTGCCCGCCGGTGCTGACCCTGGTCGGTCGGCCGCAGGACGCGTGGCTGGCCACGTGGTGTCGCGCCGACGCGGTGGTCGCCCACCCGCTGGACCCGCGCACGCTCGCGGACGCCGCCGCCGACCTGATTCGGGGCCGGATCGCGGGACGCCAGCCGGCCTGACCGCATCCCGGATAACCGCCCGGCCGGGACGGGTGCGGTGGGTACGCTGTCGCGGACTTATCCGATGACACAGCGGGAGCGGACCATGGGCGCCTCGACCTCTACGAACAAGAGCGGCGGCAACCCGGCGGCCCGTTCCTGGCGGGACCTCCTGGCGGCGCTCATGCGGGGCGACGACCTGCCCGCCGATGCGACCGCGTGGGCCATGGACCACATCATGACCGGCGAGGCGACGCCGGTGCAGGTGGCCGGTTTCGTGATCGCGCTGCGCGCCAAGGGCGAGACGGTGGACGAGGTCTCCGGCCTGGTGCAGGCGATGTACGCGCACGCGTCGACCATCGACGTGCCCGGCCGCACCGTCGACATCGTCGGCACCGGTGGGGACCTGGCCCGGACCGTGAACATCTCGACGATGTCCGCGATCGTGGTCGCGGGCACGGGCGAGACGGTGGTCAAGCACGGCAACCGGGCGGCGTCCTCGGCGAGTGGGGCCGCGGATGTCCTCGAAGCGCTCGGCGTGGTGCTGGATCTGACTCCGGAGCAGGTGGCCCGCACGGCCGAGGAGGCGGGCATCACGCTGTGCTTCGCACAGCGCTTCCACCCGTCGCTGCGGCATGCCGCGCAGGCGCGCCGTGAGCTGGGCGTGCCGACCACGTTCAACTTCCTCGGGCCGTTGACCAATCCGGCCCGGGTGCGGTTCCACGCGATCGGGGTCGCGGACCTGCGGATGGCGCCGATCGTGGCCGGTGTGCTGGCCGACCGCGGGGCGACCGCGCTGGTGTTCCGCGGCGACGACGGGCTGGACGAGTTGACCGTCACCACCACGTCGCAGGTGTGGATCGTGCGGGACGGCGACGTGCGCGAGGACCGGGTGGATCCGCGCGACCTGGGGATCGCGCTGAACGGGATCGAGTCGCTGCGCGGTGGTGACGCGGCGTTCAACGCGGAGGTCGCCCGCAGGCTCCTCGCGGGGGAGAAGGGCGCCGTGCGGGACGCGGTGCTGTTGAACTCGGCCGCGGCGCTGGCCGCGCTGGGCTCGGGTGAAGGGTCGCTGACCCAGCAGTTGGCGGCCGGCATCGATCGGGCCGCGGACGCCATCGACTCCGGGGCCGCGCAGGCCGCGCTCGATCGGTGGGTGGCCACGACGCGTTCGTTCGCGCGGGGGTAGTCGGGCTCTTGCGCCGGCGGGTCGGGCCGTCGTGCTCGACCCGCGCGGCGTGGTGCCGCCTGTGTCGGTCGTGTGGGTTGCCGCTGGTTGTCGCCGGGTGGGCTTGCCCGTGCCGGTCGGGCCGGTACCGCAGGTCGGGCCGTCCAGGATGTGGGAACCGTGGGGTGGTCGTTGCGCGTGACGTTCCATCCGGTAATAATTCTGCTCAGGTCACGAGTGACAGTGGAAAGCCCCGGCTTGCTGTCCGGCAACCCTCGCTCCGCGGTGGGGTGCCCCGGGTGATGACACGGTCAGGCGTCGTAAGGCGTCCTGGCAAGCGCGGACCCCTTGCATGACGGCAGCCGATGCTCCATGTGACCCGGGGGTCCTGTACCTGGGGAGCATGTGATGGCGTGAAATCTCTTTCTCGAAACGGGCGAATCGCCCTATTCCGTACGCGCTGAGTCCTCGCGCGTCGCCCCGGGCCGCCCGTAGCCGCGGCTTACGAGACCACATTTCATCAGCGGATCATTCGGTGCGTTTCGATGTCGATCAATCGACATCCGCGGCGATGTTCCGTGCCTGCCGAGGAGTTTCGCCATGACCGTCGATACCGCTTCCACCACCGCCCTCGACTGTGACGTCGCCATCGCCGCCCCGCTGCCCGTGGTCGGGCGGGACGTGCTCGTTCCGCTGGTGACCGGTGGGGAGGTCGAATACGCCGCGCTCGACTACGGGGCGAGTGCGCCGTGTCTGCAGCGGGTGTGGGACGACGTGTCCGCGTATCTGCCCTACTACGGCAGCGTGCACCGGGGCGCCGGTTACCTGTCCCAGCTGTCCACCGACCTGTACGAGCAGAGCCGGGCCACGGTCGCGAGCTTCCTGGGGCTGCGGACCGACGACACGCTGCTGTTCACCCGCGGGACCACCGACTCGCTCAACCTGCTCGCGTCCGTACTGCCGCGCGGTACCCGGGTGTTCGTCTTCGAGACCGAACACCACGCGGCGCTGCTGCCGTGGCGACGGCATGCGGGGGTGACCCAACTGGCCGCGCCCGGATCGCCGGAGCAGGCGGTCGCGTCGCTGGAGGCCGCACTCGCCGGGTCCGGCGACGGGCCTCGGCTGGTGTGCGTGACCGGCGCCTCGAACGTGACCGGTGAACTCTTCCCGGTCGCCGAGCTGGCCGAGGTCGCGCATCGGCACGGCGCGCGGATCGTGCTGGACGCGGCGCAACTGGCGCCGCATCACCCGGTGTCGGTGGCCGACCTGGACGTGGACTGGATCGCGCTGTCGGCGCACAAGCTGTACGCGCCGTTCGGCTCGGGCGTCTTGGCGGGGCGGGGCGACTGGCTGGACGCGGCCGAGCCGTACCTGGCCGGGGGCGGGGCGAGCAAGACGGTCAGCCGGGACCACGTGGAGTGGCACGGCGGTGCGGCTCGGCACGAGGCGGGGTCGCCGAATGTGATCGGTGCCTATGCGTTGGCGTCCGCGTGCCGGGCGATCACCGAGGCGGGGCCGGCGGCGCTGGTCGCGCGCGAGGAGGCGTTGCTGACGCGCCTTCGGGCGAAGTTGGCGCAGATTCCGGCGGTGCGGACGCTGGAGCTGTTCGGGCCGGAGTCGGCGCGGGTGGGAGTGCTCTCGTTCGTGGTCGAGGGGTGGAACAGTTCGCGGTTCGCCGCGGTGTTGTCGGCGGAGTACGGGATCGGGGTGCGGGACGGGTTGTTCTGCGCTCATCCGCTGGTGCGGCACCTGTTGGGCGGGCGGGCCGATCAGCCGACCGAGTGTGGATCCCCGGACGCGCCCGAGGGTGAGCAGAACCTCAACGCGATCCGGGTCAGCTTCGGAGTGGGGACGCCCGTGGAGCACCTGGACCGCTTTGCGGCGGCGGTGCGGGAGTTGGTGGAGCGCGGGGCGGTGTGGAGCTACACGGTCGATGGGGGCCGGTGCGTTCCGGATGCGGATCCGCGGGGCGTGCGGGAATTGCCTGCGGCGTAGGGTTTTTGGCCTTGCCGGCCGGGGCGTCCTCAAGCGCCGGACGGGCTGCCGGTTTGGGTTGCCCGGGTGGGGTGTTGCGGTGGTGCATGGGCCCTGGTGGGCTGTGCGCGGCCTTGCCGGGGGTGTCCTCAAGCGCCGGACGGGCTGAATTGGGTTGCCTGGGTGGGGATGTTGCGGTGGTGCATGGGCCCTGGTGGGCTGTGCGCGGCCTTGCCGGGGGTGTCCTCAAGCGCCGGACGGGCTGAAATTGGTTGCCCGGGTGGGGGTGTTGCGGTGTTGCTTGGGCGGGCCCGGCTGGGGCGGCCTTGCCGGGTGTCCTCAAGCGCCGAACGGGCTGGTTTGGGTTGCCTGAGTGAGGGTGCTGCGGCGGTGCTTGGGCTTGTTCGGCGGAGGGCGGCCCGGGCGGGGCGTTGTGGCTTGTATGGGCCCGGCCCGGCTGGGAGCGGCCTTGGCGGGGGTCCTCGCGCGCCTTGGTGGAGGGGAGGGGTGGCCCTGCCGGGGGTTGGAGGTCCGGCAGGGCTGTGGGGTTACTCCAGGCCGATGGCGAAGGCCGCTTCGAGGTCGTGGTGGGAGTAGGTGCGGAAGGCGATGTGGGTCGTGGTGGCTTCCACGCCGGGGACCTTGTTGAGGCGGCCCGGGATGACGTCGGCCAGGTCGTCGTGGGCGCGGACGCGCACCATGGCGATCAGGTCGAACTCACCGGTCACCGAGTAGACCTCGCTCACGCCCTCGATCGCGGCGATCGCCTCCGCGATTTCCGGGGTCTGGTCCACACGCGTCTTGACCTGCACGATCGCGGTGATCACGGGGTAGTCCTCCGGCTCTCGACGACAAGATGCCCGAGCTTAGTCGGCGCGCGACCCGCGCGGGCAGCCGCAGCGGGAGGAAGGACCGCGCGGTCGACACTCCCGGACGTCACCCGATCGAGGTGGTTTGCCCCGGACAGACCCTGGGTGCCGGCGGTCGGCCGAGGGCGAGCAGGTCGGCCAACTCGTGCCGTCCGCTCTCGTGCATCCGGCCGATGAACGCGCGCAGGACGTGTGCGGTGGCCCGGGCGTCGGCCAAGGCTCGGTGGGTCGGGTCGGTGGGCGCGTCGAAGTACCGTGCGAGGGTGCCCAGGCGCATGTTCGGCACCGTCCCCGGGGGCAGCAGCGCGCGGGCCAGCGCGAGTGTGTCCACCACCTGGAGGTCGGGCCAGGGCCGATCGCACGCGAGGCTCGCCGCATGCAGAAACCCCACGTCGAAGGGGGCGTTGTGGGCGACCAGGATGGCGTCCTCGGCGAAGCGGGTGAACGCCGGCAGCACCAGGTGCAGCGGCGGCGCGTCGGCCACCAGGTCGTCGGATATCCCGGTCAGGTCGGTGATGAACTCGGGGATCGGTACACCGGGCGCGACCAGGGTCGCGAACTCGCCCAAGCGGTCCGATCCGCGCACCCGGACCGCGGCGATCTCGGTGATCCGGGCCTCCAGCGGATCCAGGCCGGTCGTCTCCAGATCGACGACCGTGAACACCTGTCGTTCCACCTCGTCACGAATCGCTCGTGACCCGGGCATGGTTCGCAACTCGTGGCCCGGGGCGATACTGTCCGGCGGGCGGGAACGCCGCGGCGAGTCGGCCGCCGGCAAGCCCTGATTCGCCGAACCTCGTGACCGGCAATCCCGGTGCGCGGTGCTGCTCATGTACCGGACGGTACGTTTCCGGCCCGACACGGCCGCGCCCAGGTACCTCTCGCCGCCCGGCATCATGGGTGTACGCGGACCCACTCGCGATCCGGAAAAGGCTCGCAAACGCGAAACAGGAAGGGAACACGCATGTCGATCCAGGCCCCCACCGAGGACACCCGGTGGCGTTGCTCGCTCTGCGGCAACCTGACCCGGTTCGACGTGACGCGGACCACCAAGGCGGTCGAGTTCACCCACCTCGACCTCGCGGGCGTCGCCCGGGTCGAGGAGCGGGAGATCGTTTCCGACGAGATCGAGTCGGTGCGGTGCCGCTGGTGCAACGCGACCGACTCCGTCGAACTTGTGGCGCGACCCGACGCGAGCTGAGTGCCGAAAGCGTGCGGCGACAATGGGACTGTGCATCGTTTCGGCATCGGGGCGGCCCGGCGTGGCCGTCCCCGGTCCGGAACGCGCCATGATCAAGGCGTCGGCGTCCCGGCAACGGTGACGCGGGGAGGGGCCTCAAGGGAACGGGAAGGACCGGAGGAGCAGTGAGCGGACCGGATACCCGCGCGGACGCGGTCACGCCTGCGCACGCCACCGAAGCCGCCGAGGCGGTGCCGGCTGCCGAGCCCGACCCCGACCCGCAGTCCCGGACCGAGGCGGGGACCGACCTGCCCGGCGCTCTCGACGAGCCCGAGGCTCCCGTCGACCACGCGGTCGACCCGGAGCCGGACGGCCCCGGCCCCACCGATTCGGCGGCCCACGCGCACCCGCCCGGGCCGGCGGATGCGGAGATCGAGGCCCGGTCCCGGGCCGCGGTCGCGGAATCCGATGCCGCCGCGGAATGCGACGCCCCCGCCGAGCCGGAAGCCGAGTCGGCGCCGGGGCCCGCATCGGACGCCGCCGAGCCTGTTGCCGACCCGGGAGCCGGTGCCCAGACCGACCCGGAGCGGGAGGACCCGCCGCCCGCCGAGCCCGAGACCCTGTCCGGGCCGCTGCCCGAGGCGGTTCGGGTGCGGGTGATCTCGGTGGCCGCCGACGCGCTCGGCACGATGACCGCGGACGAGGTGCCCGGCCCGCTGCGCCGGTTCGCCCGCTTCACCCACCAGCGCCGGGCCAAGTTCGCCGCGACACCGCTGGCCGCCGCGCTGGAGAACGATCCGGTGTTCCGGCAGCGCATAGCGGAGCGCTTCCGCAAGGGCCTGCCGGAGATCTCCGAGGCTCTCGAAGCCGGCAAGGTGCCCGCGGCGGCCGACCCGCTCGACGTGGCCGCCGCCGCATACCTGCTGCGTCCGCGCGGCTGGGTCCGGCTGATCGAGACCGCCGGCGACGCGGCCAAGGAGGCCGCCGCCGACCGTGCCGAGGCCGAGGCCGCCGAGACGTTGTCCCGCCTGGAGCACGAGGTCGGCGTACTGCGCGCGGCCTCCAAGACCGAGCACGAACGGCTGCGCGCGGAGTTGGAGACGGCCCGCAAGGAAGCCGACCACCTGCGCCGCCAGGTGCGCGGGCTCCAGGGCAGCGCCAAGCACGAGGAGAAGGAGGCCCGCCGGGCCCGCTCCGAGCTGGACGCGGTGCGGGTCGAGGCGCAGGCCGCGATCGCCGCCGCGGAGAAGGAGGCCCGCCGGCTGCGCGGTCGGGTCGCCGAGGTCGAATCGGCCCTGGAGGCCAGCCGCCGGGCCGCCCGGGAGGGACGCAGCATGGAGGACACCCGGGTCCGGCTGCTCCTGGACACCGTCCTGGAGGCCGCGCAGGGGCTGCGCCGCGAACTCGCGCTGCCGCCGGTGGGCATCCGGCCCGCCGACATGGTGGACGCGGTGGTGCCGGGCGCGTCCGGGATAAAGGACATCGCCCAGCGCGCGTTGGAGGGCGACGACCCGGCCCTGCTCGACCAGCTGCTCGCGCTGCCACAGGCGCACCTGGTGATCGACGGCTACAACGTGACCAAGACCGGCTATCCCACGCTCGCGCTGAACAAGCAGCGTGATCGGCTGGTCGGCGGTCTGACCGGGCTCGCCGCGCAGACCGGCTGCGAGGTGACCTGCGTGTTCGACGGCGCACAACTGGATGCGCCGGTGCTGTTGGCTCCCGCTCGTGGGGTGCGGGTGATGTTCAGCAAGCCGGGCGAGACGGCCGACGAGCTGATCCGCCGGCTGGTCCGGGCCGAGCCGCCGGGCCGCCCGGTCGTGGTGGTCTCCACCGACCGCGAGGTGGCCGAGGGCGTGCGCAAGGCCGGTGCGCGACCGGTGCCCTCCACCATGCTGCTGCGCCGGCTGACCCGCGGCTGAGCACAGGCGTCGAAGGCGCACGGGCGCCGTTCGCACCATGTGTCGGTGCCGCTCCCTACCGTTGACGGGGAAAGTCGACGAAAGGGGAGAAGCCACATGCGCATCGCCTGTCGTACGCACCGAGGCCGCGGGCGCACCGGCGCCGGCTGCGCGATACCGGCCTCGATCGGGCCGGCGCTGATCAGCGCTCGATCGATCGACTCCGACATATCATCCGAATTATCCGGCGCCTCCTCGTATGCCGACTCCGGGGAATACGGCGAGCGCGCCGACCACCCCGACTACGCCGAGCTGGACGAGGAAACCCTGAGCGCGCTGCGGCTGTTCGCAGCCGAGGGCATGCTCGCGGCGGCCGGTGCGCAGCTGCGCGAAAACGGCGAAATGATGAGCGCCCGCCGATCGCTCGATCGTAAAACATGACCCTTTTCCACTGAATTGATGGCCCAAGCCATGAAATTCGCGGATTGATTTGAAGCGATCGTGTTTGGGTGGCTAGGGTCACCGGTCGAGCGCCCGCGCACTCGACCGTCCGATCCGGACGGCGGGTAGCCGGGCCCGGAGAAGGAGCCCGCCGGTGGCGTCCCATCGCAGGTCGAAAAGGGCCGGCAATACCCGGATCAGCGTGCTGACCGTCGCCGCCGTCACGGCGGTGGCGTTCGGGCCGAACGTCTCGCACGCCGACCCGGCGCCGACCGCGGAGCAGGTGCGGCAGCAGGTCGGCGAGCTGTACCGGCAGGCCGAGGTGACCACCGAGGAGTACAACGGCGTCGCCGAGCGGCAGTCCCGACTGCGCGAGCGGGTGGTCCGCGCGCAGGAGCGGATCGCCGACACGCAGGCCGAACTGGTGGCATTGCAGGGCGGCATGGGTTCGATGGCCGCGGCCCACTACCGCGCCGGTGGCATCGACCCCACGCTCGCGCTGCTGATGTCGGAGAGTCCGGACGAGTACCTGTCCCGCGCCGTCACCCTGGACCGGCTGGCCGACCGGCAGCGGCACGTGGTGGCGCGCGTGCAGTCCACCCGGCGCGCGCTGGAGCAGGAGCGCCGCGAGGCCACCGACACGCTCGCCGCCCTGGAGGCCGGGCGCAGGGAGCTCGCGGCGGCGAAGGCCGCGGTCGAGAGCAGGCTGGCCCGCGCCCGGGTACTGCTGAACACACTGGACGCGGCGGACCGCGCGGCGTTCCTGGCCGGGGACGGGCCCGCCCGGGACGGCACCGGCCCCGACCGCGCCGCACGCGAGGACGTCCGGTCGCCGGCGGCCGTCGTGGAAACCGCGAAGTCCTCGATCGGAGGCCGGGCGGCGATCGCCGTGGCCGCCGCGACGAGGGCGCTGGGCAAACCGTACGTCTGGGGCGCCACCGGGCCCGACGCGTTCGACTGCTCCGGTCTCACCGGCTGGGCGTGGCGACAGGCCGGCGTCGCACTGCCGCGGACCTCGCAGGGGCAGGCCGGTGCGGGGCGGGCGGTCCCGCTCGCCGAGATCCAGCCGGGTGACCTGGTCGCCTACTACGGCGGCGCCGGGCATGTGGGCATCTACGTCGGCGCCGGACGCATCATCCACGCCCCCAAGCCGGGAACCAACGTGCGCTACGCGCCGCTGAAGTCGATGCCGATCGCCAAGGTCGTCCGACCCTCCTGACCGGCCCCGCCCCGATCGGCGGCCCCGGTCGGGGCGCCGGCCCGGTCCGGTTCGGCCGGCCGTTCGCCGCGCCCACGTTACGATCGACGACGTGGATGACCCGAATCGGGCCGCGCGCCGGATCCGCAGCCTGCTGCCCGTCCTGGTCGTGTTGTGCGCACTCGCCCAGCTCGGGGCCGTCCTCGGGGTCACCCGGCTCGTCTCGGACACGGTGACCGACGCGCCGTCGCGACCGCGCGCCGGCGTCTTCGCCGGTCCCGGTCGGCCGTCCGCGGACGGCGGCGAACAACACGCCAACGCGCGCCGGATAGCGGTCGGCGCACTTCTGGAGCGGCGCTCGGCCGCGTTCCTCTCCCGCGACCGCGAAGCGTTCGGTGCCACCCTCGATCCGCAGGACGCCGCGTTCCGGCAGTCCCAGATCGGTGTTTTCGACAACATCGCCGAGGTGCCGTTCGCGGGGTGGGAGTACGAGATCGTCACCTCCGACGCGTTCGACCTCTCCGCCGCGCGCAAGAGCGCACTCGGCGCGCCCACCTTCACCGCGCAGGTCGACCTGCTCTACCGGATCACCGGACACGACGTCGCCCCGGTCCGGGTGCCGCAGTACCTGACCTTCGTGCTGCGCTCGGGCACCTGGTACCTCGCGGGCGACACCGACGGCGCCGCGGCCGGGATGCGCACCCCCACCCAGGTGTGGGACCTGGGCCCGATCACCGTCGTACAGGGCACGCACAGCACGGTGCTCGGCATCGGCACCCGGGCCGCGCTGCGCGAGTTCGCCGACACGGCGGACAAGGCGGTACCCCAGGTCAGCGCGGTCTGGGGGGAGTCCTGGCCGGGACGGGCGGTGGTCGTGGTGCCCGGTACCCAGGCGCAGATGGCCCGGCTGCTCGGCGCCGAACCGAGCAAATACCTCAAGATCGCGGCGGTGACCACCGGCGAACGCGGCGCGGCCTCGGACGCGGCCGCCGCCGACCGGGTGGTCGTCAACCCGGACGCCTTCCGCGAACTGGGCGACCTGGAGCGGCGGGTGGTGATGGCACACGAGATCACCCACGTGGCGAGCCGGGCGTTCACCCGGGCCTGGACGCCGACCTGGCTGTCCGAGGGCTTCGCGGATTACATCGGCTACCTCGAATCGGCGCAGACGATGCGCACGGCCGCGCCCGAGCTGCGGCGGGACGTGAAGGCGGGCAAGGTGCCCACGCAGCTGCCGGCCGACCCGAGCTTCGAGACCACGCAGGAAGACCTGCCCCAGGCGTACGAGATGGGCTGGCTGGCGTGCAAACTGATCGCCGAGCGGTGGGGGCAGGCCAAACTGGTCGAGCTGTACCGTACGGTCGGCGCCGAACGGCCGCCCGGCGTCAACGCGCCCGACGCGGCCTCGGCGCTCGCGTCGGCGATGGTGTCCGTCCTGGGCACCAACCCCGACGCCTTCACCAGGACCTGGCTCGACTACCTGCGGACGCAGGCCGGATGACGGGGGCACGGCGGGCATGTCGGTCCAGAGGTTGTTGCTGATCTGCCTGGTCTGCACGGGCGTGGTGCTGCTGGTCGCGATCGTGGTGACCACACCGTGGCGCCCACTGGCGGAGCCGCCCGGCGGTTTCACCCACCCGGATGCGGCCCGGGACTTCACCGCCGCCGAGATCGCCCGGGGCCGCTCGCTGGCCGAGGCCGCCCGGCCACCCGCGTACCTGTCCATGGTGCTCTCGCTGGTGGTCTCGCTCGTGCTCGGGCTCACGCCGGTCGGCGCACGCCTGATCGAGGCGGTGGCCCGGCCGGTGGGCGGGGGATGGGTGTGGCGGATCCTGCTCGGCGGCCTGGCGCTGGCGCTGATCGGGCGGCTGGCCACGCTTCCGTTCGCGGCCCGCTCCGAGGTGGTTCGGCGACGGTACGGGTTGTCCGTGCAGTCGTGGGGGAGCTGGTGGCTGGACCTGGCCAAGACCTTCGCGATGTCCACCGGGCTGCTCCTGCTGGTCGTGCTCGGGCTGTACGCGCTGATCCGCGCCTTGCCTCGGGCCGGCTGGCTGATCGCGGCGGGCGCCGGCGCGCTGCTCGTGGTGGCGATCTCGTTCCTGTACCCGCTGGTGGTGGAACCCGCGTTCAACAAGTTCCACTCGATGCCGGAGGGGCAGCTGCGCACGTCGCTGATGGAGCTGGCCGAGCGGGACGGAGTGCCGGTACGGGACGTCCTGGTCGCGGACGCGTCCAAGCGGACCACCGCGCTCAACGCGTACGTGTCCGGGTTCGGCTCGACCCGGCGGATCGTGGTCTACGACACGACCGTGCGGGACGCGGACCCGCGCGAGGTGGAGCTGATCGCCGCGCACGAGTTGGGCCACGCCAAGCGCAACGACGTGCTGCACGGGACGCTGATCGGCGCGGCGGCGCTCGCGGCCGGCGTGTGTGCGCTGGGCCTGCTGATGACGTGCGCGCCGCTGCTGCGTCGGGTGGGCGCGGACGGTGCGGGCGACCCGCGCTCGCTGGCCCTGCTGCTCGCGGTCGTCGCGGTGATCGGCACGGTGGCCGGGCCCGGCGAGATGTTGATCAGCCGCCGCCTGGAGGCCCGAGCCGACGTGCACGCGCTCGACCTGACCCGCGACCCGGACGCCTTCATCCGGATGCAGCACAATCTGGCCGTGGCCAACCGCTCCAACGTCACCCCGAACCCGATCCTGCAAGTCCTGTTCGCCTCCCACCCGTCCGCTCCCGAACGCATCGCGCTGGCGCGCGACTGGGAGAAGCTGCACGGGAAGCGGTAGGGCGGGGGCACCGGGAGCTGCACACGAAGACCGGGGCGTCCGCTACGGGCCGGCCTGGATGCGGACGACGGTCACGAGCAGTTGCCCGGACGATACCTGGTAGACGACGAAGATGCTGCGTCCGAGGGTTGCCTCGCGCCGGTCCCTCGAGTAGGTCGCGCTCGATCCGCACCCATACGGGTCGTTGGCGATCGCCGCCATGCCCGAGTCGAGGTCGGTACGTTGCGCCGGAGTGAGCTGTGAACGGACCTTGGCACAGTCGTGGGTGTAGTCGATGCGAAAGCTCATCCGGATTCACCCTTTTCGGCTTCCCGGCGCTTCTCCTCGATGAACTCCCGCTCGCGGCGCTCCAGCATCTCGAACACGGCCCGGTCCTCCTCCTCGCCTGTCGTGGGCTTGAGCGCCCACTTCGCGAGCAGCGCGAACAGTTCGTTCGCCGGGCAGTCCTCGACAGCCTCGTTGAACTCCTTGCGCAAGTCCTCGGGCAGCGACTCCCGGATGGTCCGCACGGTCGCGGGCAGTTCGACAATGGCCCCACCGATGTGTGTCTTGAATGTCGCCGCCATGGGGCGCACCTCCGTTGCGATCGTGTTGTCTCAGTGTGCTTCGACGCCAACTGCTCGTACAGGAGCGCATCGGGTGCGTCGGGGGCTCACGTCGTCGTGGCGCGCTCCGCGGTGCAGCAATCGCACCTGCGCGGCGGGTCGTTCGTCGGATGGGCCGGACGCGGGTCGTCGGCGTGCACCCGGGCGGCTCTCGTTGCGTCGCCGAAGCGCCGCTGAGCCTGCCTGCCGGACAGGAAACGGCCCGGGGGCGCACGAGTGCGCTCCGGGCCGTTGTCGTGTCGTCGGCCGCCGTGCTACTGCGGCGGGCGCATCCATACTGCCGGGTCCGGGACGAATCGGATGCGGAGGACGCCGTCCCGCAGGCCCGCGCCCTCGATGACGCAGCGGCGCAGGGCCGACGGGAGTTTGAACAGGCGGCGGTTGGGGCCGACCGTTATCACGAGTTCGTCGCCGCGGCGCAGCAGGTCCAGGTCGTCGCGGTCGGTGCCCGGCAGGGGCAGCAGCAGCGACAGGCGCTCGCCGTCGCGTTCGATCAGGTGCTCGTCGTCGATGGTGCCGCCCGGGCCGACCGGTGCGAAGTGGGCCGCCACGTCCGCGAGTTCGGTCGCGCCCAGTGGCTCGGCGGGCAGCATCGGGATCTGTGCCAGCGGCACCCGGGGGAACAGTGCGCACAGCGCGTCCACCGTCTCCCGTGCCACCTCGGCCCGGGAACGCACCGCCGGATCGGGCGAGTCGGCCGCGCTCACCCCGTTCACGATCACGTCCTCGATCCGGTGGCCGTACAGCGCGAGCGCCGCCGCGGCCCGCCGTGCCGCCGCCAGCGCGACCGTGCCGGGCCGGACCACCACGCGTACCGTCGTCGTCGGCGCGCTCACCAGCGACCGCAGCACCTCCAACTCGGTGCTCACCCGCCGCGCCGTGTCGTAGACCCAGTCCTCGGGCATCGGCACCCCCGCGACCGCGGCCAGCACCGGCCGCAGTGCCCGGGCCGCCTGGCGCTCGACCGGCAACAACCGGTCCAGGTAACGCGCCAGCCCCTCCGGCAGCGCAAGTGCCGGCACCGCGCGTTCGACGGCGGGCAGATCAACCACGATCAAGTCGTAGCGCCGCGCGTTCACCGCCCGCGCGAGCACCCGCAGCGCCAGCACGTCGCCGGCGCCGGGCAGCACGGTGATCTCCTCGGGATCCAGCGGATCCACCCCGACCACCGCGAGCGCCGCGCCCAACTGGCCCTGGACCAGCAGGAACTCGCGTTCGAACTCGGCCCGCGCGGCGACCCGCTGCACGGTCAGGTCGGGCAGGGCGTCGAACGGGTCCGTGCCCACCGGCACGTCGAGCACCGCGTCCACATCCCGCGTGCCGTCGGCCGCGAGCAGCAGCGTGCGTCGCCCGGCCCGTGCCGAGGCCACCGCGGTCGCCGCCGCGACGGTCGTACGTCCGGCCCCCGGAAGACCGGTGACCAGCAAAACCCGCGTCACCGCCGGATCAGCTCTCGACGCGCTTCTTGAGCCCGGTCAGGGCGCGGTCGATGATGACCTTCTCCGCCTTGCGCTTGAGCATGCCCAGCATCGGGATCTTGACGTCCACGGTGAGTTCGTAGGTGACGTCGGTGCCGCCGCTGATCGGGCTCAGCGCGTAGCGTCCGTCGAGTGCCTTGAGCATCTGGCTGGTCACCAGGGTCCAGCGCACCTCGCGGTCGCCGTCCCACGTGTAACCCAGCACGTGCTCGTCGCTGATCACGCCGGCGTCGAGCTTGAACCGCACGCGCATCGCGCGTCCGGTCGCCTTGTCGACCTCGAGGACCTCGGTCTCCTTGACTTCGCCGGTCCACTCGGGATAGCCCTCGAACCCCGCGATGACGGCCATGACCTCGGCCGGCGTGGCGTCGATCGTGATGGTCGAGCTGGTCCGTTCAGCCATCGTGAGGAGTCCTCCGGAAGCTCGCGTAGCTGTTATGGCTGTCCTGGACAGACATCACCGGATGTCTGCGTACAACCGATCCGCTCGAAGGCTATCGTGCCCGACCTGCGCGTACGCGGCACCGGCTCACCAGCTGAGGACGTACGGTTTCCCGGTGGCCTGGAAATGCCCCACGTTGACGCATTCGGTGCGTCCGATCCGCATCCGTGCCCGCAGCGGCTGGTGCACGTGACCGAACAGCACCAGATCGGGTCGGGTCTCGTGGATGGCCCGCAACACCGCCTCGCTGCCGCGCTCGAACCGGCGGGCCACCACGTCGTAGGTCAGGTCCGGCACGGCGGGCGGGATGTGGCAGCACAGCACGTCGACCCGACCGACCGCGGCGACCTTGGCCGCGTACTCCTCGTCGGAGATCTCGTACGGCGTGTGCATCGGCGTGCGCAGCCCGCCGCCGACGAAGCCGAAGGTCCGGCCGCCGATCTCGACGACCTGGCCGTCGAGCACGGTGACCCCTTCACGCGCGTAGTCCGGCCACAGGTCGGGCACGTCGACGTTGCCGTAGGTGACGTAGGTCGGCGTCGGGAAGGCAGCGAACAGCGCGGCGTACTGCCGGCGCACCGCCTGCTCTATCGCCGCGCGGGCACCGCCCGGCACGCCCGCCCACAACGACCCGGAGAACGTCCGGGCCTCGGTGAACCGGCGGGCGTTGCGCAGCGCGAGCAGCCTGCGGGTGTTCTCCACCCCGAACAGATCGGTGAAGATGCCCCGGTCGAGGTCGTGGTAGTCGAGGAAGAGCACCAGATCGCCCAGGCACACCAGGGCATCGGCGCCGTCGCCGGCGTGGGCGAGCGCCTCGGCTGCGCCGTGGACGTCGCTTACCACGTGGACCCGCATGCCCGTCACTTTACTGACGGCCCGGAACCGAAACCGACGGCGCGTCGGGGTTGTCTCCGTCACACCCGTGTCTCACGGCGAATCGATACTCTCGACATGGACCACCGAATCGGGACGGACGGGCCGTCGGTCGGCGGACGGGTTCCGCGTGGATCCGGCCCTGCGGCGGTCCGTGGCGTGAGACGGGGCACAGGATCCGCGTGACCTCTGTCCCCCGGACCTACTTGCCAGTAACGTCTGGCCCCGTCAACGACACGCCGGCGACATCGACAGACGACACACAGACAGACACAGACACAGACAACGGCAAACGGCAGCGCCGAACCCCGGCGCCGAGACCGCAACGAGGAGCATCAGTGCGCGAGTGCAGCGTCCCGGCCCTGGCCGAGGTTCCCGCCGAGGGCAACCTGACCGACCTCATCAAGCGCAACGCCGCGGAGGCACCGGATGCCGCGGCGCTCGCCCGCAAGGTGGGCGGACGCTGGACCGATGTGACCTCGACCCGGTTCCTGGCCGAGGTGTACGAGGTCGCCAAGGGCCTGATCGCGGCGGGCATCGAGCCCGGCGACCGGATCGGCCTGATGTCGCGCACGCGCTACGAGTGGACGCTGCTCGATTTCGCCATCTGGTGCGCCGGCGCCATCTCGGTGCCGGTGTACGAGACCTCCTCGGCCGAGCAGCTCGAGTGGATCCTGTCCGACTCGGGCGCGCGTGCGGTGATCGTGGAGAACGCGGCGCACGAGGGCGCGGTCGAGCGGGCCCGGGAGCGCCTTCCCGAGCTCAAGCACGTGTGGCGGATCGACGAGGGCGACGGCGAGGCCGCGGTGGCCGCGCTCACCGCCGGCGGGCGCGACGTGGCCGACGCCGTGGTCGAGGAGCGCAGCGCGACCCTGCGCGCCGACTCGGTGGCGACGGTCATCTACACCTCCGGGACCACCGGGCGGCCCAAGGGCTGCATCCTCACGCACGGCAACTTCCAGGCCGAACTGGGCAACGTGGTCGCCCTCCTGGACCGGCTGTTCATCCCGGAGAAGTCGAGCTGCCTGCTGTTCCTGCCGCTGGCGCACGTGCTCGGCCGGATCCTGGAGATCGGCTGCATCATGGCGCGCGTGCGCGTCGGGCACTGTCCGGACGTCAAGGACCTGACCAAGGAACTCGCGTCCTTCCAACCGACCTTCGTGCTCGCGGTGCCCCGCGTGTTCGAGAAGGTCTACAACGCGGCCTCGGCCAAGGCGCAGGCCGACGGCAAGGGCAAAATCTTCGACATGGCCGCCGACACGGCGATCGCCTACAGCGAGGGCATGGACGCGGCGAGCATCAGCCTGGGCCTTCGACTCAAGCACAAGGTGTTCGACAAGCTGGTCTACGGCAAGCTGCGCGCGGCGCTGGGCGGCCAGGCCACCCACGCGATCTCCGGCGGTGCGCCGCTGGGCACCCGGCTCGGCCACTTCTTCCGCGGCATCGGCTTCACCGTCCTGGAGGGCTACGGCCTGACCGAGACCTGCGCCGCGCACACGGTCAACCCGGCGGTCGGGATCCGGATCGGCACGGTCGGGCGGCCGGTGCCCGGCTCGGCGGTACGCATCGCCGAGGACGGCGAGATCCTGGCCAAGGGTCCGAACGTGTTCACCGGCTACTGGAAGAACGAGGCGGCCACCGCCGAGGCGTTCGAGGACGGCTGGTTCCGCACCGGCGACATCGGCGTGCTGGACGACGACGGCTTCCTGACCGTGACCGGGCGCAAGAAGGAGATCCTGGTCACCGCGGGCGGCAAGAACATCGCACCGGCCGTGATCGAGGACCGCATCCGGGCCCACCCGCTGATCAGCGAGTGCATGGTGGTCGGCGATCGCCGCCCGTTCGTCGGCGCGCTGATCACCATCGACCCGGAGGCCTTCCCGACCTGGAAGGAGCAGCACGGCAAGCCCGCCGACGCGACCGTCGCCGACCTCGCGGACGACCCGGACCTGCTGGCCTCCGTCCAGGACGCGATCGACGAGGGCAACAAGGCCGTCTCGCGGGCCGAGGGCGTGCGCAGGTTCCGGGTGTTGACCATCAACTTCACCGAGGAGAGCGGCCACGTGACGCCGTCCCTCAAGCTCAAGCGCAATCTGGTGCTGCGGGACTTCGAGCAGGACATCGAGAAGATCTACGAGGGCTGAGCACCCGGGCCGAGCCCGAGCGGCGTCGTGCGCCGGCGTTCACCACACCGAAGGCGGCCGGTCCGGGGATTCCCGGGCCGGCCGCCTTCGGCACGTCGTGCGTCAGCCCGCCCACTCCGGATCCAGCAGCCCGCGCAGCCGCCCCGACAGCAGGTCCCAGCGCCACTCCCGCTCCACCCAGCGCCGCCCCGCCGCGCCCATCCGGGCGGCCTGCGCCGGGTCGGCCAGCAGGCCCGCCACCCGGTCCGCGACCGCGGCCGGCGAGCGGCCGTTCACCACGTACCCGGTCTCCCCGTCCAGGACCGCGTCCGGCGCACCGCCCGAGTCGCCCGCCACCACCGGTCGGCCCACCGCGGACGCCTCCAGGTAGACGATGCCCAGGCCCTCCACGTCCAGCCCCCTGCGCCGGGTCCGGCACGGCATCGCGAACACGTCGCCGGCCTCGTGGTGCGCGGGCAACTCGGCCCACGGCACGGCGCCGGTGAACACCACCGAATCGCGCACGCCGACCTCGTCCACCATCGCCTCCAGCCGGTCCCGGTACGGCCCGGCGCCGACGATCAGCAGCGCCGCATCCGGCACCCGGCGCCGAATCCGCGGCAGAGCCTGGATCAGTACGTCCTGGCCCTTGCGCGGGACCAGGCGCGACACGCACACCACCACCGGCCGATCGCCCAGCCCGTGCCGGGCGCGCACCTCGGCCCCGCCCACGTCCGGGCGGAACACCTTCTCGTCCACGCCGGGCGGCAGTTGCACCATCCGGGCGGCGGCGGCCGGGGTGAGCGCGGGGGCGATCCTGCTCCGGGTGTACTCGCCCAGGTAGGTGACGGTGTCCACTCCCTCGCCGATCCGCCGCAACAGCTGCCGCGCCCCCGGCAGCACCGCCCAGCCCGCCTCGTGTCCGTGGGTGGTGGCCACCAGCCGCTCGACGCCGACCGTGCGCAGCTGCGGCGCCATCAGGCCCAGCGGCGCCGCCGCGCCGAACCACGCGGTGTCGCAGCCCTCGGCGCGCGCGATCTCGCGGGCCCGGCGTACCGCACCGGGGGTGGGCACCAGCATCGGCGTGCGGTCCCGCACGACCGGGAAGGGCTGCTCCGCGTCGAACGCGGCCATCTCCGCCCGGTCCTTCCACGACGACGTGTAGACCACGACGCCGTCGGCCGGCAGCCGCAGGGCCATGGAGTGCACGAAGGACTGGATGCCGCCGGGGCGGGGCGGGAAGTCGTTGGTGACGATCAAGGTCTTCATCACGATCGAGGATCCCAGACCGGCGGGTCGGGGATCCCGCGGCACCCGAGCGCGACCCCGGACGGAGACGGTGTCCGCCGATCCCGGACCGAGGCGCGGACCCGGCCGCGCCGCCGACGGGGCCTGCGGAGCCGAGGCAGCCGACAGGGCCGACAGGGCCGACTAAACCGATCCGCGGGTGTCTGCCTCGATACGATCCGTCGGTGAGCCCTCCCCAGTCGCAGCGCATCCGGAACCCGTTTCGGACCCCGTCGGGCGCCCTGTGGACCATCGTGCTCGTCTGGGCGGCGACCCGGCTGGTGCTGCTGCTGATGGTCACGGAGGTGCTGCCGAATCCGTGGCCGTTCGTGACGGGCGACGTGCGGTTCATCTACCGCGAGTGGTACGACGTGCTGCGCTCGGGGACCTTCCCGGTGGACGACGTGCGCTGGCAGTACCCGCCGGGCGCGGCGGGAGTGCTGCTGCTGCCCGGGTTGTTGCCGTTCGACTACGCGACCTCGGTCTACCTGGTGATGATCGCCGCGGACGCGCTGGTGTTGTGGCTGCTGGCCCGGACCATCCCGCGCGGCGCCGCGCCCCACGGTGCGGCCCTGTGGGTGGTGGCGGTGCCGCTGCTCGGGCCGATGATCCTGGCCCGCTACGACCTCGCGGTGACCGCGCCGACGGTGGCCGCACTGCTGCTGATCGGCAGCCGGCGCACCGACCGCAACCTGTTCGCGGGCCTGCTCGCGGGTTTCGCGGCGGCGATCAAGGTGTGGCCGGTGCTGATCTTCGTGGGGCTGCGCGGGCGCGGCCGGATGGCCCGGGTGTACGGGTGGACCTTGCTCGGCGGCGCGGTCGTGGTGCTCGCTTTCGCCGCCGCGCTGCCCGGCGCCTTCGCGTTCCTGGGTTACCAGCGCGAACGCGGCATCGAGGTCGAGTCGGTGTTCGCGTTGCCCTTCCACATCGCGACCCGGTTCGGCTGGAGCGGCCGGGTGCAGGAGAGTTACGGCTCGCTGGAGTTCCACGGCCCGTACGTTTCGGCGATCGGCCGGCTCAGCCTGATCGCCAGCGTGCTCGGTTTCGCCTGGCTGCTGCTGTGGCGGGTGCGGGCCCGCCGGTTCACCGGCGCGACGGCGTGCGACGCAGCGCTGTGCGCGCTACTGATCTTCGTGGTGACCAGCCGGGTGATCAGCCCGCAATACCTGGTCTGGCTGATCGGTCTGGCGGCGGTGTGCCTGCTGCGCCCGGACACCACGCAGCGTCCGGTGGCCGTGCTGCTGCTGTGTGCGATGCCGCTGACCCTGCTGGAATTCCCGATCTGGTTCGGCGAGTTGCTGGGCTCACAGGTCAAGGCGGTACTGGCCCTCGGGCTGCGCAACGCACTGCTGGTGGCGGCCACGGTGGTGTCCGGGCGGCGATTGTGGCGGGCGAGTCGGGCCGTCGAGGATGTGGGCGAGGCCCAGGCGCCGGATCGGGCCGCGGCGGTCGGTGCCGCCCGGCGGCCGGCCGAGACCTCCGTATAGGGGAGCGGGGGAGCCTGCCCGAGGTCCGGTCCCGCGCCCTGCGGCGGTGTGTGGGCCGACCGAGGATCCTGCTTTCGCCGCCGGCTTCGGGTTGTTCGCCGGCGGTTCTGTTCGCGTTGGGGCGGGGGAACGCGGACAATGCGTCGGATGGGTCCTGATGAGCGGGTGACGGGTAAGGGTGCGGCCGAGGACGCCGCGGACGCGCGGGCGGATACTACGGACGAGGTGCCGCCTGCGGCCGCGGGTGCGACGGAGGACGTGCGTACCGAGCGGGACGACGCCGAGCGGGCCGATCCCTGGGCGCGGCTCGGGGAGGAGGCGCGCAAGCTCGCCGAATCGTTGAGTGGGGCCGACAAGGGGGACGAGGCGCCCGCGGCGCGGTTGGCCGAGGAGGCGCGCAGGTTGGCCGAGACGCTCGTGGAGCAGGCCGGCGCGGTACGCGAGCAGGTCGTGCGCAGGCATCCCGAGGTGGCCGCGCACCTGGCCGCGGCCGGGGCCGAGTTGGCGTCCGCGTACCGGGCCTTCGTGGGCGATCGGGAGCGTCGGTGGGCCGCGAAGCCGGCGGAGACCGAGCGGATTCGGCTCGACGACGAGTAGCGGGACCGGGCGCTGCGGCGGCACGCCGTCCGGTCACCCGCGAACGGGCGTCGGCGCGGGCCGCACCGCCGCCGGCCGCCCGTCCGGTCCGCCGGCGCCCGGGCGTCCCCGCGGTGACCTGCGGGCGTACGGGTGGGGTTGACCCGGGGAAGGGACCAGTACGATCCGTTGCGGGCAATGCACGCGAACGAGCTTGGGACGACATGGGACTCACGATCGGTGTCGACATCGGTGGCACCAAAATCCTCGCGGGCGTGGTCGATGCCGACGGGGTGATCCTCGATCGGCTCAAGGTCGCCACCCCCAAGGATGCCGATGGCACCGCGCAGGTGATCGCCGAGGCGGTCGACACCCTGCGGCAGAACCACGTCGTGGAGGCGGTCGGGCTCGGTGCGGCCGGATTCATCGGCGCGGACCGGTCGACCGTGCTGTTCTCGGCCAACGTCGGTGCGTGGGTCGGCGAACCGCTGCGTGATCGCATGGAGGCGCTGATCGGCCTGCCGGTCGTGGTGGAGAACGACGCCAACGCCGCCGCGTGGGGCGAGGTGCGCTACGGCGCCGCCGCGGGCCACACGAACGTGATGTGCGTGACCGTCGGCACCGGCATCGGCGGCGCGATCGTGTTCGGCGGCGAGTTGTACCGGGGCGGCGGCGGGATAGCGGGTGAACCCGGACACATGCGGGTGGTCCCCAACGGCATCGCCTGCCCGTGCGGCAACTACGGCTGCTGGGAGCAGTACGCCAGCGGCAGCGCGCTGACCCGCTACGCCCGCGACCGCGCGGCCGGCATGCCCGAGGCGGCGGAGAAGCTGCTCGCGCTCGGCAACGGCACGCCCGCCGGGATCCAGGGCCCGCACGTGACCCAGGCCGCCCTGCTCGGCGACCCGGTGGCGCTCGCCGCCTTCCGCGAACTCGGTACGTGGCTCGGCCAGGGCCTGGCCGACCTGTCGGCCGTGCTGGACCCCGCCGCGTTCGTGATCGGCGGCGGCGTCTCGGACGCGGGCGACCTGCTGCTGGTCCCCGCCCTGGAGACCTACCGCAGTGTGCTGCGCCGGGGCCACCGGCTCGGCGCCGAGGTCGTGGTGGCCACCCTGGGCAGCGACGCGGGCCTGGTCGGCGCGGCGGACCTGGCCCGGCACTGACCCGAACCGCGACTTCGCGCGGACAAGCACCGCCCGCGGAACGGCCCAAGGACAACGGACAACCACTGCCTGTGGGCCGGGTTCACGGGCAACCACCGCCCGTGGTCCGGGCGCACGGGCGACCGCCGCCCGTGAACCAGGGGCACGGGCAACCACCGCCCGTGGAACGGGCACACGGACAACCGCCGCTCGTGGACCGGGCGGTCGTACAGCTGGTCGATCGTGGTTGGGGCCTGCCGGCCCGAACCGGGCAAGGGGGCTCCAGTGACTGTCGGTACCGGTGAGATCCGGGTCATGTCGTACAACGTGCGTTCGTTGCGCGACGACCGGGAAGCCCTCGTCCGCATCGTCCGGCACTGCGCGCCCGATCTGCTCTGCGTCCAGGAGGCGCCGCGGTTCCTGCGTTGGCGGCACTCGGTGGCCCGATTCGCTCGCGAGTGCGGCCTGGTGGTGATCACCGGCGGCGGCACCGCGTCCGGTCCGCTGCTGCTGGGCGACCTGCGGGTGCGGGTGCGCCGGGCGCACGACGTGTTGTTGCCGCGTACGCCCGGGCTGCACCAGCGTGGCATGGCCACCGCCGTGGTCGAGGTCGATGGCGCCGAATTCGCGGTGGCCAGTACGCACTTGAGCCTGGACGCCGCGGAGCGGTCGGCGCAGGCCGAGCTGGTGCTTCGTCGGCTGGCCGGGCTCGGCGTCGAACACCGGGTGCTGGCCGGGGACTTCAACGAATCGGCCGGTCGTCCGGCGTGGGACCGGTTGGCCGCGGAGATGCAGGACGGTTATGCGGTCGCGCCCTGGGGCTCGGAGTTCACCTCGCCGCGTCGGGATCCCGGCCGACGGTTGGACGGCGTGTTCGTGTCCCGGGGCATCGAGGTGCTCGCGTGCGGTGTGCCCGACGACGTCACGGACGCCGACTACACCGCCGCCTCCGACCACCGCCCGGTGCTGGCCGCCCTGCGGGTGCGCGGCGCCTGACGGCGGGTCGAGAAGGTAGTACGGATCATCCGGAGCCGGAGCACCCCGAGCCGCCGGCCGGGTCGGGTCAGGGCTGGAAGCTCGCCTTGAAGCCGGCCAGCAACTCCTGTGTGGCCGGGTCGTTCCAGACCGCCTCCGGGGTGTCCATGTACAGCGAGTAGCCCCGCCCGGACGGAACCGTGAAGCCGAGGTTGAGCACGTGGTGCCTGGTGCCGCTGCCGTAGGTGAAGTGCCAGGCGGCGGCGGGGTAGTCGCGGTAGGTGGCCTTCTCGATGGTCAGCCTTTGGTAGTTGCTGAAACTGCCGCGCACTTGGGGTTCCAGCTCCTTCCAGTCCTCGACCGGGTCGGTCGGTGAACTGGGGACGGTGTCCACGTTGAGCTTGAGCGTGCCCTCCGCGTTGGCGAAGAACTCCTGCGAGTCCACGGTCTTGACCTTGCGCCACCCCGGAGGCAGACCGATCCGATAGCCGGTCGTGCCACCCGTGTACGAAGTCCAGCCCGCCGGCAGGCCGTTCGAGCCGTTCGAGCCGGTCGCAGGCGGTTGGGTCTGCGGCGTGGTCTGCGCGGGCGGGTCGCTCGGGCTGCTCTGCGGCGGGTCCGTGTCCGGTGGCGGCTGCGTGGCCTGGCCCGCGGCCGGGGCCGTCCCGGCGGCGCTCGGCGAGACCGGAGAAGTGGTCTGCGGGGCGCCCGAGTTGTTGTTGCCGCTGTCCTTCGCCCTGGGTTTCTTGTCGTCCCCGGGGGCGATCAGGAAGAGGATCAGGCCGACCACGACCCCGAAGACCACCAGCGCGGCGATCGCGGCGGGCCACGGCAACCACGGGAAGGTGCGGGCCGGGCGGTCCTCCCGGACCGGTTCGGCGCTTTTCCGGGGCGGTGGGACGAGGGGCGATGCCATCTCCTCGGCGTCCCGGGGTATTTCGTCGGAGTCCGGTTCGACGGAACGCGCCGGGGGTATCGCCGCGGGTATGGACTCCGCCTCGGGCGCGGGCAGGGGCGGCACCGGTATCGGCACCGCGCGGGTGGCCGCGTTCTCCACCCGGATCTCGCGCAGCGCGTCGCGCAGCATGGCCTCGGCCTCCGCCGCGTCCGGCCGCTCCTGCGGATCCCGGGCCAACAGCGCGCGCAACACCGGGTCGAGCGCACCGGCGTGTTTGGCCGGCGCCGGGTCCTCGCTGACGATCGCGGTGAGCGTGGCCAGCGGCGTGGAGCGCTCGAACGGGGCCTTGCCCTCGACCGCCGCGTACAACGTCGCGCCGAGCGACCACAGATCCGAAGCCGCCGTCGGATTCAGGCCCTTGGCCCGTTCCGGCGGGATGTACGCCGGCGCGCCGAGCACCACGCCCGACTGGGTGACCGACGAGTCGCCCTCGACCACCGCGATGCCGAAGTCGCTGAGCACGGCCCGGTCGTCGAGCGTGATCAGCACGTTGCCGGGCTTGACGTCACGGTGCAGGATGCCGGCCGCATGCGCGGTACGCAGTGCGTCGATCATGGTCAGGCCGATCTCGGCGACCCGATCGGCGGTCATCGGGCCGTCCCCGCGGATCACCTCGGCCAGCGAGCGCGAGGGGACCAACTCCATGACGATCCACGGCCGATCGTCCTCCTCGACCACGTCGTAGACGCGGACCACCGAGGGGTGGCTCAGCCGGGCGGCGGCGCGGGCCTCCCGGGCGGCGCGCTCGCGCAGCCGGGCTCGCTCGGCGTCGTCCGCCCCCGGCTGCGGCAACATCTCCTTCACCGCGACCTCGCGGCCCAGGACCTGGTCCCGAGCCCGCCAGACCGCACCCATGCCGCCTCGCCCGAGTCGTTCGGCGAGCAGGTAGCGCCCGCCGATCAGGCGTCCCTCGTTATCCGCGTCCACGCAAGGAAGGTACCCGGACCCGGACCCGCAATGCGGCACGACGTCCCGTCGAAACCCGTCGTGATCCGACCGGATGACGTCGGGTCAGACCACCGCGCCGTCGTCCGGGTCGTCCTCGTCCCGATCTCGCCGCATCCGTGCCACCAGCGCGACGAATCCGCCGGTGAACGCGGTGAACGCGGCGAACGAGGTCCACGGCCCGACCGGGCGACCGAGCAGCACCGACACGAGCAGGTAGAGCGGACCGCCGACCAGTGCGATCCAGGCGATCTTGGTGGCCGCGTCGGTCTTGGGCAGCGGGGGCGGCGGAGGAGGTACGAAGTGTTCCTCCGGGTCCTCCTCCAACTCGTTCATCACCGGCGGTCCCGGTGGCGCGAGCGAGTAGTCACGCGGTCCCGCGGCGGGCACCCCGACCTTGAACGACCCGTCGGTCGGCGGCTCGTCGCGCTCCGGGCGATCGCCGCCCAGGTCCTCGGCGACCGGCCAGCGCGGGACCGGGTCGGCCACGTCATTGTCGAAGGACGCGACGATCTGCGCCCACACCTCGTCGTCGCCCGGTCGTTCGGCGGGCGACCCGGGTTCGGCCCGCTCCGCGTGTTCCGCCCGATCGGCACCTTCCGCGCGCAGCGGATCCACCTTGGGGATGTCGGCGGGTCCGGCCGCCGCCTCCTTGGCCCGGGAGCGGGGCGAGGACGGCTCGGTCAGCGAGCGCAGGATCGCCCGGGCCCGCGACGTCGCCGCCGCGTCCACCCACAGGCGTTCGATCTGCTCGGGTTCCTCGTCCGGATCCCGGGGCTCCAACGTCGAGACGTACGCCGCGACCCCCGCGTCCCGCAGGGCGACCAGCATCACGTCCGCCGCCTCGGGATCGAGGTCGGTCAGGGGCTTGAAGGACTCCGCGTCGAGTCCGTTGCCACGTCCGCGCACCGTTCGTTCAGTCCCTCTCGGCCGTCTCCGGGGTCCGTGCGTCCGGCGCGAGCCGGCGGACGAACTCCAGACTGGATGCGAAGATCCGTTCCGCGTCGTGATCGAGCGTCGCCACGTGATAGCTGTCGTTCAGCAGGACGTCGGTGACGTCCGTGGAGGAGATCCGGGCCAGCACCGTCTCGGAGTTGGCCGGCGAGACCACGTGATCGTGCGGGCTGTGCAGAAGCAGCACCGGCTGGGTGACCTGCGGCAGGTCGGCGGAGACCACGCGCCACAGGCGGGACAGCGAATAGGCCGCCTTGACCGGTGTGCGCGGGTAGGCCAGCTCGACCGAGCCTTCCTTGCGGATGTCCGACGCGATGCCGGCCACCGACGGTATGACGTGGCGCAGCACCGGCAGCAGCCTGACCTTGGGGTCGTCGGCCTGCACGGACGGGTTGACCAGCACCAGGCCGGCCACCTTGTCGCCGTGCTGCTGGGCCAGTCGCAGGGCCAGTCCGCCGCCCATCGACAGACCCATCACGAACACCGTGTCGCAGCGCTCGCGCAACCGGTCGAACGCGCGGTCCACGGTCGCGTACCAGTCGTGCCACGTGGTCAGGTTCATGTCCTGCCAGCGGGTGCCGTGACCGGGCAGCAGCGGCAGCGACACGGAGAGGTCGGCCGCGGCGAGGTATCGGGCCCACGGCCGCAGCGACTGCGGCGTGCCGGTGAAGCCGTGGCACAGCAGGACGCCCACGGGCCCGCCGTCGTGGTGGTGGGGCTCGGCACCGGGCAGGATCGACACCAACGGGCTCCTTCGGGTGACGGGCTTGGCGGGACGAGCCGGCCGGTGGCCGCCACGAAGGTGTGGTGGCCGGCGGACGACGGCGATACAGGTTCCATAACGGGGTCGACAGGCGAGTGGTTCCGCCTGCTACTCCCAACACCTGGGCGCTCCGGAATCGTCCCACGGGGGTGCGCGATGCGTACAGCGGCGCGAGGCGGGTCACACCCGCCCCGGGATCCCCGCCCCCGACCGGGGTCGCGAGCCGGGCGGACCGTTCTCGCGGCCGGTCCCGCGGGTCGGCCCGACGAGGCCGTACGGGGGTCCGGGCCGGAAGGGATGCTCTAGGGTTCGTCCTGTCCCGAGGAGGAGGTCAGGGTTGTTCTACCGGCTGATGAAGATGATCGTCGGCCCCGTATTGAGGCTCTTCTTCCGCCCCTGGGTGGAGGGTGAGGAGCACATCCCGGACCGGGGCCCGGCGATTCTGGCGAGCAACCATCTCTCGTTCTCGGACTCGTTCTTCCTGCCCGTCGTGGTCCCGCGGCGGATCACCTTCCTGGCGAAGTCGGACTACTTCACCGGACGCGGCGTCAAGGGCCGGCTCACCGCCGCGTTCTTCAAGGGCGTGGGCCAACTCCCCGTGGACCGCACCGGCGGACGGGCGAGCGAGGCCGCGCTGAACGCCGGCCTCAAGGTGCTGCGCGAGGAGCACCTGTTCGGCATCTATCCCGAGGGCACCCGCTCGCCGGACGGCCGGCTGTACCGGGGCAAGACCGGGATCGCCCGGCTGGCGCTGGAGTCGCACGCGCCGGTGATCCCGGTGGCGATGATCGACACCGAGAAGATCCAGCCGCCCGGCAAGATCGTGCCCAAGGTGATGCGGGTGGGGATCAAGGTCGGCGAGCCGTTGGACTTCTCCCGCTACGAGGGCATGGAGGACGACCGCTTCATCCTGCGCGCGATCACCGACGAGATCATGTACGCGCTGATGGAGTTGTCCGGCCAGGAGTACGTCGACGTGTACGCGGCCGACGCCAAGAAGCGGATCGACGAGGCCCGCAAGCAGGCGGCCAAGGCGGCCGACAAGACGGCGGACGCCGTCGACCCGGACGCCGCGCCCACCCCGAACGACGAATCGGGCGGCCCCGGCCGACCCGCCGCCTGACCGGGCGCACTCGGCACATCCTGGGGGTTCACGTGGGGGTCGAACAGTCGCTGTGGCGGGCACTCACGGTCTTTCGGGTGCTCGCGCTGAGCTATGCGATCGTGCGCTTCGCCCAGGTCGCGGACGAGTACCGCTATCCGGTCGGCGGGTGGGCCATCATGGCACTGCTCACCGTCTGGACGGCGGCGACCGCGTACGGCTTCCGCAGCCCCACGTTCCGCGCACCGCCGCTGCTGATCATCGACGTGTGCGTGGCGGTCAGCTGCGTGCTGGCCACCCGCTGGCTGGACGATCCGGAGCGGGTCGCCCAGGGCACCATGACGCTGCCCACCGTATGGGCCTCGGCGCCGGTGCTGGCCTGCGCGATCAAGGGCGGCTGGCGGACCGGCGCACTGGCCGCGTTGGCGATCGGCGCCTCCAACGTGGCCGAACGCGGCGCGCTCACCGCCGACAACCAGCACAACACCGTGCTGTTGCTGCTCGCCGGCGGTGCGGTCGGCTACGTGGTGCAGATCGCCCGGGTCAGCGAGCAGGCGCTGGCCCGCGCGCTGCAATTGGAGGCGGCCACCCGCGAGCGGGAGCGGTTGGCCCGGGACATCCACGACAGCGTGCTCCAGGTGCTCGCCCTGGTCCAGCGCCGCGGGGCCGAGATCGGCGGTGACGCGGCCGGCCTGGGCAGGCTGGCCGGCGAGCAGGAGGTGGCGCTGCGGCAGTTGATCTCGGCGACGCCCGCCCGGGTCGAATCGGCCGACCTGCCCGGATCCGGCGCGGACGGCGACCCGGCCCGACAGGATCTGCGGGTGCTGCTGGGCGCCTTCGCCGGTGCCCGGGTGACCGTGTCCTCGCCGGGTACGCCGGTATTGCTGCCGACCCCGGCGGCGCGCGAGGTGACCGCGGCGGTGGCGGCGGCCCTGGACAACGTGCGTCGGCACGCCGGCGAACAGGCCAACGCGTGGATCCTGGTGGAGGACGAACCGGACGAGATCGTGATCAGCGTCCGGGACGACGGCCCGGGGATGGCCCCGGGGCGGCTGGAGGCGGCCAGGGCCCAGGGCCGGTTGGGCGTGGCCCAGTCGATCGAGGGCCGGGTGCGCGACCTCGGCGGCAGCGTGGTGTGGTCGTCGGTGACGGGAGAAGGCACCGAGTTGGAGTTCCGGGTGCCGAGGCAGGGGAGCGGATGAGCGACACGAATACACCCACACCGACGGCCGAACCGGCTCCGACGCCGCTCAAGGTCCTGGTCGTCGACGACCACCCGATGTGGCGCGAGGCGGTGGCCCGCGACCTCGCGGCGGCGGGCTACGACGTGGTCGCCACCGCCGGGGACGGTCCCGAGGCGGTACGCCGGGCCCGGGCCACCTCGCCGAACGTGGTGATCCTGGACCTGCACCTGCCCAAGCTGCCGGGCGTCGAGGTGGCCCGCGAACTGGTCCGGCACGACCGGTCGGTACGGATCCTGGTGTTGTCCGCCAGCGGCGAGCAGGAGGACGTGCTGGAGGCGGTCAAGGCGGGCGCGACCGGATACCTGGTCAAGTCCGCGAGCCGCGAGGAACTGGTCGACGCGGTGGGCCGCACCGCGATCGGGGATCCGGTGTTCACCCCCGGGCTGGCCGGGCTGGTGCTCGGCGAGTTCCGCCGGATGGCCACCGATCCGCCGCGCAAGGACGCGGACAGGGGCCCGGCCGCGCCGCGGCTGACCGACCGGGAGACCGAGGTGCTGCGGATGGTCGCCAAGGGCCTGTCCTACAAGCAGATCGCCCAGCGGTTGTTCCTGTCCCACCGCACGGTGCAGAACCACGTACAGAACACCTTGAACAAGCTGCAACTGCACAATCGGGTGGAACTCGTGCGCTATGCCATCGAGAAGGGTCTGGACGACTGATCCGGCCGGCGCCCGGGCCCTGTCCGGTCCGCCGGACAGGGCCCGGGCGTGCGCGTCTTCGTCGGGACCGGATCCGAGCCGATCGATCCGATCAAGTCGGGTACCTCGAACGGGTGGTGGGAAGAGTCGAGGTGGCTTCTCGCACCGGTAGCGTGGGCCGCGAATCGTGCCGGACGGAAGAAATCGGAGATTTCGATGCGTGTCGGAGTACTGACCGGCGGCGGCGACTGCCCGGGACTGAACGCGGTGATCCGGGCGGTCGTCCGCAAGGGCGTCCAGGACTACGGGTACGACTTCATCGGCTTTCGGGACGGCTGGCGCGGCCCGCTCGAGGGCGACACCATGCCGCTGGACATCAAGGCCGTGCGCGGCATCCTGCCGCGCGGCGGAACCATCCTGGGCTCGTCCCGGACCAACCCGATCAAGGTCGATCGCGGCATCGAGCGGATCCGGGAGAACCTGGCCAAGCTCGAGGTGGACGCGCTCGTGGCGATCGGCGGCGAGGACACCCTCGGCGTGGCGACCCGCCTGCACGAGCACGACGTCAACGTCGTCGGTGTGCCCAAGACCATCGACAACGACCTCAACGCGACCGACTACACCTTCGGTTTCGACACCGCGGTCAACATCGCCACCGAGGCGATCGACCGACTGCACACCACCGCCGAGTCGCACCGCCGGGTGCTGATCGTCGAGGTGATGGGCCGGCACGCGGGCTGGATCGCGATCCACTCCGGGATGGCCGGCGGCGCGAACGTGATCCTGATCCCCGAGCAGAACTTCGACGTCGAAGAGGTCTGCGGTTGGGTGGACAGCCGCTTCCGGACCAACTACGCGCCGATCATCGTGGTCGCCGAGGGCGCGATCCCGCTGGCCGGCCAGATGGTCACCAAGGACCGCACGCTGGACGCGTTCGGCCACGTCAAGCTGTCCGGCATCGGCGACTGGCTGGCCTCGGAGATCGAGAAGCGCACCGGCCACGAGGCGCGCACCACCGTGCTCGGCCACGTGCAGCGCGGCGGCACGCCCACCGCGTTCGACCGGTGGCTGGCCACCCGGTTCGGCTTCCACGCGATCGACGCGGTCAACGCGGGCGACTGGGGCAAGATGGTCGCGCTGCGCGGTACGGACGTGGTGACCGTGCCGCTGGAGGCGGCGACCCGCGAGCTCAAGACCGTGCCGGCCGCCCTGTACGACGAGGCGAAGGTGCTGTTCGGCTGATTCGCGAGCACGGATGACGCCGGGTCAGGCGTCGGGCCCGGGCACGGTCCCGACGCTCTCCCGGCGGTTCTTGCGCGCGAAGTGCACGACCGTCCCGCCGATGCCCGCCAGCGCGATCCAGACCGCGACCGTGGCGAGGGTGAACGGGTCGTCGTCGTCCTCCCTGCGCTGCCCGGCCGCCGAGTCCGACGCGGTCGGCGGCAGTTCGGGCCGCAGTTTGGGGGTGCCGGTCGGCGCGCCGGGGTTGGCCACGTGGAACACCTGGAAGTCGCTGCGGGAGGCGAGCCGGGCCGGCACCTGCCCCGGGGGGCCGCCGCCCGCCAGCACCGCCAGGTCGCCGCCCGCCACCGGGGAGCCGGTCGGGATCGACACCCGGATCGCGATGGTGGCCAACTCGCCGGGCGGCACAGGGCGTTGCTCGTCCCAGGGCTGGGGTGCCAGCGCTCCGGACAGGTGAGCGCTGCGGCCGTTCGCCGGATCGGTGAGCACCGTGAGCTCGACCGGGTTCCAACCGGGTCGGTAGGTGTCGTAGGCCTCGACCAGGAGTTGCCCCGGTGTGATCGGCGACTGTCCGGTGGTGAATATCAACTCCGGCCGCACCCCGGGGATGATCCGGTCGGTGTCGTTGGAGAGGGTGAGCCGGAACTCGGCGGCGCCACCACCCGCCCGCAGCCAGCCGGGCACGCCGGTCAGCGCGAACGTCACGCCGGCGCCGCGTCGTTCGGTCGGCAACACCTTCGCGTTACCGCCCATCCGGTCCGGCCCGGCGTCCGGCACGGACGGGGCGCGGCTCTCGCCGGGCCGCGGCGGACGGGTGGGCAGGCCGCCGTCCGGTCCGAGCAGCATCGCCTCGACGGAGACGCCGTTCGTGAAGCGCGGCTCGCCGTCGGTGGAAGGAGCCGTGAGTCGGGGACCCACGCCGACGCTCACGAACTGCGCCGGGACGTTCGCCGCGATGGAGAACCGCACCCGGAACTCGACCGAGGCGCCCGGCGCCAGCAGACCCGAGGTCTCGCCGCGCCCGCCGGGGAACGGCAGCGGCGCCCGCGAGTCCGCGTCCAGGGGGGTGAGTACCCAGGTGCCCAGGGTCGGGTCGAGCACCTCCACCCGGGCCTGGTCGGGGGTGATCCGGCGATCCCCGGTGATCGACAACATCGGGGCCAGGGACAACGCGGTCGGCTCGGTGTTGCGCAGCTTCGCGGTGACCTCGACGGGGGTGGCCGGCCTGATCCGGTCCGGCAATCCGGTCAGCTCGACCGGTTGGACCTCGGCCGCCGCCCGGTCGGCGGACGGTTCGGGAACCGGCGCGGCGTTCGCGAGCGGCGAGCCGAGCAGCACGAGGAAGGCCGTCGAGGCGAGACAGCGGCGCAGGCGCATGCGGGGTACCCGTCGTAGGAAGGAGCGTGCTCGACCGTCGGTGCGAACGGCCGGAGCCTACCGGGCGGTACGCGCCGGCCCCCACTCATATACGGGTGCGGGCCGGCCGCCGGTTTCACCGCTCAGGAGCCGTGCCGATCGCCCGCGCGGCGCAGTCGGATCACCGGGATGTCCCGCTCGGTCTTGTGCTGGTAGCTCTCGTAGGGCGGGTACACCTCGACCAGGTGCGGCCACACCCGCGCCTTCTCCTCGGGGGAGAGCGTCTCGGCGACCGCGGCGAACCGCTCGGTCTCCACGCGCAGCCGCACCTGCGGATTGGCGGTCAGGTTCAGGTACCACAGCGGGTGGTGGTCCGAGCCGCCGAGCGAGGCCACGATCAGGTAGTCCTCGCCGTCGCGTCCGTAGATCAGCACGGTGCGGTGCCAGATGCCGCTCTTGCGGCCCAGGGTGTCCAGGAGCAGGCACGGCGAGCCCTGCATCGTGATGCCCTTGGTGCCGCCGGACTCCTCGTAGAGCTTGGCCTGGTCGGCAACCCACTTGCTCGGGCTGGGCGTTGCGTCGAGCTCGGACATCCGTGCCTCCGGGGGTGAATCGGGATGATCCGATTCACCCTAGTGTCGATCGGCCGGTCGATCGGGCAGGCCGGGGGGAACACGCGCGGCGGTGCGATCGGGCCGCGCGTGCCTCGGCCAGCGCGGTCAGGCGGGCGTTCCAGGGGGCCGCGTGGGTGGCGCCGATGCCGCGTGCGCACTGGTTGGTGGCGGCGAACACGAAGGTCTCCATCGCCTCCCCGGAGACCGTCCGCCAGCACGCGAACCGGTCCGCCCACGAGGCCGCCTGCTCGGCGGTGTGTCCCTCGTCCATCAGCCGGCTGGCCACGAGCGTCACCTCGATCCACGCCGGACCCCGGGCGGGCTGGGCCCAGTCGACCAGGTAGGCCCGGGGACCCCGATCGCCGATCAGCACGTTGTGCGGATGCAGATCGGTGTGCAACAGGCTCTCGCCGCGCAGGAGTTCCAGCTGGCGGCTGGTCAACAGCGAGCGCCAGCGCTCCTCGATCCGCGGGAGCGGCAGATCGCGGACGGGGACCCGGCCCAGCCGGCGCAGCGCGTCCGCGACCAGCGGCAGATCCGCGGTCCCGGGCGCGAAATCGGCATGCCGGCCGACGATGTGGTCGAAGCCCAGGAGCACCCAGTCGTCCAGCCGCACCTCCCAGCGCAGCCGTGGCGACACGGTGCCCACGTGCGGGGCGACCCGGGCCTCCACCCGCTGTTGTGGGACCGCCGGGTGATCGCGCGGGACACCCTTGACGAAGTAGCGGGACCGTTCGGTGGTCACGATCGCGGCGAACTCGCAGTTGAATCCGGCCCACACCGTGGCGACGGCCAGCACGCGTCCCGCACACCGTTCGACCGCGGCGCGCGCGTCCGTGGGCAGTTCGTCCCAGAGGATGCGCGGCGCCGTATGGAAGTGCGGCGGCGGGAGCGGCGAATCAGCCATCGGCTTCCGGTGGTGACGGTGGCAGCGGGCGCGGCCCGCCGAAGGTCACTCCGCACTTGCGGCAACGTTTGCGACCGCTCCAGTCGACGGGGTCGTGCGGCGGACAATCGGAGCCCACGGGAACCCCCTCCACTGGAACCGGTCAACGAACGGGGTCGAGCATCCTCCGTCGCACCGTGGCGAGCAACGCGATTATGGTCGCACGCCGGTGCGACGCCGGGGCAGGTCCCGGCCCATCGGCGGGCCGGTTCCGAGCGCCGCGGCCGCGGCGCGCCCGGCCGTTTCGGACCGGGCGCCGCCGCGCGTTCGGGAGCGGATCTCACAGTCCGGCGAGCAACTCCCGGACGATGCCCAGGCCGTTGTGGGTGAGCACCGACTCCGGATGGAACTGCACACCCGCGAGCCGCATCCGGCTCGACCGCAGTGCGTGCACCTGGCCGCTCTCCGGGTCCGCGGCGAACTCGACGTTGGGCACCCCGGCGGCCGGCCGCACCGCCGCGAACGCGTTGTAGAAGCCGACCTGCTCCGGCCGGCCGAAGAAGTCGATCCCGACCTGCTTGCCCTGATACGGCCGCGCCTTGCGGATCAGGTCCAGGCCCAGTTCACGGGCCAGCAGCTGGTGTCCCAGGCAGACCGCGAGCAGCGGCCCGCTCGCGTCCAGGCGGGTCCGCAGCAGCGCGCCCATCAGCCGGATCTTGCGGTGCGCCGAGTCCCTGGGGTCGCCCGGTCCCGGGCCGAGCACCACCAGTTCGGCGGTGCGCACCCGCCGCGAGGTCACGTCGTCGTAGCTGCGGACCTCCACGTGCAGCCCGAGTGTGCGCAGCACGTGCGCGAGCATCGCGGTGAAGGTGTCCTCGCCGTCCACCACGAGCACCTGCCGGCCCGCCAGCTCCGGGGCGCGCAGCGCGTTCTCGTCCCGCGGCCGGAGCCAGAACGGGGCGAGCGCGGTGTTGCGCGCGGCCAACAGCGCGGCCACCTCGGGGTCGGCGGCGAGCATCGCGCTCGTGCCCTGCGCGGCGGCGGGCACCACACCGAGCGCGGCCAGCACCCCGGCCGCCTTCGCGTGCGTCTCGGCAACCTCGTCCTCGGGGGTCGAGTGCCGGACCAGGGTGGCGCCGGCGGGCACCCGCAGACCGCCGTCGGGCGTGATGTACGCGGTCCGGATCAGGATCGGCGCGTCCAGCGTGCGCCGGCCCAGCTCGTCGCGCCCGATCAGCGCGAGCACGCCGGAGTAGTAGCCGCGCCCGGTCGGCTCGTGCCGGCGGATCACCCGGCACGCGTTCTCCAGCGGACTCCCGGTCACCGTCGGCGCGAACATGGTGCCGCGCAGCACCGCGGCGACGTCGTGCGAGGTGATCCCGCGCAGCAGGTACTCGGTGTGGGTGAGGTGGCCCATCGGCTTGAGGAAGGGGCCCTCGACCGCGCCGCCGAGGTCGCACACCTCGCTCATCATCTTGAGTTCCTCGTCGACGACCATGAACAGCTCGTCGATCTCCTTGGGGTCGCGCAGGAAGGCCAGCAGCCCCTCGCGCGAGGGGCCCTGGGCCGGATGCCGGTAGGTCCCGCTGATCGGGTTCATCACCACCTCGCCGCCCACCGAGCTGACGTGCCGCTCCGGGCTGGCGCCGACCAGGGTGAGGTCGCCGGTGTGGATCAGATACGTCCAGTAGGCGCCGCTCTCCCGGGTCAGCAGTCGGCGCAGCAGGGTGCCCGCCGAGGCCGGCGTGTACCCCTCGATGTGATCGCGGTAGTCGCGCCGGATGACGAAGTTGGCGCCCTCGCCGGTGCCGATCTCGTCCTCGATCACCCGCTTGACGATGGTGGCGTAGGTCTCGTCGTCCACGTCGAAGCCGCCGCCGCGCAGCTCGACCGGCACCTGCGGCAGCGCGGCGAGCACCTCGTCCAGCGGCAGGCGGCGTTGCTCGGTGACCTTCAGGCAGCGCAGCGGGGTGCCGTCCTCGCGGCACTCGAAGCCGCGCTCGCGGATCTGTGCGTACGGCACCAGGGCGAGCAATTCGTGGCCGGGGCCGCCGGCGGCGGGCAGCGGGAGGTCGGCGAGGTCGCGCACATCGACGATCTCGCCGGTGAGCAGCTCGACCTCGGACGAGTGCTCGCGACGGATCAGCGCGAACGGCGGCGGTGCGTCGGAGAACAGCGGGGACAGGGCGTCGGCGGTGCGCATGGGTGCTCCTCGGTGGGGAAGAGACGCCCTCCCGACCGGGCGATCCGCCGGTTGTCCGTCTCGTCCGGGGAGGAGGTCCGCCCGGTCCGGGAAAAACAAAGGGCCGCCCTGCCGGGCGGCCGTCGGATCGTCAAGGTGATCGCGAAGTCAGCGGGCCGCCGCAGGGACGGGCCACCAGGAACTCCGATGGAAATCGATCGCGATCACGGCCGGAGTCTATCGGGCGGGCCGAGTCGGCGTCTCGTTCTCCGGGCGATGGACCCAAACGGGTTGCCACTCCGCTTAGTCTTGAGCGGTGACCCTGAACGACATCGAATCCTGGCGTACCCTCCCGGCGGCCCAACAGCCCGAGTGGCCGGACAACGAGGCCCTGGGCTCCGCCCTCGCGGACCTCCGCTCCTATCCGCCGCTCGTCTTCGCCGGTGAGTGCGACCAGCTTCGTGGTCGGCTCGCATCGGTGGCGAAGGGCGAAGCCTTCCTGCTCCAGGGCGGTGATTGCGCGGAGACCTTTGCCGGCAACACCGCCGACGCGATCAAGAACAAGCTCAAGACGCTGCTCCAGATGGCCGTCGTGCTGACCTACGCGGCCTCCGTGCCGGTGGTCAAGGTCGGTCGGATGGCCGGGCAGTACTCCAAGCCGCGCTCCAGCGGCATGGAGACGCGCGACGGGGTGACCCTGCCGTCCTACCGGGGCGACGCGGTCAACGAGCTGGCCTTCACCGAGGCCGCGCGCACGCCGGACCCCGAGCGGCTCAAGCGCATGTACCACTCCTCCTCCGCGACGCTGAACCTGGTTCGCGCGTTCACCACGGGCGGCTACGCCGACCTGCGCCAGGTGCATGCCTGGAACCAGGACTTCGTCGCGCTGTCGCCCTCGGGCGAGCGCTACGAGCGGCTCGCGGCCGAGATCGACGGCGCGATGCGCTTCATGCACGCGTGCGGGACCGACCCCGAGGAATTCCGCACCGTGGAGTTCTACGCCAGCCACGAGGCGCTGATCCTGGACTACGAGGACGCGCTGACCCGGGTGGACTCGCGCACCGGCGACCTGTACGACGTGTCCGGCCACATGGTGTGGATCGGCGAGCGCACCCGGCAGCTGGACGGCGCGCACGTGGAGTTCGCGTCCCGGATCCGCAATCCGATCGGCGTCAAGCTCGGCCCGACCACCACGCCCGAGGACGCGCTCGCGCTGATCGACAAGCTGGACCCGAACCGCGATCCGGGCCGGTTGACCTTCATCGTGCGCATGGGCGCGGGCAAGGTCCGGGACAACCTCCCGGCGCTGGTGGAGAAGGTGGCCGCGGCCGGCGCCCAGCCGGTGTGGGTCTCCGACCCGATGCACGGCAACACGTTCGAGGCGTCCAGCGGGCACAAGACCCGCCGCTTCGACGACGTTCTGGACGAGGTCAAGGGCTTCTTCGAGGTGCACCGCGCGCTCGGCACCCACCCGGGCGGCATCCACGTCGAGCTCACCGGCGACGACGTCACCGAGTGCGTGGGCGGCGGCGACGAGATCTTCGTCGACGACCTGCATCAGCGCTACGAGACGGCGTGCGACCCGCGGCTCAACCGCAGCCAGTCGCTCGACCTCGCGTTCCTGGTCGCGGAGATGTACCGGAAGAGCTGACCCGGCGTCGGCCCCGATCGCCGAAGGGCGGACCCTGCCCGGGTCCGCCCTTCGGCGCGTCTGGAATGCTGCCGATATGACCTTCACCGACCTGCGCAGCGACACCGTCACCAAGCCCGGCCCCGCGATGCGCGCGGCGATGGCGAACGCCGAGGTCGGCGACGACGTGTACGCCGAGGATCCGACCGTGCGGGCGCTGGAGGAGTACGTCGCCGACCTGTTCGGGCACTCGTTCGCGCTGTTCGCGCCGACCGGGGTGATGGCCAATCAGCTCGCCGTGCGGCTGTCCGTGCCGGCGGGTGGTGAGCTGGTCCTGGACGCCGACGCGCACATCGTCGCGCACGAGGACGCCGCGGCGGCCTGGCACGGCGGCATCCAGACCCGGACCACGCTCAGCCCGCGCGGCCTGTTGGAGGTCGCCGACCTGGCCCGACTGATCAGGGCGGACAACCCGTACACCGTGGGCACGCGGATGGTGGCGGTCGAACAGACGCACAACCGGGGCGGCGGCTCGGTCTACCCGCTGGAGCAGCTCACCGCGATTCGCGACCTGGTGCACGGGCACGACGTGCCGCTGCACTGCGACGGCGCGCGGATCTGGAACGCGCACGTGGCCACCGGTACGCCGCTGCGGGCCTACGGCGCGCTGTTCGACACGCTCGGCGTGTGTCTGTCCAAGGGCCTGGGGGCGCCGGCCGGCTCGGTGGTGCTGCTGCCCGCCGAGTACGAGGCCGAGGCGCGCCGGATGCGGCACCGGATGGGCGGCGGGCTGCGCCAGGCGGGCATCCTGGCGGCGGGCGGGCTGTACGCGCTGGAGCACCACGTCGAGCGGCTGGCCGAGGACCACGAGCACGCGCGGAAGTTGGCCGACCTGCTGCGCGACGCGGGCTTCGCGGTGGTCGACCCGGAGACCAACATCGTGCTGGTCGAGCTGGGCGAGGGGCAGCCGGACGCGGCCACGGTGGTGGAGCGCTGCCGGGCGGAGGGGGTGCTGGTGTCGGCCTTCGGGCCTCGGCTGATCCGGCTGGTCACCCACATGGATGTGGACGCGGCCGGGTGCGTGCGCGCGGCGACGGCGATCGCACAGGCGGCGAAGGGCTGAGGGAAGGGACGAGCGAGGGGCCGATCGCGCGGCGGAGGTCGATCGGCGACGGCCGGCGGTGGGCTCGGTCCCGAAGCTCAGGCGGCGCTGTGCCGGCGCAGCGGGATGACGTTGTCCGGCACGGCCGAGGCCGCGACGGCGGCGGTGACCGTGGGCATCGGCAGGGCGACCGGCTCGGCGGCGACAGGGGTGCCGGCGCACGCGGTCGCGCAGGTCTCGGTCTCGGCGCACGACTCGCGACGCCGGCGGCGCGACTCGTCGCGCGGCAACATCGCGGTGATGCTCTTGACGCAGCGCCCGCAGTCGGTGCCGGCGCCGCCGCAGGACTGGGCTATCTCACGCATCGTGCGCGCGCCATCGGCTATCCGGTCGTTCACCTGTTTGTCGGTGACACCGAAACACATGCAGACGTACACGGAGATTTCCCCCCAGCGGCGAGGCTACTTAGGTAAGGGTAACCTCAGCGCTCGCCGGGGGGAATACCGGGTGATCGGTGACACAATCCGGTCGGTTGTCCGGGTCCGGGCCGCGGTGTCCGCAGCGTTCGGCCGGGTCCGTCCCGGGGGGTGTCCCGAGCCGCCGGTCAGCTCTCGTTCGGCTGCTTGAGCAGGCCCGCGATGTAGAGCTGCTCGCCGACCTCGGAGAGCAGGGCGAGCTGCGTCTCCAGGTAGTCGACGTGCTCTTCCTCGTCGGCCAGGATCTCCTCGAAGATGTTGGCCGACGTCACGTCGCCCTTCTCGCGCATCAACGGGATGCCGCGCCGCAGCCGCTCGACGGCCTCCATCTCGACCGCCAGGTCGGCGCGGAACATCTCCTCCAGGTTCTGGCCGATCCGCAGCGCGTTCAGCCGCTGATAGTTCGGCAGGCCCTCCAGCATCAGGATGCGGTCGGTCAGCCGCTCCGCGTGCTTCATCTCGTCGATGGATTCGTGGCGGGTCCAGGCCGCGAGCTTGATGTAGCCGCGGTGCTCCTGCATCTTCGCGTGCAGGAAGTATTGGTTGATCGCGGTGAGCTCCGCCGTGAGCTGTTCGTTCAGGAGCTCGATGATCTGCGGGTCACTGTGCATCGCGACGCACCTTCCGATGTGGGTGGGACACAGGGGAACTCCGAGCGCGCATGAGGCAGGAGTTTTCCCACGAATCCTGTCACTTTTGGTAGCGCTTCCGCCACGAAGGGCAGCCTTGCCTTGCAATGTCGAACATGTCCCGTCCCGCCGCCGACCTTCTCGCTCGGCGGCACGGGGAACACGCACGGTGACCGCCGGCGGTCGTGGGCGCGACAGGGGCGGTCGTGAGTCGGCCGGAGCGTCTGGGACCATGTGAGGTATGGGGCATACGGAAGCGGCACAAGGTGGGACCGAGGCTCCGGACCGCGATCCGCGACTTCCGCCGGGCCAGCGCATCCAGCGCGGATGGCCCGTGCTGCACTATGGACCGGTCCCGCGGTTCAAGCCCGAGATATGGGACTTTCGCGTCTTCGGCGCGACCGCCTCGGGGGACAAGCACTGCTGGAACTACGACGAGTTCTCGGCGTTGCCGCACGACACCGTGATCGCCGACTTCCACTGCGTGACCAAGTTCAGCATGCTCGGCAACGAGTGGAGCGGGCTGACCATAGCCAAGCTGGTGGAGATCGCCCCGCCCGCCCCCGAGGTCACCCACGCGATGGTGTGGGCGGAGTACGGCTTCAGTTCGAATCTGCGGATGTTCGACTTCACGAACGATCAGACCATCCTGGCCACCCACCACAACGGCGAGCCGCTGACCGCCGAGCACGGGTTCCCGGTCCGGTTGATCGTGCCGCACCTGTACGCCTGGAAGGGCCCCAAATGGGTGCGCGGGATCGAGTACATGGTGGCCGACAAGCGCGGCTTCTGGGAGGAGCGGGGCTACCACAACATCGGTGACCCGTGGCAGGAGCAGCGCTACTCGTACCAGGAGGAGAGCGGCGAGGGGCCGGCGCTGACCTGAGCCGCCGCCCCGGACACCCCGCCCCCGGCACGTACGAAGGCCCCAACCCGAGCGAATCGGAGTGGGGCCTTCGCAGGTGCCGCGCCGGAGGGGAACCCCCGACTAGAAGTTCGAGATGAACACCTCGCTGTTGCGCTTGACCATCGAGCCCGCCGGCGGGTCCTGCTTGCCGACGTTGGCCGGGATCAGCGGGATCATCCGGTTGTTCACCCGCAGTCCGGCGGCCTGCAGCGCGCGGCCCGCGTCGTCCGGGTTCATCCCGGTCACCGGCGGGACCTGGACCAGGTCCGGGCCCTTGGACAGCACCACGGTGATCTTGGTGCCGAAGGGCACGGTCGTGTTGGGGCCCGGGGTGGACGACATGATCCGGCCGGGCGGCACGGTGTCCGAGAACTGCGGGGTGGGATCCGCCTCGACGGTCACCCCGGTCGCGGGCAGGAACCTGGCCTTGGCCTCGTTGATCTCCAGCCCGGTCAGGTCCGGCACCACGGTGTCCGGGCCTCGGCTGACCACGAGGGAGACCACGCTGTCCCGCTGGAGCTGCTCGCCGACGGCGGGTTGGCTGCTCACCACGGTTCCGGGCGGCTTGGGGCTCGCCACCCGCGTCTCCGTGCCCGGCTTCAACGCCGCGTCGGACAGCGCCTTCTTGGCGTCCTCCAGCTTGAGGTTCACCAGCGCGGGCACCACGTGCCGCTCGGGACCCTTGGACAGCTTGACCTTCACCGTCGAGCCGCTGAGCACGTTCTTGCCGGGAGCCGGGTCGGTGGACATGACCGAGCCCTTGGCGATCGTCTCGCTGAACTCCCCGTCACCGACGTAGGAGACCTTGAGGTCGGCCGCCTTGAGCCGCTTCTCCGCCTCGGCCTTGGTCATGTTCAGTACGCCGGGCACGTCGGAGTAGCGGCCCGAGCCGTACCACCACGCGCCGCCACCGATCGCGGCGGCGACCAGCAGCACGACGGCGAGCACGATCATCCCGCGCGAGGGCCCGCGTCGGCGCCGCCGGCCCGGCAACCCGGGCTGCTGCGGATAGCCGCCGCCGGTGGAGCCCGCCGAAGGTGCCTCGGCGGCCGGCGCGTACTCGTGGTGCTCCGCCGGATAGGCGTCCTGGTACACCCCGCCGCCGTAGCGCGCCTGTTCGTCCTCGGTCGAGTCCACGCTCAGCCCCAGCGGCGCCAGGTGCGGCGGCAGCAGGACCTCGCCGGCCCGGAACACGCTCGTGGCGTTGTCGTGGATCGGCTCGGGCGGCGGCGGCAGTCGCAGCGCCGCGCCGAAGTCCAGCTCCGCATCCGGCATCGCGTGCCGGGTCCGACGGACCAGGGTGAGCAGTGTCTCGGCGTCGTTCGGCCGGTGCTCCGGGTCGCGCACGGTGGCCGCGCGCACCAGCGTGTCCAGCGAGTGCGACAGACCCGGCACCGCGAGCGAGGGCGGCGGCACGTCCGCGTGCACGTGCTTGTAGATCACCTCGACCGCGGTCGCACCGTGATGCGGCTGCCGGCCGGTGAGCATCTCGTAGAGCACCACGCCCGCCGCGTACACGTCCGAGCGTGGCGTGGACTCGCCGCGCTCGACCTGTTCGGGGGCGAGGTAGGCGACCGTACCGACCAGGACCTTGCCGGTCGCGGCGGTGGCGGTCGTGGTGGTCGCGCGGGCGAGACCGAAGTCGCCGAGCTTGATCCCGCCGTCGTCGGAGATCAGCACGTTCTCCGGCTTGACGTCACGGTGCACGAAGCCCGCCCGGTGCGCGGCGGAGAGCGCGGCCAGCATCGGCTCCAACACCCCGAACGCCTCGCGCGGGGTCATGTTGCCCAGATCCTGGAGCAGCTCGCGCAGCGTGCGGCCCTCGACGTACTCCATCGCCAGGTACGCGACGGAGCCGTCGGTGCCCTGGTCGAAGACGTTGACCACGTTGGGATGCGACAACCGCGCCGCGGCCTTCGCCTCCAGGATGAAGCGGCGGGTGAACTCGGGATCCTGGGCGAGCCCGGCATGCATCACCTTGAGGGCGACGGTGCGGTCGAGTCGGGTGTCGAGAGCCCGGTACACCGTGGCCATGCCACCCGCGGCAACTCGGGCATCGACCCGGTATCGACCGTCGAGCAGCCGCCCGACGAGCGGATCGTTCAAGGTCGTGTCCATGTTCTGGAGTGTAGGGTCCACTGCTTTGTGGACGCCGACGGTCTTCCCCACGGTTCCCCGCCGGCCGGCCTGTGTGCGGCTCAGAAGGCGGGGTGCTCGGGGCCGGCCTCCAGCATGCCGGCCATCGGTGACGACGCGTGCGCGTAGTGGCGCATCGGGATCCGCCCGGCGCGGTAGGCCAGCCGCCCGCCGTCCACCGCGTGCCGCATCGCCTCGGCCATCAACCGCGGCGACTGCGCGCGGGTGACCGCCGTCGCCAGCATCACCGCATCGCAGCCCAGCTCCATCGCCAGCGCCGCGTCGGAGGCGGTGCCCAGACCCGCGTCCAGCACCACCGGGACCTCGGCCTGCTCGGTGATCAGCCGGATGTTGTGCGGGTTGCGGATGCCCAGGCCCGACCCGATCGGCGAACCGAGCGGCATCACCGCCGCGCAGCCCACCTGTTCGAGTCGGCGGGCGAGCACCGGGTCGTCGTTGGTGTAGGCCAGCACCCGGAAGCCGTCGTCGACCAGCCGTTCGGCGGCGTCCACGAGCTCGACCCCGTCGGGCAACAACGTGCGTTCGTCGGCCACCACTTCGAGCTTGATCCAGTCGGTCTCCAGCGCCTCGCGGGCCAACCGTGCGGTCAGCACCGCCTCGCCCGACGTGAAGCACCCGGCGGTGTTCGGCAACACCCGGATGCCCAATCGGCGCAGCACGTCCAGCACCGAGCCGGCGGTCCCCGGGTCCACCCGGCGCATCGCCACCGTGGTGATCTCGGTGCCCGACGCGATCAGCGCCTGCTCCAGGATCTCCAGGCTCGGCGCGCCGCCGGTCCCGGTGATCAGCCGCGAGGTGAAGCACTCGCCGGCGATCACCAGCTTGTCGTCGGCCATGCCCTCAACCTCCTTGGACGGCGGTCAGCACCTCGACGCGGCTGCCCGCGTCGAGCACGGTCTCGGCCCACGCCCCGCGCGGCACCACCGACTCGTCCACCGCGACCGCGACGCCCTTGGCGGCGGTGGTCAGCGTGGCCACCAGTTCGGCGACGGTGGTACCGGTCGCGACCCGGCGCCGGTCGCCGTTGACGGAGACCTCGATGTCGTTCATGCCATCACCTTCCGGGCGGTGGTCGCGAACCGGTCGGGCCCGAAGGGCGCGACGAGTTCGGGGGTGGTGCCCTGCGCGAGGATCTCGGCGACGGCGTCGGCGGTGATCGGGGTGAGCAGGATGCCGTGCCGGTAGTGGCCGGTCGCCACCACCAGGCCGGGCAGCGCCGAGCGACCCAGGATCGGCGCGTTGTCCGGGCTGCCGGGGCGCAGCCCGGCGAGCGTCTCCACCAGGGGCAGTTCTGTGATGCCGGGGACGAGTTCGTGGGCGTCGCGCAGGAGTTCGTACACGCCGCCCGCGGTCACCTCGGTGTCGTGGCCGAGTTCGTGCTCGGTCGCACCGATCACCAGTTCGCCGTCCGCCCGCGGGACCAGGTACATGCTGCCGCCCTTGACCACGCCCCGGACGTTGCGGGACAGCAGTGGCAGCAGCGCCGGCGGCACCTTCAGCCGCAGGATCTCACCCTTGACCGGCCGCACCGGCGGGACCACCTCGGGCGGCAGGCCCGGGATCAGCGCCGAGCGGCAGCCCGCCGCGAGCAACACCTGATCGGCGATCAGGTCGCGTCCGCCGGCCGTTCGCACGCCGTACGCGCGCTCGGCGGCGACCAGGACGCGTTCGACGCTTTCGCGCACGAAGACGACGCCGGCCCGCGCGCAGGCCGCGAGCAGCGCCGCGACCAGTCGGCGGTTGTCGATCTGGTGGTCGTCCTCGACGTGCAGGCCGCCGGTGATCGCCGGGGACAACATCGGTTCGAGCCGACGGCACTCGCGGCTGGTCAGCCAGGACGACTGCAGGCCCAGCCGCTGCTGATAGGCGTGCAGGTCCTTGAGCACGGCCCGGTCGTCCGCGTCCAGGGCGACCGCGATCGTGCCGCAGGCGCGGTAGCCCGAGGGCAGGTCCGCGGCCTCGGCCAGTTCGGCGGCGAACTCGGGGTAGCGCCGGGCCGATTCGATGCTCAGCCGGAGCAGGCTCTCCTCGCCGTACTGGAGTTCGGAGACGGGGGTGAGCATGCCGGCCGCGGCGTGCGAGGCACCCCTGCCCGGGGCCGGGTCGACGACGGTGACGGCGAGGCCGTACCGGGTGCGCGCACGCCACGCGACGGACAGTCCGACGACGCCCGCGCCGACCACGACGACGTCGGTGGGGTGCTCGGACATGGTGGGGCTCGACATGGTGAGGGGAACTCCCTTCGCCGGTATGACCCGGATCAGGTTCGGACGGTCGGGGGCTCGCAGCCCCCCTCTCAGCCCGGTCTCACCGGGCTCCCGTGACCTCTCCACACTACGACACCGGTTTCGGGCGCCCGGGAGTGCCCGAGTGTGCCCCGACGATGTCCTTGACTGAGTCAAGACCCTGCTCGTCGGCGGTGCCGGCCCGCGTCATAGGGTGCCCTGCATGGACAACGTGCTCGTCGTGGGTGCCGGCATGGCCGGCCTGCAAACCGTGGTGGCGCTGCGGGACCAGGGGTACACCGGTCGCGTCACCCTGCTCGGGGCCGAGGCGCACGCGCCGTACGACCGCCCGCCGCTGTCGAAGGAGGTGCTCGGCGGCAAGACCGACGACACGTCCTTCGAGGCGGACTGGGCCGCGCTGGAGACCGACGTGCTGTTCGGCCGGACCGCGACCGGACTGCGCCCGGGCGCGGTCGACACCGACGCCGGGCCGATCGCCTTCGACCGCCTGGTGATCGCGACCGGCTCGCGGGTGCTGAACCTGCCGGGCGCGGCCGAGGTCCCCGGCGTGCACGTGCTGCGCACCATCGACGACGCCCGCGCACTGCGCGCCGCACTCGTGCCCGGCGCCCACGTGGTGATCGTCGGCGCGGGCTGGATCGGCGCCGAGGTGGCCACCGCCGCGGCCGCCGCCGGTTGCCCGACCACCGTGGTCGAGGCCCTGCACACCCCCCTCGCCGGGCCCTTCCCGGACGCCATCGGCGAGCGGATCGTGCGGTGGTACGCCGAGGCGGGCGTGGAACTGCTGCTGGACGCGAGGGTGGACCGCCTGGAGGCGGGCGCGGTGCACCTGACCGACGGCCGCCGACTGCGCGCCGACGCGATCGTGGTCGGCATCGGGGTGCGCCCGGCCACCGAGTGGCTGGCCGACTCCGGCGTGGTCCGCAACGAGCGCGGCTTCGTCGAGGTGGACGACCACCTGGCCACCTCGATGCCCGGGGTGTACGCCGTCGGCGACTGCGTGGACTTCCCCTCCGCCCGGTACGACATCCGGATGAACGTCGAACACTGGGACAACGCGCTCCAGGCGCCGCGCGTGCTGGTGACCAACCTGCTCGGCGGCGACCAGGTGTACGACCCGGTCCCCTACTTCTGGTCCGACCAGTTCGGCCGCATGGTCCAGTACGTCGGCCGGCACGGCGCGAGCGACGAACTGGTCTTCCGGGGCGCGGGCGAGGACGGCAAGTGGACCGCGGGCTGGTTCGCCGGCGACCGGCTGGTGGCGCTGCTCGCCGTCGCCCGACCGCGCGACCTGGCCCAGGGCCGCAAGCTCGTGCAACTGGGCACCCCGGTGGACCGGGAGCGGTTCGCCGACCCGGAGAACCCGCTCAAGTCGGTCGCGCTGTGACGGCCCGGCGCCCGCCCGACCGCCGGGCGCCGGCGGTCGGGACCGGGCGCGGAACCTAAACTTGGCCGGGTGAGCGAGATCGACGCCAAAACAGAAGCCCTCGTCCCCGCCTGGGTGACACTCCCCGACATCGCCGAGATCCTCGGCGTGGACATCCTGAAGGTCCGCCAGCAGCTCAAGGAGCGCAAGTTCCTGGCCGTGCGCCGCGGCGAGCACCGGGCCCTCCAGGTGCCCGCCGACTTCTTCCAGGACGGCAACATCGTCAAGGGCCTGGTCGGCACGCTGACCCTGCTCGCGGACTCGGGCTTCACCGACGAGGAGGCGCTGGAGTGGCTGTTCACTCCGGACGACACGCTCCCGGGCACGCCGGTGCAGGCACTGCAGGAGAACCGGATGACCGAGGTGCGTCGCCGCGCCCAGGCCCTGGCGATCTGAGGCCGCGCGGATGACGAGCCGTCAGGAACGGTTGGCCGCCGCCCGTCTGTACCTGTGCACCGACGCCCGGGAGCGCCAGGGCGACCTGCCCGCGTTCCTGGACGCGGTGCTGGGCGCGGGCGTGGACATCGTGCAGTTGCGGCAGAAGGGCCTGGAGGCCCGCCTCGAACTCGCCTACCTGGAGGTGTTCGCGGACGCCTGCCGCCGGCACGGCACGCTGCTCGCGGTCAACGACCGCGCGGACGTCGCGCACACGATCGGCCCCGACGTGCTGCACCTGGGCCAGGACGACCTGCCGGTCCCGGCGGCGCGCGCGATCATCGGCGGCGACGTGCTGATCGGCCGCTCCACGCACGCCGAGGCCGAGGTGGACGCGGCGATCGTCGAACCGGGGGTGGACTACTTCTGCACCGGACCGGTCTGGCCGACCCCGACCAAGCCGGGCCGACCCGCACCGGGGCTGGACCTGGTCCGGTACACCGCCGCGCTGCGCCCGACCCGGCCGTGGTTCGCGATCGGCGGCATCGACCTCGGCAACCTCGACGAGGTGCTGACCGCGGGCGCGGAGCGGGTGGTGGTCGTGCGTGCGATCACCGAGGCCGCGGACCCGGCCGAGGCGACGGCGGAATTCGTCCGGCGACTCGCCGCACGCTGAGCCGGTCGCCGGCGATCGGCCGGAAACCGGGCGTCGGGTCCGGCGCGACCGCGGCGCCGCGCGCCGGCCGCCGCGGCGGCCGGCCGAGGTCTCGGCAGGTGCCGATCGTGGTCGGAGCGTCCCGTGCGGGCCGGTCGGGCACGTCGGTCGGGGCCGGACCGTTCGACGGCGGTGTTCGGGCGGCCGACCCCGATCCGCCGGGTCGACGCGGCGGGTGTCGCCGCCGTGGGCCGATCGGGTGGTTGGCCTCGCGGATGGCGCTTTCCGGCCGAACCGGGCGGAGCGAGCGGCCAGACTGCCGAGATGGACACACCCGACGTTCGCCTCCGTCCGGGGTCCGCAGAGGATGCCCGCGACCACGACCTGCCGCACCCCGCGACGGAACCGCTGATCCCCGGCCCCCGGTTCGCCGCCGCCGAACGCCCGATGCCTCGATCCGGGCGTACGAGCCCGACGCCGGACGGCGGCGGTGCGCTGCTGTTCCCGCTGCTCGTGCTCGCCGCGATGATCGGCGGGATCTACCTGGTCGGCCGCAATCCGCCCCAGGCCCTGCCGCACGCCGACCCGACGCACGGCCCTCGTCCCGCCCCGGGCCGGGTGGCCGAGTCGGAGCGTCCCCGGTCCGTGCCGGCCGCACCGTTCACCATCACCGGCCCGCCGGCCGCCCGACTAGACGCTGCGCACGGTGGCGGCGTCGGCCAACTCGCGCAGCACTTCGCGCGCGTCCTCGGCGATCGGCGCGACGGCCAGGGCCGCGAGGGCCCGCTCGGTCAGCTCGGTGATCATCGTCTCGACGTCGGCGAGCGCGCCGGTGTCCTCGATCACCACGCGCAGTTCCTTGACGCCTATGTCGCTCAGTCCGGGATCCCCGAGCAGCGTGTCCAGCACCCCCGCCTGGACGCGCGAGGCCCGCTCGCCGGCGAGCGCGAGCAGTACGGTGCGCTTGCCCTCCCGCAGGTCGTCCCCGGCCGGCTTGCCGGTCCGTTCGGGATCGCCGAAGACCCCGAGCACGTCGTCACGCAGCTGGAACGCCTCACCGAGCGGCAGCCCGTAGGCGGAGTAGGCGGCCAGCGCGGCCTCGTCGGCGCCGGCCAGCGCGGCACCCACGTGCAGGGGGCGCTCGATCGTGTACTTGGCGGACTTGAACCGCATCACGCGCCGTGAGCGCTCGACCGAGCCGCCGCCCATCGCCTGTTCCAGCACGTCGAGGTACTGGCCCGCCATCACCTCGGTGCGCATCACGTCGAACAACGGCTTGGCCGCCCGCAGCGCCCGGTCGTCCACCCCGCTCGCGCCGAACATCTCGTCACACCAGGACAGACACAGGTCGCCGAGCAGGATCGCCGCCGCGGAGCCGAACGACTCGCCCGAACCGACCCACCCGTTCGCCCCGTGCAGGCCCTCGAACCGCCGGTGCACGGCGGGCTTGCCGCGCCGGGTGTCGCTGCTGTCCATCAGGTCGTCGTGGATCAGGGCGCTGGCCTGGAGCAGCTCCAGCGCGGTGGCCGCCCGCACGATCGCCTCGTCCGGTGCCGCCGGACCCGCGATGCCACGCCATCCCCAGTAGCAGAAGCCCGGTCGCAGCCGCTTGCCGCCGTCGAGCACGAAGTCGTTCAGTGCCTCGGTGACCGGAACCATGCCCTCGCCCACCTCGGCGAGCACCTCGGCCTGACGGTCCATGAACTCGCCGAGCGCGGCATTGATGCGCTGCCGCAGGCCGTCCCGGTCCAGGGGGTGTACGGGGAAGGAATCGGCAGCCATGGAGTCTTCCGTCGAGGGCGATGAAACGATGAGGAAATACGGGGAAGCCTAACTTGCGGTCCGCGCGGCCATCCCGAGCAGCCCGGCCGTCTCGCCTTGTGGGAAGTCGTTCTCGCGGGGGCGACCGCCCGATAGCCTGCCTGCATGTCTCTCGGTGCCGCATCCACTCGCATCAGTCGAACCCCGGCCATTCGCGATCTGCTCGCGAACGGCAGCCGGTCGTTCTCGTTCGAGTTCATGCCACCCCGGACGGAGCAGGGCACCCGCACGCTGTGGGACGCCATCCGTCGGGTCGAGGCGCTGGCGCCGACCTTCGTCTCGGTCACCTACGGCGCGGGCGGCTCCAGCCGGGGCATGACCGTGGACACCACCGAACGGATCGCCACCGAGACCACGCTCACCCCGGTGGGGCACCTCACCGCGGTCGGGCACTCGCGCGCCGAGCTGCGCAACATCATCGGGCAGTACGCCGACGCGGGCGTGCGCAACGTGCTCGCGCTGCGCGGCGACCCGCCGGGCGACGTGAAGGGCGAGTGGGTCGCCCACCCGGACGGCTTCACGTACGCGGTCGAGCTGGTCGAACTTCTGCGCGCGTCCGGCGACTTCTGCGTCGGCGTCGCCGCGTTCCCGGAGATGCACCCGCGCTCGACCGGCTGGGACGAGGACATCCGGCACTTCGTGGCCAAGTGCCGCGCGGGTGCCGACTACGCGATCACCCAGATGTTCTTCCGGGTCGAGGACTACCTGCGGCTGCGCGACCGGGTCGCGGCGGCCGGGTGCGACATCCCGATCATCCCCGAGGTGATGCCGGTCACCAGCCCGACCACGCTGGTGCGGGCGGACGAGCTGAGCGGCTGCTCGGTACCGGCCGACCTGGCGGCGGCGGTCGAGGCGGCCGGTGACGACCGGGCGGCGGTGCGCGCGATCGGGGTGGAGTTCGCGACCCGGATGTCCGAGCGGCTGCTCGCCGAGGGGGCGCCGGGGCTGCACTTCATCACCCTCAACCGGTCCACGGCGACCACCGAGATCTACCAGAACCTCGGACTGCACGAACGATCGGGCGCGGAATCGGGCGACGGCTCGGGCGCGGCCGCGGGCGAGGGATTGGGTCGAGCCGGCTGATCCGGCACACCCCCCGACGACCGGTTCACCCTCTAGGGTGAGGCAACGCGCCGGTAACGAAGGGATCGACCCGTGCAGATCGGCCTGGTGGTGCTCTACATCCTGTTCGTGCCGATCGGGCTGTGGTTGCTGACCGAGGCGCTGTGGCAGCACGGCGCGCCGTTTCGCTACCGCGTGCTCGCCTTCGTCGGCTTCGTCGGCGTGGCCGTGGGCGTGGGCATCAAGAACCCGGTGCTGGTCGGCATCGGCGTGTTCTGCTTCGCGGTCGGCCAGTTCCTGACCACGCGCTACGTGCGCAAGGGCTTCCACCACGGCTGGACGGTCAGCGGCCGTCGCCCGAAGGGCCGCCGGGCCAAGGCCCGCTGAGGACGCCCCGGATCGGACCCGGGCGCCGCCGAGCGGTTCCTCGGCCGTTTCTCCGGCGCGGCCCCGGCAAGATTCGCCGGACACGCCCTACGCGCGCCCGATCAGCTCCGCCACCAGTGCCGCGGACATGCCGACTCGGGTCAGGCCGCCGCCCGGGTGGGCGCTCGCGCCGACCGAGAACAGGCCCGGTACGGCCGACCGGTTCGGCACTCGGCGCGGCGCGTTGCGCGGACCGTCGGCACCCGCGCCCGGCACCGCGCCGCCCGGGGCACCGGTCTGCCCGGCCAGGTCGGCGGGGGTGCGCAGGATCGACCACAGCACCCGCTCGCGCACGTCCAGGCCGCGGCGGGCCAGCAGGTCGAGCACGGTCGCCGAGTAGTCGTCCCGGACGGCGGCCGAGTCCCAGTCCACCGGGCCCTGTCGGGGCACGCGCAGCTGTACCGTCCACGCGCTGTGCCCCTCGGGGGCCGACGTCTCGTCGTCGGGAGCCAGTACGCACAGCGTGGGATCCGTCGGCGGGGTCGCGCGGTCGGCGAACAGCGCGTCCGGCTCGCGCCCGGGGTCGTCCGCGAACAGGTAGGTGCGGTGCGGCGTCCCGGGGGTGCGACCGCGCAGCGCGAGATGCAGTTCGAGCGTCGCCGAGGAGGCCGGCACCCGACCCGCCCCGGGAGCCTTCGGGCCCGGGCCCGGCAGCAGCCCGGCGGTCCCGGGATCGACCGGCAGGTCGGTGATCACGATGTCGGCATCGAGTCGGCCGCCGTCGGCGAGCAGCACCCCGGACACCCGGCCGCCCGCGCGTTCGATCGTGCTCACCTCGGTGTCGGTGCGCACCTTCACCTTCCGCTGCACACAGCGTGCGTGCAGCGCCTCGGTCATCCGGTGCAGGCCACCGCGCACCCACCACACCCCGAAGGTCTCCTCCAGGTACGGCAGCGTGGCCAGCGTCGCGGGTGCCTTGCCGGGGTGACAGCCGGCCTCGACGGCGAAGCGTTCGAGGTGGGCGCGCAGCCGGGGGTCGCTCAGGTGGGCCCGGCCGAGCGAGCGCAGCGAGCGCCAGGGCGCGGTGGTACGCAGGTCGGCCCGCCCGCCCGCACTGCGCAGCCGTTCGGCCCGCCCGGCCGGGTCGGCCAGGAGTGGTGCCTCGAAGAAGGTCTTGCGGGTGATGCCCCACATCTCGCCGGCCCGGTGCAGCAGTCGCTGCCAGTCGTCGCCCGCCCCGGGCCCGAAGCCGGACTCGAACGCGTCGTGCGTCCCGGACCGGGACGCGTTGGGGATGTCGACGACGGTGCGCGGCCCGCCCGCGGCGGCGAAGGACTCCCGAGTGGGAGTGGCGATCGGGACCAGGTCCACGACGTCCTCGATCGCGGCGCCGGTCTTGAGGAACAGGTCGCGGTAGACGGCCGGCAAGGTGAGCAGCCCCGGGCCGGTGGTGAAGGTGAAGCCGTCCCGGACGATCGACCCGGACGCCCCGCCGGTCGAGGAGGACCGTTCGCAGATCGTCACCTCGTGCCGAAGCGTGGCCAGCCGAGCGGCCACCGCCAATCCACCCATACCTGCGCCGACAACCACGATGCGAGCCACGGTGGCACAGCGTATATGCAGGTGAGGGGGATCAGGCCCGCCCCCCGGGCCTGATCCCCCTCACCTTCCCGCGACCGCTCCCCACGGTCCACGGGCCCACCCCCCAGCGGGTCACGATTGATAAGACTCGCGACCCGGGCAGAGGGTTGTACGCGCGAGGAAGATTTCTTTTCATCGAATGCGACCCGGGTCGGAAATCGTGATGAACACGGATATGGGCGGCGATACCCGGGCCCGCTTCTGAGTACCTGTACGGATGTTCGCCCCCCGGGTCGACCGGCAGAGTGGTCGGCACGGGGAAACGCCCACGGAAGTCTCGGGGGAGCGCCGTTCGGGGGGAACGGCGGGGCGTGACGGCATCGGGATCGGCGCGGGGGGCGCCGGTCCCGATGGGACGACCGGCCGGCCGGGGGGGGCGGCGGGTCGTTCGGGGCCGGCTCTGCCGATGGGACGGCGGAGCCGGCGCCTTCGGGACGGGGTCGGCCGACGACCCGCCAAAGGTCGGATCGGCCGGCGACACCGCCATCGGCCGGCCACGACCGCCGTCAGCCGGTGACCACCGCGATCAGCCGGGTGCCCGGGGCGAACATGCCGCGCTCGGCGAGGGCGAACAGGCCGAACAACATCTTGCCGACGTAGATCGGTTCGGGCGCGAAGTCGTGCCGGGCCGCGAAGTCGGCGAGGAACGTGTCCAGCTCCGGGCCGCGGCGGGCGTAGCCGCCGTGGTGGAAGTCGTGCTCCACGTGCCAGTTGTCGGTGGGCGCGCCGTAGGTGCGCCGCTGGAGCTCGGCCACCTCGTCGGCGAGGAAGCCGCCCTTGAGCGCCGCGAAGCCGATCGCGCGCCGCCCCGGCGGCAGACCCGCCGCGATGCCGGCCAGCGTGCCGCCGGTGCCCACGGCGACGCAGACCACGTCGAAGTCGTCGCCGAGCTCGGCGGGCAGTTCCGCGCAGCCGCGCACGGCGGCCTCGTTGCTGCCGCCCTCCGGAAGCACGTAGGCGGGCCCGTGCGCGGCGAGCAGCCGATCGAGCACCTGCGGCGTGTGCTTGGCCCGGTAGGTCGCGCGGTCCACGAACACCAGCCGCATGCCGTGTTCGACGGCGAAGGCGAGCGACGGGTTGAGCGGGCGGTCGGCGAGCTCCTCGCCGCGCACCACGCCTACCGTGGCCGACCCGATGGCGTGGCCGGCCGCGGCGGTGGCCCGCAGGTGGTTGGAGTACGCGCCGCCGAAGGTCAACAGCGTGTGCTGCCCCTGGTCGCGGGCCGCCGTCAGGTTGTACTTCAGCTTGCGCCACTTGTTGCCCGACACCTCGGGGTGGATCAGGTCGTCCCGCTTGAGCGCGAGGCGCAGGCCGAGGGCGGTCAGCCGGGGATCGCACAGCTCGTGCAGCGGTGAGGGCAGACGTGGGCGCACCGGACAAGGGTGGCACGTCCGGTTGGTCCCGCGATGGTGTCGGTGTCGCCTGTCACGGTGGAAACACGTGGGGAGCGACCGCTCCCGACGACCGGGCCGGCCGACTCGAACATGCTCGAACATCACTCGAACACGACGGTTCGCCCGGGACTGCGGCAATGACGTTGACGTGGGTGGGGGAGAGAGCTTTACTGGCAAACGAGATCGAACTTTTGTTCGAGAGAAAAGTTCGATTCGAACGGCACGGGGCAAGCGGATGGGCAGCCTGGGGTTGCGGTGCGTGGGGAAGCGCATCGCGGCTCCCGGCCTCGGCAGAGGAGGAGCTGTATGACGCGTCTGCACACCGATCCGGTGGAGGTGCTGCGCAGTGGTGGGGACCCCGCGCGGTTCCTGTGGCACGACCGGCTCTACGTGGTCCGGGAGGTGCTCGGTCACTGGGTGGAGACCGGCGAGTGGTGGCAGCACGCGCGCTCGCGGACCGCCGTCGTGGCGACGGGGGAGCGCGAGGTGTGGCGCGTGGAGGCCGGAGCCGGCCGCAGCGCGCCGTTGGGTGTGTACGACCTCAGCCTGGACGCCGGCGCCGGGACCTGGACGCTGGCGCGGACCGCCGATTGAGGAGGTGACCGTGTGAGCGCGAGTGCGAGCCCGAGCGCGAGTTGGAACCAGTCCGCCCACATACCCGAACCGCCGCCGATCCGACGGGCGCCCGTGCGCTGGTCGTCCGCCCCGCGCGGGGCGCTCGATCTGCTGACCCAGGCCCGGCGCGGGCTCACCGAGGCCGCCGTCAACCGCGACGCCGCGGAACGGTACGCCACCGCCCACCTGGCCGCATTGCGGGTGGCGGCGGCCGTGCTCGCCGCCCGGGCGCAGGCCGAGGACGAGCGCGCGAATCGCCGCAGGCGGGCCCCGCGCAGCGCCTGGGAACTGCTGCCGAAGGTGGCGCCCGAGCTGACCGAGTGGGCGGCCTTCTTCGCATCCGGCGCTCGCAAGCGTGCCGCCGCCGAGGCGGGACTGCCCGGCGCGGTCACCGGCCGCGAGGCGGACGACCTGATCCGCGACGTGGAGACCTTCTTCCGCCTGGTGGTGCGACTGCTCGCACTGCCCCCGATCCCGGCCCCACCCCCTCCTGTCGATTGAACGCACCACCCATGAACCGACCGAGCCGATCGAACCGTCCGTTCGCCCACCCGCACGTCGCGCCCGGGCACCCGGCCGTACCCGAACCGACGGCCGCAGCCGGCCCCACCGCGCCCGCGCCCGGCCCGCGCCGGGTCCCGGTGCACACGAGCGGCTTCGAGATCCCCCCGTACGCCGGCCCGCGCCCGGCCGGCGGCCGCACCGGGCAGCCTCCGCACAGGCTCCGGCACGCAGGCCCCGGGAGCGCGGGATGACTCCCGACAACGCCCTAAGGTGGAACCCGACCAGTTCCGGAGGAGGGTGTCCGTGTCCGACCAGACGCGCAGGCGCAGCTCGATGCGTACGGCCGTCGTGTGGCAGGTGCTGCGCGAGGCGTTGGACCGACGGGTCGAGGCGGCCGGGCGGAGCGTGCTCGACGTGCTCGACGCCGGCGGCGGCACCGGCAACCTGGCCGTGCCCATCGCCCGACTCGGCCACCGGGTCACCGTCGTCGATCCCAGCCCGGACGCGCTCGCCGCGTTCGAACGCCGGGCCGCCGAGGCCGGCGTCACCGACCTGGTCCGGGCCTACCAGGGCGACACGCACGGCCTGTTCGACGTGGTCGAGCCGGACGCCGCCGACGTGGTGCTGTGCCACGGCGTGCTGGAGGTGGTCGACGACCCCTCGGCCGACCTCGCGCACATCGTCCGCGCCCTGCGCTCCGGCGGCACGCTCAGCCTGCTCGCGGCCAACCGCACCGGTGCGGTCCTGGCCCGTGCCCTCGCCGGGCACTTCGACCAGGCCCGCGACCTGCTCGCCGACCCCGAGGGGCGCTACGGCCCGGCCGATCCGCTGCCGCGCCGGTTCACCGTCGCCGACCTCGTCGAGCTGGTCGCCAAGGCCGGCCTGGAGGCCGGCCCGGTGCACGCGATCCGGGTCTTCGCCGACCTGGTCCCGGGCGTCCTGGTCGACGACCCGAATTCGTTCGACGCGCTGCTGGACCTGGAGCGGGCCGCGGCCGAACAGCCCGAGTACCGCGCCCTGGCCACCCAACTGCACCTGCTCGCGAGCAAGCCGGCGGGCTGACCTCCACGCCGGTCGGGGCCCTCGGACGGGCGGTGCCGGATGAGTACCGCCCGATCCGGCTCGCCGGCGATCATGCACGTGGACATGGACGCCTTCTACGCGTCCGTCGAGATCCGCCGCAATCCCGAACTGCGGAACACCCCCCTCGTGGTGGCCGGCCACGGCCCGCGCGGGGTGGTGCTCTCCGCCACCTACGACGTGCGCGCGCTGGGCGTCCACGCCGGCCAGGCCACCTCCCGGGCCCGCCGGCTCGCCCCGCACGCGGTGTTCCTGGCGCCGGACCACGACGACTACGGGCTGGTCTCCGGCGGCGTGATGGAGGTGCTCCGCTCGATCACCCCGCGGGTGGAGCCGCTGTCCCTGGACGAGGCGTTCCTGGACCTGGCGGGCGTCACCCGCCGGCTCGGCCCGCCGGAGACGGTCGGCGAGAACATCCGCGCCCGGATCCTCGACGAGCAGGGCATCACCTGCTCGGTCGGGATCGCCGACAACAAGTTCACCGCCAAGCTGGCCGGCGCGCTGGCCAAACCGGACGGGCTGCGCGTGATCCGCCCCGAGGAGGTGGTGGACTTCCTGCACCCGCTCCCGGTGGACCGACTGTGGGGCGTCGGCGAACGCACCGGCGCGCTGCTGAGCGATCTGGGCCTGGCCACCATCGGCGATGTCGCCCACACCTCGGTCGAGACGCTGAGCCGCGCGCTCGGCCCGGCCGCCGGTCGCGGGCTGCACGAACTCGCGTGGGGTCGGGATCGGCGTCCGGTGATCCCCTGGGAACCCGAACGCAGTATCGGCGCCGAGGAGACTTTCCCCACCGATGTGGACGACCCGGATGTGATCCGCCGCACCCTGCTCGACCTCGCTCACCGCACCGCGACCCGGCTGCGGCGGGCGAAGGCGGCCGGGCGGACCGTCACGATCAAGATCCGATTCGCCGACTTCAGCACCCTCACCCGGGCCAGGACCCTGCGCGAGGCCACCGACGTGGGCCACGAGATCTACGGCGTGGCCTGCCTGCTGCACGGCGCACTGGGTCTGGAACGGGCCCGACTGCGGCTGGTGGGCATCCGGGTGGAGGGCCTGGTCGGCGGCGTCTACCCACGCCAACTGGCGCTGGGGGAACGGGTTCTGGGCCGGCGCGAGGCGGAACGCGCGGCCGACGCGGTGCGCGGCCGGTTCGGCGACGCGGCGCTGACCTCGGCCACGCTGCTCACCCCCGGGCCCCGGTCGCGCGGGCGTTCCGGGCGCTGAGACCGAGCCCGCCGACCGCGGCCGGCCCACGGCCGTGACCCGCGCGGCCCCGCCCCTCAGCGCGAACCCGCTCCGGCCGCATATCATCGAAGCCCTGACCGGGGGACATGAGCGTGCGCCGGACAGGGCAGGAGTGTCGACAGGGGCGGGAATCGACGTGGTGACCCATCATCTTGGAGCAGGCTTCGAGCCCGTGCCGAGGGTGGCTTTCACGACAGCGATTACCTGCCTATCCTGAAAGGGCCGCAAGGTCGCGTCGCGGCCGACGAAGGAGGACGCCGTGCCGCTCTCAGAGCACGAGCAGCGCATGCTTGAGCAGATGGAGCGAGCGCTCTACGCCGAAGATCCCAAATTCGCGACAGCGCTCGAAGCAGCCGGCATGCGCCGGCACACTCGGCGACGCACCGTTCAGGCGATCCTCGGATTCCTGCTCGGCATCGTCCTGTTGATGACCGGCATGATGGTCCAACAGATCTGGGTGAGCGTCATCGGCTTTCTGGCGATGCTCGGTGGGGCGCTCCTCGCGGTCACCGGCTGGCGCCGGGGACCCGCGACGGCCAACGCGGGCGAAGGCGGCGGCGCTCCCGGGCGCGCACCGCGCCGGCGCAAGGCCAAGGTGATGAACCGCATCGAGGACCGCTGGCGCCGTCGGCGCGAGGAAAACGGCGGCTGACCCTTCGGGGTGATCCGGACGACACGGCGGGGGAGACCCCGCCGCCGCCCGGCCGACGCGGGCGGACCCGGGCGCGACATGTCCGACCGGCCGGGTGAGTCGACCGGGTGTACGTACGAACGCCGGTGGCGGTGACTTCCGAGGATCTCGGGAGTCACCGCCACCGGCGTTTCGGCGTTTCGCGCCGTCGCGCTCAGCCGATGTCGACCGGCTTCGCGGTGGGCCCGGGGCCGTCGCTCCGGCGCCGGCGCGGTCGGAATCGCTCGACGAACGCGTATCGGCGCTCGGCCGGGCTCGGTCGGCCCCGGCGGCGCAGCGACGACGGGAGCAGCGTGGCGCGCAGGCGCCGGCCGCGACCGGCCTGGGCGAGCAGGCCCTTGCGGACCGCCCGTACGTCCTCGCCCAGGCCCGGTTCCCGGGTCGGCGGGGTCTGGGCGTACAACAACCGCTCGGTGGCCAGTGCGATGCGCGGCAGTGCCTCGCGGGCCGCGAGCAGGGCGGCGGACTCCGGGTGCGCGGCGTCGCCGTCCGCTGCCCCGGGCCGTTCGGAGAGCACCCGCAGCAGCCGTTCGGTCGCCTGCCGCGGGGTCTCCGCGTCCGGCGCCGGATGCCCCAGATCGCGGGCGGTGTCCAGGACCTCGGTCCAGCCGCCGAGCACCGGACCGGCCCGGTCGCCGGGTTCGTCCGCGCCATCCGCCGCCACGTTTCGGGTCAGCGCGGCGAGGCGGCGGGCCCTGACCCGGCCCCGGGTCAACATCGGTGCCGCCGCGAGCAGCACGAACAGCGCGATCCCGGAGCCGATCAGCAGCACCCGGCCGGAGAGCCAGGGCTCGTCCGAGGAGCCGCCGGCGGTGACCGGCGCGGTGCTCGCGGACACCGAGGGCGCCGCGCTCGGTGCGGTCTGCGGCTGCTTCGTGGGCAGTTCGCCCGCGCTGCCCGGCGATGCGGACGGCACGACCGGTGCGATGTCCTGCTGCGCGTAGGAGGGCGAGTTGCCCCGCGACGGGGTCGGCTCGAACCGGATCCAGCCCGCTCCGGAGAAGTACAGCTCCGGCCACGCGTGTGCGTCGTGGCTGCTGACCTTGTAGGTCAGGTCGGTCTGCAGGGTGCCGGGGATGAAGCCGACCGCGACCCGGGCCGGGATGCCCAGGGTGCGGGCCATCACCGCCATCGCCGAGGAGAACTGCTCGCAGTAGCCGACCTTCTGCTCCAGGAAGTTCTCCAGGGCGGAGGCGCCGTTGCCCTGCGGGACCTTGGTGTCGTAGCGGAACTGGTTGGACCGGGCGAACCACTCCTCCAGGTTGCGGGCCCGGTCGTAGGAGGTGCCGTTCCCGCCGATCCGCAGTGCCTGCTGGCGGATCCGGTTCACCATGTCGGTCGGCAGCGGCAGCGACACGTACGGCGCGAGCGAGGGCGGCGGCGGCGCGGCGGCCTTGAGCTGGGCCGGGGTCGGCTCGACGTCGAGGCTGGTCACCGTCCAGCCCAGGCTGCGGGTGTCCTGCTTGTTGTCGCCGAGCAGCAGTCGTCCCTCGGGCTCGAACCGCCAATTGCCCTTCACCTGGACCTGCGAGGCCGGGTAGGGCATCGGCAGCGAACCCTGCCGGTAGTTGTTGTTGGCCTCGATCCGGGTGGTCACCTCGGTGGTGCGCACCGCCGCGTCCAGTCCCGCGGGCTTGGGAAACTCGCGCGGCACGTCGGTCAGTTGCCGCTCCGAGGGTTGCCAGGTGCGGCCGTCGAACCGGTCCAGCGAGGAGATCCGCAGGTAGATCGAGCCCGGCGTGGCCGCGTTGGTGCGGTAGCGCATCAACTCGACGTTCTCCGCCCGGTTCAGCTCGTCGGAGAGCTTGACCACGGGGTTGATCGTGGTCAGCCGGTGCGATTTGGGGCCGTTGTCGTTCTTGTCGATCAGGCGGTTGGCACTGAGCGGGATCAGCGCCGGGACCGCCACGGCCACCGCGAGGGCGGTCAGGCCGATCCGGCCGCCGCCGCGTGCGGGTGGGCGGTACTGGCGCAGCGGCGGGTAGCCGGCCGGCACCGGCGGGGTCAGCGGGCGGCCCCAGCGCAGCAGCCGTTCCCGGCCCTCCGCGAGCAGCAGCAGCACGTAGGCCAGCGCCGCGATCAGGAAGATCGCCCAGCCCAGTCCGGACCGGGACAGCGCCGCGGGCACGCTGTAGAGCGCGAGCAGCGGCAGGCCCGCCGGAGCGGCCTGGGCGTAGGTGACCGCGATCATGTCCACGAGCACGGCCATGCCGCCCATCACCAACAGCAGGATCGCGACGATCCCGGGTGAGGCGGGTGCGGGGGTGGTGAACTCGCGGATGTCCTGTCCGCCCACCCGCAGCAGGTTCACGAACGCGTCGATGCTGCTCGGCGTGGGGATCGGGCCGCTGGCGTCCGGTACGCAGACCAGCAGCAGGTAGGGCACCAGGGCGGCGAGTTGGCACAGGCCCACGATCGGGCGCGGTACCCGGATGCGTCGGGCGCCCTCGCCGACCAGGGCGACCAGCAGGATCGCGCCCAGGCCCTGGGCGATCCAGCCGCCCGCGTCGACCAGCGGGAGCAGCGAGGACGACGTCAGCGCGGTCGCGAGTCCCGCGACCAGGGCCAGGCGCAGCCGACCGGTCATGACCTTCCCCCTCCATCGACGGTGCCGCCCCCGACCGTGGGTGCCGAGCGCGGGCGCGGCGGCGGGGTCGAGGAGGCGGTGTTCGCCGCGGGTGCGGCGGGAGCACTCGCGCGCGAGGTGCCGGCGAAGGACACCGAACCCGCGGCGGCGGGGTCGCCCACCCGGCCGGCCGAGCGCCACAGTTCGGACAACCGCGAACCGGCCCGGGCGGACAACACCCGCCAGCCGGCCTGACGCAGCAGGGCCACCGCGCTGTCGTGCGGCAGCGCGCCGGGCACCCGGCCCCAGGTGCTCACATCCAGCACGACCGCGACCCCGCGGCCGGAGCGGTGCCGGGCCCGGCCCAACCGCTTGACGTCGTCCTCGGTCAGCGCACCGAGCACGGCGACGGTCAGGCCGCCGCCGTTCGGGTCGCGCAGCGCGGGTTCGGCCCGGTCGAGCGCGGCCACCGGCACGGTCTCCACCACGGCCAACGCATCCAGCAGGAAACCCTCCAGGTCGCCGGGCGCGGCCCGGATCCCCTCCAGGTCACCGGCCAGTGCGTCGCCCTCGGAGTCGAGCAGCCGGGTGGTGTAGCCGCGGCGGCACAGGTGCACGCCCACCGAGGCGGCGGCCGAGACGACCCACTCGAAGGACGACGCCGGCCCGTCGCCCACGTGCGCACCCTCGCGGGTGTCGATCAGTACGGTGGCCCGGTTCTGCCAGGCCTGCTCCTCGCGGCGCACCATGAGTTCGCCGCGGCGGGCCGTGGAGCGCCAGTGCACCCGGCGCACGTCGTCGCCGTGTCGGTACTCGCGCGGGACCACGTCCTCCTCGCCGGACGCGGACACGTTGCGGGCGTGGCTGTCGCCGTATCCGGTCCACTCGCCGCCCAGGTCCACCGCGGGCAGCGGCTGCACCGCCGGGGTGACCACCAGGGTGTCCCGCGCGGCGAAGGACCGGGTCAACTCGCACATCCCGAACGGGTCGGCCATCCGCAGCCGCAGCGGCCCGACCGGGAAGCGGCCGCGCAGGTCCGAGCGGACCCGGTAGGACACGTGCCGGCTGCCGTGCGGCTCGATCCGGTCGAGCACGAACCGGGGCCGCGAGCCGAGCACGTACGGCACGTGGTCCTCCAGCATCAGCAGACCGGTGGGGATGCGCGAGACGTTGTCCACGCGCAGCCGTACCTGCGACTCGTGACCGGCCGCCACCCGAGGCGGCTCCAGCGCCCGGGCGCTGGTGACCAGGTGCCGGGTGCGGGCGACGATCAGCACCGACACCAGGGGCAGCGCGGTGAGCAGGAAACCGACCCGCAACAGGTCGCGTTGGCCCAGGATCACCGCGCAGATGCTCGCGGCGACCCCCGCCGCGAGGAAGGACCGCCCCCGCGTCGTCAGGCCGGACAGGGCGGTACGCACGTCAGCGCGCCGCCCCGGAACCCGTGCCGCCGAGGCGGCCGTCGGACGGCACCGGCGCGTAGCCCTGGTGCGCGGTGGGTGCCTGGGTCGGGTACGGCCGGCCGCCGTTGTGCTGCGGGACGCCGCCGGGGTACGGCATGTGCGCGGGCGGCGCGGGCGGGGGCTGCACGGTCTGCGGTGCGCCGACCCGACCCTGGGCCGGCGGGACCTGGCCGCTCGGGGAGCCGGGGACCGGGACCTGGCGGACGATGTCGGTGACGATCTGTTCCGGGGTGCGCCGGGCCATCTGCGCGTCGGCGGTCGGCAGCAGCCGGTGTGCGAGCACCGCGACGGCCAGCGTCTGGAGGTCGTCCGGGAGCACGTAGTCGCGGTTGTCCAGCGCCGCCGCCGCGCGGGAGGCGCGGACCAGGTGCAGGGTCGCCCGCGGCGAGGCGCCCAGGCGCAGTTCGGGGGAGCGGCGGGTGGCGTTGACCAGGTCGACCGCGTAGCGCGCGACGGCCGGGGATACATGCACCCGGCGTACGGCGTCCGCGAGCCGGACCAGGTCCGCGGCGTCGGCCACCGGGGTCAGGTCGGTCAGCGGCGAGCCCGCGCTGTGGCCGCCGATCATCCGCAGCTCGGCGTCCGCGGCGGGGTAGCCCATCGAGACCCGGGCCATGAACCGGTCCCGCTGCGCCTCGGGGAGAGGATACGTTCCCTCCATCTCCACCGGGTTCTGCGTCGCGATCACCATGAACGGCGCCTGGAGCTCGTATGTGGTGCCGTCGACGGTGACCTGACGCTCGGCCATGCACTCCAGGAGCGCGGACTGGGTCTTGGGCGAGGCCCGGTTGATCTCGTCGCCGACCACGATGTTCGCGAAGATCGCGCCGGGCTTGAATTCGAACTCGCGCTTCTCCTGGTCGAAGACGCTGACTCCGGTGATGTCCGAGGGAAGCAGGTCCGGGGTGAACTGCACCCGGCGCATCTCGCAGTCGACCGAGCGCGCGAGCGCCTTGGCCAGCATCGTCTTGCCGACACCCGGAACGTCCTCGACGAGCAGGTGGCCCTCGGCCAGCAATACGGTCAAGGCGAGGCGGACGACCTCGGGCTTGCCCTCGATCACGGTCTCCATGGCCCCGCGGATCCGATCGGTGGTGACCGTCAGATCCCCCAGACCGGCCTGATCGTTGAACGTCGACACCCGTGCCCCTCCCTGGAACCGCGTTGTGCACGCCCTGGGTCAGGGCCACAGGCCGATTCTCCCGGTAGCGTGCGCTGCCGTCACCCCGTTGGACGGCCCGGACGACGCACGATGCGACTCCGGAGGGTAGTCGACGCGCCGTGGGGACGGTCCGGTCGGCAGAAATTGGCTCGGCCGAGACGGGTCGGTCTCCTCGATAGTGCGGTGCCGAGTCGGAAAACGGGTCGGCAAGATCGGGGCGACGGACCCTAGGACTGCTCGGGGGCGCCTTCCGGTTGCACGTCAGGGAGGGGGAAAACCTCGCGCAACAGGCCGGTGGTGACGTCGTATACGAATCCGCGCACCGTGTCGTCGTGCAACAGGAACGGGGACCTGCGCACGCGGTTCATCGACTCACGCACATCGCCGTCGAGATCGACGAACGCCTCGACCGCCCACTGCGGGCGCAGGCCGGTGTCGGCCTCCGGTTCGCGGCGGAAATCCTCGGTCACCGTGAGCATGCCGCACAGGGTGTGCTGGATCAGCACGACCTGCGTAGTGCCGGTTGGCGGCGACAAGACGATCGACCATGGTCAGGACGTTGGCGACCGGCACCGCGTCTCGCCTCGTGGGGGGAGTCACACTCTGGAAGTAAGGGATGGCTCGTCACCATTTCGGGTCTATGGGTGCTAATCCCCGAATGAGAGATTCGTACCGGGATCCCAATGGTGTGGAGGTGGAAACCCGCGCCCGAGGCGGGGGAGTGGCGTGCGGGGGGCGCGCAATCGGGTGGTTCTTCGGATGCACCCCTTCTGACCTGGGCTTTTGTCGGTGCTGTGAACAGAGTGACGCGCCCGAAAAGGGTTGACCGTGGGGTTTGGTGGAGTAGAGTGGCGGGAAATGGAGCTGCAAAGCTCCACGTGGCGGCCGGAGGTGCTCGGTGTTCCTGGGCACATACGAGCCCCGGTTGGACGAAAAAGGCCGGCTGATCCTGCCGGCTCGGTTCCGGGACGAGTTGGCGGAGGGCCTAGTGATCACAAAGGGGCAGGAACGCTGCCTCTATGTGTGGCCCATCGCGGAATTCACCCGGATCGCCGAGCAGTTGGGCAAGGCACCGGTGACCTCGAAGGCCGCCCGGGATTACATGCGCGTCTTCTATGCGGGCGCATCCGACGCGGTGCCGGACAAGCAGGGGCGGGTGCTGGTGCCGCAACCGCTGCGCGACTACGCCGGGCTCGACCGGGACAGCCGCGACTGCGTCGTGATCGGGACCAACACCCGGGTCGAGCTGTGGGCGGCGCGGACCTGGCACGACTACCTCGCGGAGCAGGAGCAGTCCTTCGCCGAGCTGTCCGAGGAGGTGCTGCCCGGCCTGCTGTGACCGAGGCGCGACGCCCGGTGCCGTACGCTCCCCGCATCCCTCCCGAACGCGATCTCGACCGTGACGCACGTGCGGCGAGGCCTCCACCCGCTCCGAGCTTTCTGGCACTCCTTCCCCGGTGCCAGAGGTCACTTCCCCAGACGAGCGGGCGGGGACCTGACGGCACGTTCTCCCGGCACCTCGCGACGCGGCCTCCGGGGCCGCCTCCCCGATCCACCGGGATCCGCCGGACACGGCCTAGACTGCGGGTTTCCGCACGACGAAGGGCCCGGAGTGAACGCGACGATGGTGGAGGGGCCGTGACGGCGCCCGCCCACATCCCGGTCCTGCTGGAACGGTGCGTCGAGCTGCTCGCCCCCGCGCTGCGCGCGCCCGGAGCGGTCGTGGTGGACGCGACGCTCGGCATGGGCGGGCACAGCGAAGCCCTGCTGACGGCCTTCCCCGAGGCACGGCTGATCGGCCTGGACCGCGACCCGGAGGCACTGGAGCGCTCCGGCGCCCGACTGGCCGGCTTCGGCGAGCGCGCCACGCTGGTGCACGCGGTCTACGACGAACTGCCGCAGGTGTTGGCGCGGCTCGGTATCGAGCGGATCGACGGCATCCTGTTCGACCTGGGTGTCTCCTCCCTGCAACTGGACCGGGCCGACCGCGGCTTCGCCTACGCGCAGGACGCGCCGCTGGACATGCGGATGGACCCGACGGTGGGCATCACCGCGGCCGACATCCTCAACAGCTACACCGCGGGCGACCTGGCCCGGATCCTGCGCGACTTCGGCGAGGAGCGGTTCGCCCGACGGGTCGCCGACGCGATCGTGCGCGAGCGGGAGAAGGAGCCGTTCACCAACAGCGCGCGCCTGGTCGACATCGTGCGCACCGCGATCCCGGCCGCCACGCGACGTACCGGCGGCAATCCGTCCAAGCGCACGTTCCAGGCGCTGCGGATCGAGGTCAACGGCGAACTCGCGGTGCTCGAGCGCGCGTTGCCCGCGGCGGTCCGGGCGCTGGCGCTGCACGGGCGGATCGTGGTGATGTCCTACCACTCGCTGGAGGACCGGATGACCAAGCGTGTGCTCGCGGCCGGTGCCGAGAGCAAGGCACCGCCGGACCTGCCGGTGGTCCCGGAGGACCTCCAGCCCCGGCTCAAGCTGCTCACCCGCGGCTCGGAGAAGGCGAGCGAACAGGAGAACGCGGACAACCCGCGCGCGGCCTCGGTGCGGCTGCGAGCGGCGGAGCGGGTGCGGGAAGACCTGTGAATCGACGCGGCGGACGGGGGAGCCGGGGATGAGCGGCGCGGCAAGGACGATGACCCGCATCCGGCTGGTCGCGCACCAGGCCAAGGGTTCGACGCGGACCCCGTTCGTGGTGCTCGTGGTCGCCCTGCTCGGCGGCGGCCTGCTGTCCCTGCTGCTGCTCAACACCGCGCTCAACCAGGGCTCGTTCGAACTCGGCCGGCTGCAGAAGCGGCAGGACCAGCTCACCGACGACCGGGAGGCGCTCCAGCGCGAACTGGACGCCAAGGCCGCGCCGGGCGAACTCGCGCGACGCGCCCAGGAACTGGGCATGGTCCCGGGCGGCAGCCCGGTGTTCATCGACCCGGCGACCGGGCGCGTGCTCGGTGTCCCGAAGGCGGCCACGTCCAAGCCGCCGCTGGTGCCCGAGGTGCCCGCGACCCCCGTGCCGCCCCCCGCATCCGCGGCGCCGCCCGCGGCCGGTGGCGGTCCGGGCGCACCGGCTCCGGCCGGCCCTGCCCCGGCGGCTCCGGCCGACCCCGGCACGCCCGGCGCATCCGGTGCGCCCGAGAGCACCGCCTCGGCGACCCCGGCCCCGCCGGCTTCCACCGCGCCGGCCGGCGCGGTCGGCGCCACGCCGCCGGAAGCGACCCGTTGACGGTGTTCGCCGCCGATCGGTTCGCCCACCCCGGCGGCCGATCCACTCGGCTCGGCGGGTCGGCCGGCTTCGGGTCCGGCTGCCCGACCTCCCCGGGCCACGGCACCCGCCGTCGCGGCTCGGCGGGCGAGACGACCGGCTGCGCGACGCGGTCCTTCGGGCTGCCTCGGGCGTCGTCGGTGGTGCCGAGGGTGCGGGCTCGGGCGGTGTCGCCCGTCGGATCGGCCCCGACGGCGCCGCCGAACGGGCAAATCCGCGGTTCGGAGCGGGGCGGGGGCGATCGCATCGGCGCCACTCGCCCGTTCGCTCGTTGTACATATGCGCCGCCCGGTGCGGCATGCCGCCGAATTCGGGTGCTGCCCAGTCCAGGTGAAGGGACCTCGCGTGACCGACGGACGCCGTGACCCCCGTGATCCGCGTGATCCCGACGAGCCGCGTTCGGCCGGGCGGGCCCGCCGGGAGCGTGGCGCCGACCCGGCCGCGTCCTCGGACCGCCGGTCCCGCCCGCGTCCGGCCGACGGCTCGGGTGCGGCGGACGGACGGCGCCCGCGCGCCGGTGCGCAGGACGATCCGCCCGCGCCGCGTGCCGCGCGTCCGCGCGCGGGCACGGGGGAGCGGGCCGAGCCGGGAGCGGGCCGCGCCCGGGCAGCCGGCGGGGCGCGGGCCGAGTCGGGTGCGCGCACCCCGCGTCCGGACCGTCCGCGCCGACCCGCCGGCGAGGAGGCACCTCCGGCGCGTCGGGGCGCCCGGCCCGACGCTCCCGGGGCGGCTCGCCCCCGGACGGGCGATGCCGGATCCGGCGAAGGTCCGACCGCGGCGCGCGGCGACGGGGTCGGACGTCCGGCGCGACCCCGGACGGGCGATGCCGGATCCGGCGGCGCGGGCTCGCCCCGGTCGCGTTCGGGTGCGGGCGCATCCGGTGGGCGGTGGGGTCGCCCGGGTGCGGGTGACGCGGCGCCCGGTGAGCGGGCGGGCCGGCCGCGTGGTGGTGATGCGGGGTCCGGTGAGCGTTCGGCGCGTTCCGGTGCGGGCGGCTCGGCGTCCGGTGGGCGGCCCGGTCGGCCGCGTTCCGGTGCCGGCGCCTCGGGTGGGCTCTGGTCCCGGCTGCGGGCGGGTGCCGCCGCCTCCGGCGAGCGTTCGGCCGGCGCCGGTGACGCGGCGTCCGGTGGGCGTCCGGCGCGCCCGCGCGGCGGTGCGGCGGCGGCCGGTGAGCGGTCGCGTCGGTCGGGCGCCGGGGATGCCGGTGCGGGTTCGGCCGGGACCGGGCGGCGGGCGGGTGCGGGTGAGCGGTCTCGCGACGAGCGTTCGGCCGCGCGTGGGCCGCGACCGAGGTCGACGGAGGCACCGGCCGAGGGTGGTGCGGCCGCGGCCGCGCGTCCCGGGCCGCGCCCGCGTCCGCGTCCGCGACCCGATGCGCGGGGAGCCGATCTGCCCGGCCGGCCGGAACGGCCGCGGCGCCCGCGCCCGGTCGCCGGCGACGGCGCCGCGCGCGGCGCCCGGGACGCCGCTCGGGCCGACCACGCCGGCGCTCGGCCGGTGCGCCCGGCCCGACCGCGTCCGGGGACGGCCCGGCCCGGGCGCACCCGCGACGCGCACCCGGCCGGAAGGCCTCGACCCGCCCGCCGGCCGCGGGCCGCCGCGCGGATGGGCGATCCGCGCAAGCGGCTGCGGATCGGGCTGATCGCGCTCGGCGTGGTGCTGACCCTGTTCGCGGGCCGGCTGCTCCAGTTGCAGGCCCTGGACGCGCCCGCGTACGCCGCGCAGGCCGCCGCCAAGCGCACCCAGACCGTCAACGTCCCGGCCGAACGCGGCTCGCTCACCGACGCCTCCGGGGTGAGCCTGGCCAAGTCGGTGGACGCGTACGACGTCACCGCCGACCCCACCCAGGTGCAGAAGTACGACCCGCATGCCACCGCGGTGGCGCTGGCCCCGCTCGTCAACGGCGACCCGGTCGCCATCGAGGAGAAGCTGCGCACCCCCAAGTCGCGCTACGTGGTGCTCGCCGCACAGGTCGAGCCGGCGGTGTGGAACCACATCCACCAGGTGCAGAAGGACCTGGGCAAGGTGCGCCGCAACGACCTGGTCGGCATCTACTCGACCAAGCACAGCAAGCGGGTCTACCCGGCCGGACCGGTCGGTGCGAACCTGGTCGGCTTCGTCAACGCCACCGGACACGGCGGCGGCGGCCTGGAGATGACCCTGGACGGCCAACTGGCGGGCAAGGACGGCCGGACCACCCAGGAGATGGTCTACGGCCGCCGGGTGCCCACCTCCGACCTCACCGGCAAGGAGGCGGTGCCCGGAGCCGACGTGCAGTTGACCGTCTCGCGCGACCTCCAGTGGTACGCCGAGCAGTTGATCGCCGCGAAGGTCACCGAGACCAAGTCCGAGTCGGGCACGGTGGTGGTCCAGGACGTGCGCACCGGCCAAATTCTGGCGATGGCCACCGCGCCCGGCTACGACCCCAACCACATCGGCCCCGGCGACGTGCACAACCTCGGCAACCGGGCCGTCGAGGAGGCCTACGAGCCGGGCAGCACCGGCAAGGTGATGACCATGGCCGCGGTCATCCAGGAGGGCCGGGCCACCCCCGGCACGCACGTGACCGTGCCGAACCGACTCGCCCGGGCCGACCAGTTGTTCAAGGACGAGCACGACCACCCCACCCAGCAGCTCACGCTGGCCGGCGTGCTGGCCAAGTCCAGCAACATCGGCACGATCCTGGCCTCGGAGCAACTCTCGCCCGACCGCGCCGAGGCCAACGCCAAGCTGCACGACTACCTCACCCGGTTCGGCGTCGGACAGCCCTCCGGGCTGAAGTTCCCCGGTGAGACCCCCGGCATCCTGGCCCCGCCGCAGAAGTGGAACGGCTCCCAGCAGTACACGATCCCGTTCGGCCAGGGCCTGTCGGTGAACTCGGTCCAGGCCACCTCGGTGTTCCAGACCATCGCCAACGGCGGAGTGCGGATCGAACCGAGCCTGGTCAAGGGCAGCACCGGCCCGGACGGGAAGTTCAAGTCCGCCGCCGCACCCAAGTCGACCGTGGTGGTCAGCCCGGAGACCGCCCGCCAGGTGAGCGACATGCTGGAGACGGTGGTCGCCGACGAGGGCGGCACCGGCAAGAACGGCCGAATCCCCGGCTACCGGGTCGCGGGCAAGACCGGCACCGCGAACCGGGTCGACCCCAAGACCGGCCGTTACAACGGCTACACGACGTCGTTCATCGGCTTCGCCCCGGCGGACGATCCACAGGTCGTGGTGTCCGTCACGCTCCAGGCGCCGGGCATCGACGGCGGTGGCGGCAGCCTGTGCGCGCCGGTGTTCCAGCAGGTGATGACGTTCGCCCTGCAGAGCCGCCGGATCGCCCCGAGCGGCACCGCGGCGCAGGACCTGCCGATCGAGTGGTGAGCGATGCCGTGACCGGCGGCGCCCGTCCCGTCGGCGCCGGTCGCGGCACCGGGCCGAGGACGAGCCGACGGCCCAAAGCGCGGTAGCCTGCCCGCCGTGCCCAACCGTGATCTGCGCCGCCCAGCCGAGGTGCGCCCCCAACCGCTGACCGGCCTGGCCGGGTTCGTCTCCGTCCCCCTCACCGGGGCCCCGAGCGACCCGGAGGCGACGCTGACGGGCGTCACCCACGACTCGCGGGCCGTGCGCCCGGGGGATCTGTACGCCGGGCTGCCCGGTGAGAACTTCCACGGTGCCGCGTTCGCCGGACAGGCCGCGGCGGCGGGCGCGGTGGCCCTGCTGACCGACCCGGCGGGCGCCGAACTGGCCGCCGACAGCGGCCTGCCGACCCTGGTGGTGGACGATCCGCGCGGCCGACTGGGTGAGATCGCGGCCTGGGTCTACGGGCGGCCCGCCGAGGACCTGGTGATGTTCGGCGTCACCGGTACCAACGGCAAGACCACCACCGCCTACCTGCTCGACGGCGGGTTGCGTGCCGGCGGCGGCACGACCGGGGTGATCGGCACGGTCGAGACCCGGATCGGCGAGGAGGTGGTGCCCAGCGTGCGCACCACCCCCGAGGCCACCGACGTCCAGGCGCTGCTCGCGTCGATGCTGGAGAACGGCGTCACCGCCGCGGTGATGGAGGTCTCCAGCCACGCGCTCGCACTCGGCCGGGTCGACGGCACCGTGTACGACGTCGCGCTGTTCACCAACCTGTCCCAGGACCACCTGGACTTCCACGCGTCCATGGAGGAGTACTTCGAGACCAAGGCCGAACTGTTCACCCCGCGCCGCTCGCGGATCGGCGTGATCGACGTGGACGACGCCTACGGGCGACGGCTCGCGAAGATGGCGAGCGTGCCGGTGCTGACCGTGTCGGCGGCGGGCGCCGCGGACGCCGACTGGCGGGCCGAGAACGTGGACCTCGGCCCGGACGGCAGCCGCTTCACCGTGGTGGGCCCGGACGGGCACAAGGCCGACGCGAGCGTGCGGCTGGCCGGCCCGTTCAACGTGTCCAACGCGTTGCTGGCGATCGTCGCACTGACCGCGGGCGGCGTCTCGCTCGCGGACGCGGTCGAGGGCGTGGGCCGCACCCCGGGCGTGCCCGGGCGGATGGAGCGGGTGGACGCGGGCCAGTCGTTCCTGGCCCTGGTCGACTTCGCACACACCCCGGACGCGGTGGAGACGCTGCTCGCCGCGCTGCGCCCGGTGACCGCCGGGGCGCTGACCATCGTGCTCGGCGCGGGCGGCGACCGGGACCGGGCCAAGCGCCCGCTGATGGCCGCCGCCGCCGCCCGACTCGCCGACCGTGTCGTGCTCACCAGCGACAACCCGCGCTCGGAGGATCCCTCGGCGATCCTGGACGAGATGCTCGCCGGCATTCCGGGACTCGCCGACCCGCACGGCACCGTGGTGGTCGAGCCGGACCGGGCCGCGGCCGTCCTGCTCGCGGTGCGGCAGGCCGGGCCGGGCGACACGGTCGTGGTCGCGGGCAAGGGACACGAGCAGGGCCAGGAGTTCGCGAACGGGGTCAAACACCCCTTCGACGACCGGGTCGAGCTGCGCCGCGCGGTGGCCAGAACCATGGACGGCGGCCCCGCGTCCCCGAAGCAGTCCGACGATGCGAGGATCGTGGCTCCCGCACCATCAACGCACACCCCGACGTCCGAGACCCCGACCCCAGGCGTCCCGGCGACCGGCACTTCGGGTGCCGAGGAGACGAACCAGTGATTTCCACCACTCTTGCCGAGATTGCCACCGCTCTCGGAGGGCGGCTTTCGGGCGGCGCGGATCCGCACGCGCGCATCACCGCCGAGATGGTCGTGGACTCCCGCAAGGTCGGCCCCGGCACGCTGTTCGTGGCCGTGCGCGGCGAGCACGTCGACGGGCACGACTACGCGCGCGCCGCGATCGAGGCGGGCGCCGTCGCGGTCCTCGCCGAGCGCGACACCGGCACCCCGGCGATCCTCGTCGAGGACGTGGTCCGGGCGCTCGGCCGCCTCGCCCGCTCGATCACCGACCGGCATCCCGACACCACGGTGATCGCGCTGACCGGGTCCTCCGGCAAGACGAGCACCAAGGACCTGCTCGGCCAGGTGCTCGCCCACGCCGGCCCGACGATCGCCCCGAGCGGCAACTTCAACACCGACATCGGCCTGCCGATGACCGTCCTCGGCGTGACCGAGGAAACCCGGTACCTGGTCGCCGAGATGGGCGCGCGCCACGTCGGCGACATCGCCTACCTGTGCGAGATCGCCCCGCCGCGGATCGGCCTGGTACTCAACGTCGGCTCCGCGCACATGGGCGAGTTCGGCGGTCGCGAGGGCATCGCCCGGGCCAAGGGCGAACTCGTCGAGGCGCTGCCGGCCGACGGCGTGGCCGTGCTCAACCAGGACGACCCGTTCGTGCGGGCGATGGCCGACCGCACCAAGGCCCGCGTGGTCACCTTCGGCGAGAGCGCCAAGGCGGACGTACGGGCCGAGAACGTGACACTCGACGAGCAGGGCCGTGCCTCCTTCACGCTGTGCGTGCCGGAGGGCAGTGCGCCGGTGATCTTGCGCCTGTACGGTGAGCACCACGTGGCGAACGCTTTGGCGTGTGCCGCCGTGGCACGCGAAGTGGGCATGACCGTCGAGGACATCGCGGCGGCCCTCGGCGCTGCCGGTACGATCTCCCGCTGGCGGATGGAAGTGACCCGCAGGGGCGACGGGGTGACCGTCGTGAACGACGCGTACAACGCCAACCCCGAGTCGATGCGAGCCGCGCTCAAGGCCCTCGTCGCGATGGCGGGCGGCAATCGTACGTTCGCCGTGCTGGGCGAGATGCGGGAGTTGGGCGAGGCGTCGCTGACCGAGCACGACGCGATCGGGCGGCTCGCGGTACGCCTGAACATCCACCGGCTGGTGGCCGTGGGCGGCAGGGAGGCCGCCTGGATCGACATGGGCGCGAAGAACGAGGGTTCGTGGGGTGAGGAGTCGGTGCTGGTGCCCGACGTAGAGGCGGCCGTCGAACTACTCCGGGGCGAACTGGCCCCGGGCGACGTCGTACTGGTGAAGGCGTCCCGAGGGGTGGCCCTGGAACGGCTCGCGGCCGCGCTGTTGGCGGACGCCGCCGGGGACGACGTGAGCAACGCGGAGGTGCACGGGTGAGGGCCATCCTCATCGCCGGCGGCATCGCCCTGGTGCTGTCGCTGATCGGTACGCCGCTCGCGATCCGGATCCTGGTCAAGCGTGGCTACGGCCAGCTGATCCGGGACGACGGTCCGGCCGGACACCACAGCAAGCGCGGTACGCCCACCATGGGCGGCGCGGTGATCATCCTGGCGGCGCTGGCGGGTTACGGCGGGGCCAAGGCGATCACGTTGGAGACACCGAGCGCGTCCGCGCTGCTGGTGCTGTATCTGATGGCGGGCCTGGGCCTGGTCGGCTTCGTCGACGACTTCATCAAGATCGTCAAGCAGCGCAGCCTGGGTCTGCGGGCCAAGGCCAAGCTGGCCGGACAGTCCTTCGTGGGCATCTCGTTCGCGCTCCTGGCGATCCAGTTCAAGGACGCGCGCGGGTTCACGCCGGCGTCGACGCACCTGTCCTTCGTGCAGGACACCGCGCTGGACCTGACGCCGGTGTTCTTCGTGATCTGGGCCTACATCCTGATCGCCGGGCACTCCAACGGCGTCAACCTCACCGACGGCCTGGACGGTCTCGCGACCGGCGCCTCGGTGATCGTCTTCGGCGCGTACACCTTCATCGGGGTCTGGCAGTACGGCCAGTCCTGCCTGAACGCGCCCGGTGTGGGCTGCTACGACGTGCGCGATCCGCTGGATCTGGCGATCGTGTCGGCGGCGATGATGGGTTCGTGTTTCGGCTTCCTGTGGTGGAACACGTCGCCGGCCAAGATCTTCATGGGCGACACCGGTTCGCTCGCGCTCGGCGGCGCGCTCGCCGGGCTGGCCATCCTCACCCGCACCGAGTTGTTGTCCGCGCTCATCGGCGGCCTGTTCCTGATCATCTCGCTGTCGGTGATCATCCAGGTGGGCTACTTCAAGATGACCGGCAAACGGGTGTTCAAAATGGCGCCGCTCCAGCACCATTTCGAACTCAAGGGCTGGACCGAAGTACTCATCGTGGTTCGGTTCTGGATCATCGCCGGCCTGTGCGCCATTCTCGGGATCGGCATCTTCTACGCGGGCTGGGTTACGGGAACGTAAAGAGACGTGAGTACCAAAGACCTGAGCACCTTCACCCATCACGGTGCGCCGTGGGCCGAGTTGTCGTTCTGTGTCGCGGGCACCGGGGTCACCGGCGCGTCCGCGGCCCGGGCGCTGCACGGCCTGGGCGCACGCGTCGTGGCCATCGACGGCTCCGACGACGACAACGCTCGGCGGCGCGCCGAGGAGTTGCGCGCACTGGGCATCGACGTGCGCCTGGGCGACGACGAGAGCCTGCCGGCGCGGGTGGACGTGCTGATCGCCTCACCCGGACTCCGGCCCACCAAGCCGCTGTTCGCCGCCGCGCGTGCGGCCGGCGTGCCGGTGTGGGGCGATGTGGAGCTGGCGTGGCGGCTGCGTCCGCGGGAGAACCCCGCGCCGTGGCTGGCGATCACCGGCACCAACGGCAAGACCACGACCGTGCGCATGCTCGCCTCGATCCTGGAGGCGTCCGGCAAACGGGTCGCGGCGGCCGGCAACGTGGGCACCCCCGTGGTGGACGCGGTGCTCGCCCGCGACGGGGACGGCGAACCCGCCTACGACGTGCTCGCGTTGGAGTTGTCCAGCTTCCAACTGCACTGGCTGCCGACCTGGGAGGAAAGCCCCAAGGACGACGCCGGCGCGCCGCGGATGCTGGCCGCGGCGGTGCTCAACATCGCGCCGGACCACCTGGACTGGCACGGCTCGCCGGAGGCGTACGCGGCGGACAAGGGCCGGATCTACGGCGGTTGCCAGATCGCCTGCGTGTACAACCTGGCCGACCCGCAGACCGAGCAGCTCGTGCACGAGGCCGAGGTCGAGGAGGGTTGCCGCGCGGTCGGCTTCGGACTCGGCCCGCCGGGGCTGTCGAACTTCGGCGTGGTCGACGACCTGCTCGCCGACCGGGCGTTCGTGCCCGACCGGCACAGCACGGCGGCCGAACTCGCCACGGTGGGCGATGTGAACCCGCCGGCGCCGCACAACGTGGCGAACGCGCTGGCCGCCGCCGCCCTGGCCCGGGCCTACGGCGTGCCGCCGGTGGCGGTGCGCAACGGGCTGCGCGCGTTCCGACCGGACGCGCACCGGATCGCGCACGTGGCCACCGTGGCCGGCGTCGACTACGTGGACGACTCCAAGGCCACCAACGGGCATGCCGCGGCGGCCTCGCTGGCCGCCTACCGGGACATCGTGTGGATCGCGGGCGGCCTGGCCAAGGGCGCCTCGTTCGACGACCTGGTCTCCGGCGCGAAGAACCGGCTGCGCGCGGTGGTGCTGATGGGCGCCGACCGCGCGGTGATCAGGGACGCGCTCGCGCGACACGCCCCCGATGTCCCCGTCGTCGAGGTGGCCGCGACCGACACTGGGGCCATGGAACTGGTCGTGCGGGAGGCGGCGGCGCTGGCGCGGCCCGGGGACACCGTGCTGCTCGCGCCCGCGTGCGCGTCGATGGACATGTACGCCAACTACGGAAAGCGCGGCGACGCCTTCGCCGACGCGGTCCGCGGACTCGACACAGCGGCCGGCTGACCGGGCGAGCGATGGCCGCCGGTCCGCAGACTCGCGAGGCACGCCCCACGCCCACCGCCGACAAGCGGCGGCCGTGGGGCGGTTCGCGGTTGCCCAAACCGCGGCCCGGCGCGTCGCGTCCGGCCGGATCGGCGCGCCGCGAACTGCGCCGGGCGCTGGACAGTCCGCTCACCGCCTACTACCTGCTGCTCGGCTCGGGTCTGCTGCTCACCGTGCTGGGCCTGGTGATGGTGCTGTCCGCGTCGCAGATCACCTCCCGGACGATCTACGGCTCCTTCGACGAGATCTTCACCAAGCAGCTGATCGCGGTCGCGATGGGCTTCCCGCTGATGTGGATCGCGTCACGTCTGCCGCTGCGCTGGTATCGCCGGCTGGCCTACCCGTTCCTGATCGGCTGCGTCGGTGCGCTGTGCCTGGTCCTGGTGCCCGGGCTGGGCATCGAGGTGAACGGCAACCGGAACTGGATCGGTTTCGGCTCGTTCCAGATCCAGCCCTCCGAGTTCGCCAAGCTGGGCCTGGTGTTGTGGGGGGCCGACGTGCTCACCCGCAAGCGCCGGCTGCTCGGCCGATGGCGGCACATGTTCGTCCCGCTGCTGCCCGGTGCGCTGGTGATCCTGTTCCTGGTGCTGCTCGGCGGCGACATGGGCACCGCGATGATCATCACCGTGCTGGTGCTCGCCCTGTTGTGGATCGCCGGTGCGCCGGGCCGGCTGTTCGCCATGGCGATCGCCGTGGTCTCCGTGCTGGCCACCGTGCTGATCGTGCTCAAGCCGCACCGGGCCGCCCGGTTCGCCGGATTCCTCGACCCGTTCTCCGACCCCAACGGCAGCACGCTCCAGGCCGCCCAGGGCATCTACTCGCTCGCCACCGGCGGCTGGTTCGGCAGTGGAATCGGGACGAGCTACGGCAAATGGGGCACTTTGCCCGAGGCGCATACAGACTTCATCTTCGCCGTCATCGGCGAGGAATTGGGTCTCGTGGGGACGCTGTCCGTACTCACCCTCTTCGCGGCCCTAGGCTATGCAGGTATCCGCGTCGCGAGTCGCACGAAAGACCAGTTCGTACGGCTCGCCGCGGGTGGCGCGACCGCGTGGATCATGGCCCAGGTCATGATCAACGTCGGGGCGGTGCTCGGCCTGCTGCCGATCGCCGGAGTGCCGTTGCCATTGGTGTCCTACGGAGGTTCCGCCCTGCTTCCGACCATGTTCGCCGTGGGCATGCTGTTGTCCTTCGCCCGAGGTGAACCAAAGGCCGAGGCGGCGCTCGCCGCACGCGGGCCCGGGGCGGTTCGTCGAGCGTTCGCGCGGATCCTGCCGCGCAGGGATGGGTGAATCAGGTGCATGTCGTCCTTGCCGGCGGAGGAACCGCCGGGCACATCGAGCCCGCTCTGGCATTGGCGGACGCGCTGCGCCGCCAGAACCCCGATGTGGGCATCACGGCGCTCGGCACGGCCAAGGGCCTGGAGACCAAGCTCGTTCCCGCTCGCGGCTACGAACTCGCGTTGATCCCGGCCGTGCCGTTGCCGCGCAAGCCCACGCCCGAACTGATGACCGTCCCCGGGCGACTGCGCGGCACCATCCGCGAGGCCGCGGCCGTGCTGGAGCGCACCAACGCGTCCTGCCTGGTCGGTTTCGGCGGCTACGTCGCCCTGCCGGGCTACCTCGCGGCCAAGCGCCAGGGTGTGCCCACGGTGGTGCACGAGGCCAACGCCCGGCCGGGCCTGGCCAACAAGATCGGCGCCCGCTACACCCGATTCGTCGCGGTGAGCACGCCGGACAGCAAGCTGCGCGGGGCGCGCTACATCGGCATCCCGCTGCGCCGGGCGATCGCCACCCTGGACCGCAACGCGCTGCGCGACGAGGCCCGCGCGATGTTCGGCCTGGACCCGATGCGCCCCACCCTGCTGGTGTTCGGCGGCTCGCAGGGTGCCCGGCGGCTGAACGAGACCCTCGCCGCCACCGCCCAGCAGCTGCTCGCCGAGGGTGTCCAGGTGCTGCACGCGGCCGGGCCCAACAACGAACTCACGATCAGCTCGCCGCCCGGCGGCCCGGCCTACGTCGTGGTGCCCTACCTCGACCGGATGGACCTGGCCTACGCGGCGGCCGACATGGTGCTGTGCCGGGCGGGCGCGATGACCTGCGCCGAGCTGGCTGCGGTCGGCCTGCCCGCGGCCTACGTCCCGCTGCCGATCGGCAACGGCGAGCAACGGCTGAACGCGCAGCCCGTGGTCAAGGCGGGTGGCGGCCTGCTGGTCGACGACGCCGACCTGACCCCGGACTGGATCCGCTCGTCGGTGCTGCCGGTGCTCACCGACGCACGCAAGCTGCACGACATGGGCAAGGCGGCGGCCGAGTTCGGTCGGCGCGACGCCGACGAGGAACTGGTCCGGATGGTCCACGAGGCGATCGCCGCCGCGCGGTTGCCCCAATAGGCGCGGGCCCAGGGAGCGTTCTTGCCCAAGACGAAGGAGCGCGCGCCGGGACGTCCGGCGAAGGCCGGGCGCGGTCCGCGGCGACGCTGGACCAACCTGCGCCCGCTCCTGGTCCTGGTGCTCCTCGTGCTGCTCGCGGTGACCGGATGGGGAATCGTCTACCACTCGCCGCTCCTGGACACCCGAACGGTGGCCGTCGGCGGGTCGGGCACGCTGCCCCGGGATCAGGTCGCCCGGGTCGCGGCGGTGCCCGTCGGTGAGCCGTTGGCCGGGATCGACCTCGACGCGATCCGGGCCCGGGTGGCCGCGATCCCGCGCGTGGCCTCGGTCCGGGTCGAGCGGGATTGGCCGCACACCGTGCGGATCTCGGTGCGCGAACGGGTGACCGCGCTGGTCGTGCCGGACGCGGGCCGCTACGCGGAGATCGACAAGGACGGCGTACGGTTCGGTACGGTGGACGCCGCACCGGCGGGCGTGCCGGTCGTCAAGGCCGACGCCGACACGGTGAGTCGGGAAACGCTACGGGGGGTGGTTCAGGTGGTAGCGGCATTGCCACCGCCGGTCGCCCAACGTGTACGGGACATCACCGCACGAACGCGCGACGACATCGTGCTCGTGCTCGACAAGGGCGAGACCGTGTTGTGGGGTGGGGCGGAGGCGTCCGACCGCAAGGCACTCGTGCTCGCGGCGCTGTTGCCGCGACCGGCGAAGTTCTACGACGTCAGCGCGCCCGACGCGCCGGTGACCCGAACCCAGCCGTTCCCCTCGGTCGCGCCGCCGGCGCCCGCCCAGTCGTTACCACCGGTCGCACCCGCCGCGGCGGTTTCGACCCCGACCACGCCGTGACAGGGGGCGGAAGCACCCCGCCACTGCGATAAAACAATAGGGACAGGTTCGGCGTGTTCGTTGAACCGTGTCCGATGGGGACCTAGTGTCGGCCTAGCCCCAGGTTGACAAAGCAGTAATCCGCACCGTTCGCATCGGCGGCGTTCGATGCGAATCGGTGTAACTCTATACCTGAGGGTGAGGGTTTTGGTGGCTCGCGGAAATCGCGTCCCGACCTCCCCAAGTCGGCAAATGTCGGCATGCCGGAACCACGGCACGCCGACCGGAACTCGAGGCGAGAGGCCTTCGACGTGGCAGCACCCCAGAACTACCTCGCAGTCATCAAGGTGGTCGGTATCGGCGGTGGCGGTGTCAACGCCATCAACCGGATGATCGAGGTCGGTCTCAAGGGCGTCGAGTTCATCGCGATCAACACCGACGCCCAAGCCCTCCTCATGAGCGATGCCGACGTCAAGCTCGACGTCGGCCGGGAATTGACCCGCGGCCTCGGCGCCGGCGCGAACCCCGACGTCGGCCGCAAGGCCGCCGAAGACCACCGCGAGGAGATCGAGGAGGTCCTCAAGGGGGCCGACATGGTCTTCGTCACGGCGGGCGAGGGCGGCGGCACCGGTACCGGTGGCGCCCCCGTGGTGGCCAACATCGCCCGCTCGCTCGGCGCGCTCACCATCGGCGTGGTCACGCGCCCGTTCACCTTCGAGGGACGGCGCCGCGCGAACCAGGCCGAGGACGGCATCGCGCAGCTGCGCGACGAGGTCGACACCCTGATCGTCATCCCCAACGACCGACTGCTCTCCATCTCCGACCGGCAGGTCAGCGTCCTGGACGCGTTCCGCTCGGCCGACCAGGTGCTGCTGTCCGGTGTGCAGGGCATCACCGATCTGATCACCACCCCCGGCCTGATCAACCTGGACTTCGCCGACGTCAAGTCGGTGATGTCCGAGGCCGGTTCGGCGCTGATGGGCATCGGTTCGGCGCGCGGCGACGACCGGGCGGTGGCGGCGGCCGAGATGGCCATCTCCAGCCCGCTGCTGGAGGCGTCCATCGACGGCGCCCGCGGCGTGCTGCTCTCCATCTCCGGCGGCTCCGACCTCGGCCTGTTCGAGATCAACGAGGCCGCGCAGCTGGTCAGCGAGGCCGCGCACCCCGAGGCGAACATCATCTTCGGCGCGGTCATCGACGACGCGCTCGGCGACGAGGTGCGGGTCACCGTGATCGCGGCCGGCTTCGACGGCGGCCAGCCGCCGTCCAAGAGCGAGTTGGGCAAGCCCGCGACCACGACCGCGGCCTCGCGGCCGGAGCCGGTGGGGCGGCCGACCCAGAACCAGGGTCCCGGTGTGCTGCACGAGCCCACCCCGCCGCCGACCACGTACCCGGCGCCGACCACTCCGAGCCCGCGCGCGCCGTTGGTGCCGGAGCCGATCAAGGACGACCTGGATCTCGACATCCCGCCGTTCATGAAGTCGTAGCATTCGCGGCAATATCCGCGAACGGCACGACAACGCAGAAAATCGACACAAGGGGTGGGTCCGACGTGTTCACGCGAAGGGCCGCTTCCGACGGCGCCCGTTTCGCCTTCACCGACCGGTGGGGCGGCACGGGCGCCGCGCCGTATGACGAGTTGAACCTCGGCGACCACGTGGGCGACGACCCGCGCGTGGTCGCCGCGAACCGCGCACGCACCGCCCGGGCGCTGGGCCTGTCACCCGAACGGGTGGTGTGGATGAACCAGGTGCACGGCAACACGGTCACCGTCGTCGACGCCGCGTCCGCCGAGCCGTTGCCCGCCACCGATGCCCTGGTCACCGCGACCGCGGGGCTGGCGCTCGCGGTTCTGGTCGCCGACTGCACTCCGGTCCTGCTCGCCGATCCGCAGGCCGGCGTGGTGGCCGCCGCGCACGCGGGCCGGCCGGGCCTGGCCGCGGGGGTCGTGCCGGCCGCCGTGCGGGCGATGTGCGAGCTCGGCGCCGATCCGGCCCGGATCGTGGCCCGGACCGGGCCGGCCGTCTGTGGCGCCTGCTACGAGGTTCCCGAGGCGATGTGCGAGGAAGTGTCCGCAGTTGTCCCGGCGGCCCGCGCACGCACCCGCGAGGGCACTCCAGGGCTCGATATCCCGGCCGGCGTGTGGGCGCAACTCGCCGCGCAGGGGGTTGCGTCGGGTGAGAAATCGCACATCTGCACGCGCGAGTCGAGCGACCATTTCTCCTATCGCCGGGACCGGAGCACGGGTCGGATCGCCGGCTACGTGTGGCTCGCCGAGGGCTGACCCCGCCCGGGCGTGTCCGGTCCCCGTCGGCGACGATGGACGGATGGAAACGCACGCTCAGCCGACCGCAGACGGTGCCCGTCGAGGTGCCGAACTCGCCGCCAACCTGGCCGCCGTCGAGGGCCGGATCGCCGCCGCGTGCGCGAGCGCCGGCCGCCCGCGCACGGACGTCACCCTCGTGGTGGTGACCAAGACGCACCCGGCGAGCGACGTGCGACTGCTCGCCGGACTCGGTGTCCGCGACGTCGGCGAGAACCGCGACCAGGAGGCCGCGCCCAAGGCGAAGGCCACCGAGGACCTCGACCTCACCTGGCACTACGTCGGCCAACTGCAGACCAACAAGGCCAAATCGGTGGCGGGTTACGCCGATGTGGTGCATTCGCTCGACCGGGTCAGGCTCGCCCGTTCGTTGTCCGCCGCGGCCGAGCGGCAACAGCGCACGATCACCGCGCTGTTGCAGGTCAGCCTGGACGAAGACCCGGCTCGCGGCGGGGTGTCCGCGGCCGATCTGGCCGAACTCGCGGACGTGGTGGCCGGTGCGCCGAACCTGATCCTCGGCGGTGTGATGGCGGTGGCCCCGCTCGGCGTCGAACCCGCTCGGGCGTTCGCCGGGTTGCGAGAAATCGCAACCCGCCTACGCGAAGCCCATCCGACTGCAAACATGGTTTCCGCGGGGATGAGCAACGACCTCGAAGCGGCCATCGAGGCCGGGGCGACACATGTACGCATCGGTACTGCGGTGCTCGGAGTCCGGCCTTCCCTCCGGTAGCGTCGCCGTGAAGTGGATCGCACGACCCACGGTGACCTCAGCCGATCCACCGTGAGACCGGAGGAAGCGGAACATGGCCGGCGCAATGCGCAAGATGGCGGTCTACCTCGGCCTCGTGGAGGACGATGTCTACGAGTATGACGATTACGATGAGGACGACATCGGCCAGGACGGCCGCGACCGGGTCGAGCGCACCGATCGTCGCGAGGAGCGGCGGGACGAGCGTCGTGAGGAGCCACGTGAAGTACGCGAGCCGCGTGGGGAATCGCGGGAACGTCGCGAGGATCTCGTTCGTGGAGCTACTGCCCTTCGCGAAGCGGGGGCCCTTCGCGACGAAGGCCGCCTTGAAGAACACCGCGCAACAGTGTCCGCCATGCCCGAACGCCGTCCCGAGAGCAGCACACCGGTGACCGTACACAAAGTCGTCAGCGAACGTGAGCCCTACCGCATCACGACGCTGCACCCGCGTACCTACAACGAAGCCCGCACGATCGGCGAGCACTTTCGCGAGAGCACGCCCGTGATCATGAACCTGACGGAAATGGAGGACACCGACGCCAAGCGCCTGGTGGACTTCGCCGCGGGTCTCGTGTTCGGCCTGCACGGCAGCATCGAGCGGGTCACCCAAAAAGTCTTCCTCCTGTCGCCTGCTAACGTCGATGTGACAGCCGAGGACAAGGCCCGCATCGCAGAGGGCGGGTTCTTCAATCAGAGCTGAGGTGTGCGAAAACTGAGGCTAGGTGCGGTCCTGACCAGAGGGACGGCACACGAGGGGGCAGGTAAATGAGCATCGCGCTGGAGATCATCCGCATCGTGCTCTACTGCTTTTTGATCGTGTTGTTCTTCCGCTTGGTGATGGACTACGTGTTCCAGTTCGCGCGGTCGTACGAGCCGCGCGGGGCCATGGTGGTATTGCTGGAGGCCACGTACTCCATCACCGATCCACCGTTGAAGTTGCTGCGCAGGTTCATTCCTCCGCTGCGCCTCGGGGGTGTAGCACTCGACCTGTCCTTCTTCGTACTGATGATCATCGTCTACATCCTGATCTCCGTCGTGGGCAGGCTGTAAGCGGTACCGTCTGTCCGATGCCGACGATCACGCTGAGGTGAAGAGATGCCGTTGACCCCCGAAGACGTGCGTAACAAGCAGTTCACGACCGTCCGTCTCCGTGAGGGCTATGACGAGGACGAGGTCGATGCGTTCCTCGATGAGGTCGAGGGCGAACTGACCCGACTTCTCCGGGAAAACGAGGACCTGCGAGCGAAACTCGCGGCGGCGACCCGTGCCGCCGCGCAGAGTCAGCAGCAGGCTCAGCAGCGCAAGGAGCGCGAACGCCCCGACGCACCCGTCCCGGCAGCCATATCCGGGCCGACCCCGGTTCCTCCGCCGCCCCAGATGGGCGGGCCGCAGGGGATGCAGGGCGGCCAGCACCAGATGCAGGGCGGCCCGCAGCAGCTCGGTCCCGGTGGACCGCAGCAGCACCCCATGGGGGGACCGCAGCAGCTTGGTCCGGGCATGAGCGGTCAGCACCAGCTCCAGGGCCCGCCGCAGCACCAGCTGCAGGGTGGCCCCGGCATGAGCGGTCAGCACCAGCTGCCCGGTCAGCAGCAGCACCAGCTGCAGGGCGGTCAGCACCAGATGCAGGGCGGCCCCGGGATGGGCAACCCCGGCATGAGCGGTCAGCACCAGCTCCAGGGCCCGCCGCAGCACCAACAACAACTTCAGCAGCACCAGTTGCAGGGCGGCCCGCCGCAGCTCGGTCCGGGCGGACCGCAGCAGCAGATGGGCAACCCCGGTGGCGACAGCGCCGCTCGGGTGCTCGCGCTGGCGCAGCAGACGGCGGACCAGGCGATCGCCGAGGCCCGCTCCGAGGCGAACAAGATAGTGGGCGAGGCGCGCACCCGCGCCGAGGGCATGGAGCGCGACGCGCGCTCCAAGGCGGACGCCCTCGAGCGGGACGCGCAGGAGAAGCACCGCGTTGCGATGGGCTCGCTCGAAAGTGCCCGCGCCACGCTCGAGCGCAAGGTCGACGACCTGCGTGCGTTCGAGCGGGAGTACCGCACGCGCCTGAAGTCGTACCTGGAGAGCCAGCTGCGCCAGCTGGAGTCGCAGGCCGACGACTCGCTCGCACCGCCGCGTACGCCGGCCACGGCCTCGTTGCCGCCGGCCATGTCGTCCGCGCCGGTACCGATGTCGCAGTCGATGTCGCAGCCGTCGTCGATGTCGCCCGCGATGACGCCGTCGATCGGGCAGCAGATGAGCCCGGCGATGACGCAGCAGATGTCGCCGGTGCGTCCGCAGGCGCCGCAGCCGCAGCAGATGCAGCAGCCCTCGCCGATGCGCGGGTTCCTGATCGACGAGGACCCCGACAACTGACCGGCCACTGAGCGTCGGTCGGCACATCCGAGAAGCGCCCGCCCCCTTCGGGGGGACGGGCGCTTCTCGGGTTTCCGGGCAATTCGCGCCGGTCTGGGGTGAATCGGGCAAGTCGGGGGACTCGGGGGCGGGACGGCCGAGACCGTCCCGCCCGCCGACTCACACCTTGCGCAGCCAGAACCGCAGGCCGAGCACCGGGTCGCCGTGCTCGAACAACTCCTCGTCCTCCGGCGCGCCCTGGGTGAACTGCGTGGCCAGCACCTCGTCGGCGACCTGCACGCCGTGCGCCAGCAGCGCCGACGTGGTCTCCTCCGACTCGTCCGCGGCCCACCACACCAGGATCCGGTCGGACACCTCCAGGCCGCTGTTCTTGCGCGCCTCCTGGATCAGCCGGACCACATCGCGGGCCAGGCCCGCGAGCCGCAGTTCGGGTGTGATGGTCAGGTCGAGCGCGACGGTGGCGCCGTCCTGGCCGGCCACCGTCCAGCCCTCGCGCGGGGTCTCGGTGACGATGACCTCCTCGGCCGCCACCTCGACCTCCTCGCCCTCGACCACGACCACCGCGGTGCCCGACTCGCGCAGCGCGGCGGACAGCGCCGACGCATCGGCGGCGGCGATCGCCGCCGCCACGATCGGGGTGCGCTTGGCGAACCGCTTGCCCAGCGCCCGGAAGTTGCCCTTCGCGCTGTACTCGACCAGGTCGCCGCCGGCCTCGGACAGCGCCGCGACGGAGACCACGTTGAGCTCCTCGGCGATCTGCTCGCGCAGTTCCCCGGACAGCTCGTCCCAGCCCGCCGCGCCGATCAGCGCACGGCCCAGCGGCTGCCGGGTCTTGACCCCGGAGTCGGCGCGGGTGGCCCGGCCCAACTCCACCAGGCGCCGCACCAGCGTCATCTGCCGGCCCAACTCCGGGTGCACCAGCGCCGGATCCGCCGTGGGCCACGCGGCCATGTGCACCGACTCGGGCGCGTCGGCGGTGACCGGGCGGACCACGTCCTGCCAGACCCGCTCGGTGATGAACGGCACCAGCGGCGCCATCAACCGGGTGACCGTCTCCAGCGCCTCGTGCAGCGTGGCCAGGGCGGCCGGCTCCGCGTTCCAGAACCGCCGCCGGGACCGGCGCACGTACCAGTTCGACAGGTCGTCCACGAACGCGGTGAGCGCCTTGCCCGCGCGTTGCGTGTCGTAGGCCTCCAGGGCCGCGTCCACGTCGCCCACGAGGGTGTTCAGCTCGGACAACAACCACCGGTCGAGCAGCGGGCGCTCGGCCGGGGCCGGGTCGCTCGCGCTCGGCGTCCAGCCGCCGGTGCGCGCGTACAGGGCCTGGAAGCTGACCGTGTTCCAGTAGGTCAGCAGGGTCTTGCGGACCACCTCCTGGATGGTGCCGTGCCCGACCCGACGGGCCGACCAGGGCGAGCCGCCCGCGGCCATGAACCAGCGCACCGCGTCCGCGCCGTGCCGGTCCATCAGCGGGATGGGCTCCAGGGTGTTGCCCAGGTGCTTGGACATCTTCCGGCCGTCCTCGGCCAGGATGTGCCCCAGGCACACCACGTTCTCGTAGGACGACTTGTCGAAGACCAGCGTGCCGATCGCCATCAGCGTGTAGAACCAGCCGCGGGTCTGGTCGATCGCCTCGGAGATGAACTGCGCCGGATAGGACTGCTCGAACAGCTCGCGGTTGCGGTACGGGTAGCCGAACTGGGCGAACGGCATCGAACCCGAGTCGTACCAGGCGTCGATCACCTCGGGCACCCGGGTGGCCCGCCCGCCGCACGCCGTGCCGTCGCCGGCCTTGGCCGGACAGTCGAAGACCACCTCGTCGATGAACGGCCGGTGCGGGTCCAGCCCGGACAGGTCGCGTCCGGTCAGTTCGGACAATTCGCCCAGCGAGCCGACGCAGGTGAGGTGATTCTCGTCGCAGCGCCAGATCGGCAGCGGCGTGCCCCAGTAGCGGTTCCGGGACAGCGCCCAGTCGATGTTGTTGTTCAGCCAGTCGCCGTAGCGGCCCCACTTGACCGTCTCCGGGTGCCAGTTGGTCCGCTCGTTCTCGCGCAGCAGCGCGTCCTTGACCGCGGTGGTGCGGATGTACCAGGACGGCTGCGCGTAGTAGAGCAGCGCGGTGTGGCAGCGCCAGCAGTGCGGATAGCTGTGCTCGTACTCCAGATGCCGGAACAGCAGCCCGCGCTCGCGCAGGTCCGCGACCAGCGCCTCGTCGGCCTTCTTGAAGAACTGCCCGCCCACCAGCGGCAGCTCCGGCTCGAAGGTGCCGTCCGGGCGGACCGGATTGACCACCGGCAGGCCGTACGCCCGACAGGTCTTGAGGTCGTCCTCACCGAAGGCGGGCGCCTGGTGCACGACACCCGAGCCGTCCTCGGTGGTGACGTAGTCCGCGAGCACGACGAAGTTCGCGTCCTCCAGCGGCAGCAGGTCGAACGGGCGCCGGTAGGCCCAGCGTTCCATCTCCCGGCCGGTGAACCGCTCGCCGGTGACCACCCAGCCCTCGCCGAGTGCCTTGCCCACCAGCGGCTCGGCGACCACCAGGCGCTCCTCGCCGTCGGTGGCCACCACGTAGGTCACGTCCGGGTGCACCGCGGCGGCGGTGTTGGAGACCAGCGTCCACGGCGTGGTGGTCCACACCAGCAGCGCGGCCTGCCCGGCCAGCGGCCCGGAGGTGAGCGGGAAGCGCACGTAGACCGAGGGGTCGACGACCGTCTCGTAGCCCTGGGCGAGTTCGTGGTCGGACAGCCCGGTGCCGCAGCGCGGACACCACGGCGCGACCCGGTAGTCCTGGGTCAGCAGCCCCTTGTCGAAGATCTGCTTGAGCGACCACCACACCGACTCGACGTACTCGGGATCCATCGTCCGGTACGCCTTGGACAGGTCGACCCAGTAGCCCATCCGGGTGGTCAGGTCCTCGAAGGCGCCCACGTGGGTCATCACCGACTCGCGGCACTTCGCGTTGAACTCGGCGATCCCGTACCGCTCGATGTCCGACTTGCCGGCGAAGCCGAGCTGCTTCTCGACGGCCAGTTCGACCGGCAGGCCGTGGCAGTCCCACCCGGCCTTGCGCGGCACGTTGTACCCGCGCATGGTGCGGTAGCGCGGGAACACGTCCTTGAACACGCGGGCTTCGATGTGGTGCGCGCCCGGCATGCCGTTGGCGGTCGGTGGGCCCTCGTAGAAGACCCAGCGCGGGCCGTCGGCATTGCGTTCGAGGGAGCGCTCGAAGATGTCGTTGTCCCGCCAGAACGCGAGGACCTCGTGCTCCATGGCGGGCAGGTCGACCTGCGCCGGTACCGGGCGGTACATGTGGCTTCCTTCCGCGGGCTGTGATGCGTGCCTACCGAAGGGACGAGACCGCCGTGTGCCGGCCCCGCGGTACCACCCTTCTTGGCCGCGCCCCCCGGTACGGCAACCGTGCCGGGGCGGGCACAACCCACTCGTATGCGCGAGGGCCGGTTCTACGGGCCGATCCGGGATCGCATCGACCTTTCCTCCGGCAGCTCCGGGGTGATCTTCACGGCGCGCACACCTCCGGGCTCACACCGTCCCCGGATCGCTGATGGCTGCGTGCGTCGCTACTCGTCCCCATCGACACCGTCTCGCTCTGCGGATTGTACGACCCGAACGGGTCCGTGCGCCGCCGAGTCGATCCGCCGCCAAGTGCGTAACGATCCGCTCGGGAACCGGTAACGAACGGGACACGTAGAAGAGGGATAAGCGTGGTTGCGTCTGGGCACAACCGATTTACGTCGCCGCCCCGGCGCAATCAGTGACGGGACGGCGCGTCCGGTTGTCCGGGGCGACCCATCCCTAAGCGAAACAAGGGGGCCGTGACCATGACGGATACAGAGAAGGCCAGTGGCGGGCGGACGCGACGTGCGACCGCGACGACGACGCCGCGAGCCTCGGTACGGGGAGGAACGGGACGCACCGTGAAGGCACCTGCACACGTGACTGCCGCGACCGCGACGACGCTGGCCACGCCGCCCGACGGCTTCCATGCGCCGGCGGTCTACATCGTCCGGCCCGGTGAGGATCCGTGGGACGACGCGGAATTGCGCGAGGTGCGGGAGGGGCTGATCGAGACCGCGCACGAGTTGCGGGCCGAGATCGCCGTCTCCGAGAACGGCATCGCCGATCTGCTGCGCGATTCGGGGGAGGGCGCGGGCGACGATCAGGCGGACACGGGGACCAAGAACTTCGAGCGCGAGCACGAGATGTCCCTGACCAACAACGCGCGTGGCATGCTGCTCCAGTCGGAGAAGGCGCTGCGTCGTCTCGCCGACGGCACGTACGGGGCCTGCGAGTCGTGTGGTTCGGCCATCGGCAAGGCGCGCCTGCAGGCGTTCCCGCGTGCGACCCTGTGTGTGACCTGCAAACAGCGCGAGGAACGCCGGTAACCGTCGAGGCGGCCGGCGGCGCGTCGAAGGACTGGAGCGAGCCATCGGCACCGGAGCGGAACGACGGGACGAGGCGGAGTCGCAGGCCCCCGCTGGGGAGCCGGACACCGAGGCGACCGAGAGCGGGGCGGGCGGCGAGGAGCCGACCGCGCCCGCCGGTTCGCGCACCCGTCGATACATCGCCGTCCTGCTCGGCGTTGCGGCCTTCGCCTACGCCCTGGACCTGATCAGCAAGCTGATCGTGGTGGCCAGACTCGAGTACCACGCGCCGATCGACATCCTCGGCGACTGGCTCCAGTTCCGGGCCACCCGCAACGCGGGCGCCGCGTTCGGCATGGGTCAGGGACTGACCATCGTGCTGACCGTGATCGCCGGCGCCGTGGTCGTGGTGATCCTGCGGCTCGCGCGCAAGCTGAACAGCCTGCCCTGGGCGATCGCGCTCGGCCTGCTGCTCGGCGGCGCGTTCGGCAACCTCACCGACCGGATCTTCCGGGCGCCCAGCGTGTTCGAGGGCCACGTCGTGGACTTCATCGCGCCCAAGCACTTCGCGATCTTCAACCTGGCCGACTCGGCCATCGTGATCGGTGGGTGTCTGATCGTGCTGCTGTCCTTCCTGGGCCTGCAGCCGGACGGCACCCGCGAGGGCGACGACGGGGACGAGACGACCGAGGACGAGACGGCGGCCGAGGCGGACCCGGCCGGCGAGACCTCGGCCGACGACGCCAAGGCGGACGACCGGGCCTCCTCGCCCGCGCCGGCCGGTGCCACCAAGGCCGTGGTCGAGCCGGTCCGGACCGAGCCCGCGCCGGCCGCGGAGCGGGCCGCCGAAGACCACGCCGTCGAGTCCGGCCCGGATGCCGGGCATACTCGTATCTCGTGACTGTCAATCCCGGCTCGCCCGAAATCCGTACTCTTCCCGTTCCCGATGGCCTCGAAGGCGAGCGGGTCGATGCCGCGCTCTCGCGGATGTTCGGCTTCTCGCGCACCAAGGCGGCCGAGCTGGCCGCCGCCGGGAAGGTGCAGCTCGACGGTCGGGCGGCCGGGAAGTCCGACCGCGTGAACGGCGGGGCCTGGATCGAGGTCGAGATGCCGGGGGCGCCCAGGCCCGTGCAACTCGTCGCCGAACCCGTGCCCGGCATGCGGATCGTGCACGACGACGACCACATCGTGGTGATCGACAAGCCGGTCGGCGTCGCCGCGCACCCCAGCCCGGGCTGGACCGGCACCACCGTGGTCGGCGGCCTCGCGGCGGCCGGCTACCGCATCTCCACCTCCGGCGCGGCCGAGCGCCAGGGCGTCGTGCACCGCCTGGACGTGGGCACCTCCGGGCTGATGGTGGTGGCCAAGTCCGAGCGCGCCTACACGCTGCTCAAGCAGCAGTTCCGGGACCGCACCGTGGACAAGCGCTACCACGCGCTGGTCCAGGGCCACCCGGACCCGCACACCGGCACCATCGACGCACCGATCGACCGACACCCCACCCACGACTACAAGTGGGCCGTGGTGATGGGCGGCAAGCCCAGCGTCACGCACTACGACACGATCGAGGCGTTCCGCGCCGCGAGCCTGCTGTCGATCAAGCTGGAGACCGGGCGCACCCACCAGATCCGGGTGCACATGGCGGCCCTGCGGCACCCGTGCGTGGGCGACCTGACCTACGGCGCGGACCCGACGCTGTCCAAGCGGCTGGGCCTGGAGCGGCAGTGGCTGCACGCGGTGAGCCTGGCCTTCGAGCACCCCGGCGACGGCACGTGGGTGCAGTACGAGAGCGGCTACCCGGCCGACCTGACCGCCACCCTGGAGCGGGTCACCGACAGGTGACACCGATGTCCGCCGATCGGTGATTCGGCGGCGATTCGGGGAACGCTCCAAGATCGAATCGCGGTCGATCGGTCTGGGGGCGGAGTGGGTCAGCTCACGCTGCTGTTCCTGTTGATGTTCGGCACGGTCGTGGTCGTGCCGCTGGCGGGCCGGTTGCGGCTGCCGTTTCCGGTGCTGCTGACGCTGTACGGCGTGCTGCTCGGGTGGCTGCCGTTCGTGCCGACCCTGCGGATCGATCCCGACCTGCTGCTGCCGTTGCTGCTGCCCCCACTGCTGTACGCGGCGGCACAACGTTCGAGCTGGCGCGAGTTCGCCGCCAACGCCCGGCCGATCCTGCTGCTCGCGGTCGCGCTCGTGTTGGTCACCACGGCCGCGGTGGCGGCGGTGGTGAACGCGATGGTGCCCGGACTGCCGCTCGCGGGCGCGGTCGCGCTGGGCGCGCTGGTCGCGCCGCCGGACCCGGTCGCGGCCACGGCGGTGGCCGGGACCCTGCGGCTGCCTCGGCGCCTGGTGTCGATCCTGGAGGGCGAGGGGCTCTTCAACGACGTCACCTCGCTCGTGCTCTACCAGGTCGCGGTCGCCGCCGCGGTCAGCGGGACGTTCTCGCCGGCCCGGGCGGTGGGCATGTTCGCGCTGTCCGCCGTGGTCGGCGTCGGGATCGGCCTCGCGGTCGGCCTGGCCGGTCGGCTGCTGCTCGGCAGGTTGGACGAGCCCAACCTGCAGACCCTGCTCACCCTGCTGGTGCCGTTCCTGTCCTACGTGGTCGCCGACGAACTGCACGGCTCCGGCGTGCTCGCGGTGCTGACCACCGCCTTCTACCTGGGCTCGGTCGCCGAGGACGCGGACAACGTGGTCGGCCGGCTCACCGGGCGCTCGTTCTGGGAGGTCGTGGACCTGGTGGTCACCGGCGTCGCGTTCGGGGTGATCGGCCTGGAGATGTGGGAGATCTTCCACGACCTGCACGGCGACCGGGTCCGGCTGTTCTGGGAGGCCGGCGCCGTGGTCCTGGTGCTGATCGTGGTCCGCGGCCTGTGGCTGTTCCCGGTCGCGGCGCTGGCCCGCCGATTGCACAACCGGCTGCCGACCGCCGGCGAGACGCAGACCCCGGACCCGCGCGAGACCGTCGTGGTGTGGTGGGCCGGGATGCGCGGCGTGGTGACCATCGCCCTCGCCCTGGCGCTGCCGCTGACCACCGACGCCGACGAGGCGTTTCCCGAGCGGCAGCGGCTGATCGCGATCGCGTTCTGCGTGATCGTGGTGACCCTGCTGCTCCAGGGGGTCAGCCTGCCCTGGCTGGTGCGCCGGCTCGGGGTCTCCGAGGCGGACGACGTGGACAGCCGCGAGGAGCGCCGGATCGCGGCCACCGCGACCAAGGCGGCGCTGCACCGGCTGCGCGAGCTGGAGGAGGAGCGCGACCTCCCGGACGAGATGGTGCAGCGGTTGCGGGCCCGACAGAAGGCGCTGCTCGCCGAGCTGAAGCCGGAGGGCGCGCCCGAGGAGTTGGCCGACACGGTCGTCGAGCGCTCCCGGCGGATCAAGCTGCTGCACGAGATCGAGGCGGAGATGACCGCCGCCGCGCGCCGCGAGGTGATCGCGGCCCGGGGGCGACGCGGCGTGGACCCGGCCGCCGCCGACCGGGTCCTGCGCCGTCTGGACCTGCGCAGCATGCGCTGAACCGGGCCGCGGCGGACGGTACCGTTGACCCTTTGTCCGATCCTTCGGCCGTCCGATCCCCTGTCGCATCCCGTCCTCGGAAGGACCCCCACGTGGCCCGCATCGTGCTCTTCCACTCCGCCTACGGGCTGCGCCCCGCCGTTCACGCCGCAGCGGAGCGGCTGCGCGCGGACGGGCACGAGGTGACCGTGCCCGACCTGTACGACGGGCGCGGCACCGAGTCGATCGAGGAGGGCATGGAGATCAAGGACGAGATCGGCGCGGACGAGCTGATCCGGCGCGCCGTGAAGGTCGCCGCCGGGCTCGGCCCGGGCCTGGTCTACGCGGGCTTCTCGCTCGGCGCCTCGATCGCCCAGAACGCCGCGTTCGCGGACCCCGCCGCGGCCGGGCTGCTGATGTTCCACGGCACCTCCGACCTGCGCGAGGACGCCGCGACCGAGGTGCCGGTGCAGTTGCACGTGGCCGAGCCGGACCCGTTCGAGACCGAGGACTGGCTCGGCACGTGGTACCTGGGGATGCGCCGGGCCGGGGCGGACGTGGAGATCCACCGCTACCACGGCGCCGGTCACCTGTTCACCGACCCGGACCTGCCGGACTACGACCGCGAGGCCGCCTCGCGGGCCTGGGCGATCGCCTCGGACTTCCTCAGCGAGATCGACTCGGCCGCGGCCGCCGCGGAGGCCAACGACTGAGGCTTCTTGGCCAGGTCCACGTACCTGCGCGGACCGGTCTGCGCGGGCACCTGCGGAGCCGGGCGCGCCTTGGCGAAGCGCCCGTTGCCGCTGTACGGACCCACCGCCTCGTTGCCCAGCGGCGCGGGCGCGGTGGCGATCCGGGGCAGGGCGTACGGGTGTTCGCAGCGCAGGTAGTCGAGCAGCTTCTCGCGCACCTCGCAGCGCAGCGTCCACAGGTCGTCGGAGTCGCGCGCGGTCACCACGGCCCGGACCAGGATCGTGGTCGGCGTGGTGTCGGTGACGTACAGGCTCCAGCCCTGGCCGTCCCACAGGCCGGTGTCCTTGAGGATGCGGTGCAGTTCGTCGCGCAGCTCGCCGACCGGCGCCGAGTGGTCCAGGTGCAGGAAGACGGTGCCGGTCATCCGGGTGTCGGTGCGCGACCAGTTCTCGAACGGCCTGGAGGTGAAGTAGGAGACCGGCATCACGATCCGGCGCTGGTCCCACGTGTTGACCACCAGGTAGGTCAGGGTGATCTCCTCGATCGTGCCCATCTCCTCGTTGACCACGACCGAGTCGCCGATCCGGACCATGTCGCTGAACGCGATCTGCAGGCCCGCGAACAGGTTGGCCAGCGCGCTCTGCGCGGCCAGACCGGCCACCACGCCGAGCAGACCGGCGGAGGCCAACAGGCTGGTGCCGATGGTCTTCATGCCCGGGAAGGTCATGATCATCGCGGCGAAGGTGATGATTCCGACGATGGCCACCGCGGTCCGGCGGATCAGCGCGATCTGGGTCTGGATCCGACGCACCCGGCCGGTGTCCGTCGCGTTCGCCGCGTAACGCTCGAAGGAGGTGTTCACCAGCAGGGTGACCGCGTGCACTATCAGCCACGCGCAGGCGGCGATCACCGCGAGCACCAGGATGTGCCGGATCATCCCGCGGCTGCGTTCGGGCAGGCCGGCGGCCGGTTCGGCGAGCAACAGAACCGATGCGCCGAGCGTGGCCACGATCGAGGCGCGTCCGCGCCGCATCATCGACCAGAGGGGTCCTGTCAGCGGCTTGCGGGTCTGTACTTCGCGGGCCAGGCGAGCCATTCCCCAGGTCACCAGACCCGTGAAGACGATCACCGAGACGAGCACGATCAACGGGCGAAGTATGTGCCACACGTCCACGTCGAGAGCCTCCTAGGGGGCTTGTGGTCAAACCCGTACCGTACCCGAGCAGAACGAGCCCACCCACGCGTCCGGTCCGCGCCGGCCGCGCACCGCAGCCCGCACGGGGCGCTAACGTGCGGGTCAGGCAGCGGACGGTACGGAGGACGCGCGATGTCCAAGTGGACCAGGATCGGCAAGGCCGGATTCGGCGCGCTGCGCCGCGGACAGCGCTTCCGCAGCGCGTCCCGGGCGGCGGCGGAACGTTCCGCCAACCAGGGCGCGACCGCCTTCGACCCGGACCTGGACACCCGGTTGACCCCACGCCAGGCCGCCCTGCTGATCCGCTATCTGGTGGGCAAGGTGGTGCTGGGCCGGTTGGAGTTCGTCTTCCTGCTCAAGTACCTGCTGCTCGTGACGGGCGTGCCGCTGCTCCTGCTGTTCCCACCGGCGGGCGTCGTGCTGCTCGTGCTCTTCGGCCTCGCCGCACTGGTGCAGTGGGTGATCGCGCGCGCGATCGGCCGGCTCGCCGCGTTCCACCGACTGGGCGCGGCGGAGAACGAGTTGACCGACGCGGCGACCGTGTGGTGGCCCAACCTCAAGCGGGAGAGTGCCCGGGTGGGCCTGCCGACCCGGCCGCTCGCCCTGCTCAAGGTGGCCGCCGCCCGGGCCACCCGGCGGTTGGACCCGGAGCGCGAGGCCGCGTTCGGGGCGATCGACTGGCGTGCGGTGATCCCGCGCGAGCAATGGCAGCGGGCCCGGGTCCTGCTCGCCGAGGAGGCGGGCGGCCGGCCGGGCGACGCGACCGCGTAGAGTCGTCCCGTCGTGTGTCACCCCACTCGGCCACTTGGCGCGAGGCGCGGGTCGAACGCCATCTCCACCACCTTCAGGACGACGCGCGGGGTCGGATGTACAAGCTGCCCGGAACGGACGAGCGGAGCGTGACCATCCCCGGCGAGCCCACGGCGGCCGATCCGTGCTTCACGGTGCGCGGACTGACCAGGACGTATCGCACCGGGCGTCGGCGGGATCGGCACGTGGTGACCGCGAACGACGCGATCGACCTGGACGTGCGCCGAGGCGAGATCTTCGGCCTGCTCGGCCCCAACGGCGCGGGCAAGTCCACCCTGGTCCGCCAACTCACCGGCCTGCTCCGGCCGGACACCGGCACGATCGACCTGCTCGGCCACGACCTGGTGCGCCGGCCCGAGATCGCCGCCCGCCTGGTCGCCTACCTCGGGCAGGAATCCGGCGCACTGGACGAGTTGACCGTCGCGCTGGCGATCGAGACCACCGCCCGGCTGCGCGCGCTGGACGCAGCCCGGGCCCGGGCGGAGCGGGACGCGGTGCTCGACGAACTCGAACTGGGCGCGATCGCGGACCGACCACTCAAGAAGCTCTCCGGCGGGCAGCGCCGGCTCGCCTGCGTGGCCACCGCACTGGTCGGCGCCCGCCCGGTGCTGGTCCTGGACGAGCCGACCACCGGCATGGACCCGGTCGCGCGCCGCGCGGTGTGGGCCGCGGTGGATCGCCGGCGGGCCGAGCAGGGCGCCACCGTGCTCCTGGTGACGCACAACGTGATCGAGGCGGAGACCGTGCTGGACCGGGTCGCCGTGCTCGACGAGGGCCGGGTGATCGCATGCGACACGCCCGGCGGACTCAAGGCCATGGTCGGCGACGAGGTCCGGCTGGACCTGGTCTGGCGGGCCGACCCGCCGATGGACGACCCGGCGGTGAGCATGCTCGCGCAGACCGCGGTGCGCACCGGCCGGCGCTGGAGCACCCGGATGGAACCGGGAGTGGCCCGCGAACTGCTCGCCGGCGTCACCTCCGGGCCCGCGTTCGAGGCGCTCGACGACTTCACGCTGTCCACGCCGAGCCTGGAGGACGTCTACCTCGCGCTCGGCGGGCGCCACCAGGGACTGGTCAAGGGATGAGGGTGTCGACCCAGTGAGTGCAGTGAGCATCGAGTCCGCGCCGGCGCGCCCGGTCGAGGCGGTTGTACCCGCGCCGGCCACATCGCTGGGCGCCGGGCTGCTGACCGTGTACCGCGCGCAACTCTCCCGGGTGCGGGTCTCCCGGGTCCCGCTGCTGTTCGTCGCGGTGTTCCAGTCGGTCGGGATCATGATCCTGATGCGCGGCGTGGTGGACACCGGCAGCGACAGCGCGCGCGAGGCGGTGGTGGCCGGGTCCAGCGTGCTCGTGGTCGCCTTCGTCGCGCTCAACCTGCTCGCCCAGCACTTCGGCAACCTGCGGGCGGCGAACGCGCTCGACTACTACCTGACGTTGCCGGTCCGCCCGGCCGCGGTGGTGCTGGGCATGGCCGCCGCGTACGCGTCCTTCACCCTGCCCGGCACGGTCGCCACGGCCGTGATCGGCGCGCTGATGTTCCAGCTGCCGCTGGCCAACCTGTGGGTGCTGCTGCTGGTCGTACCGCTGTCCGGCGCGGCCCTGGCGGGCATCGGCGCGGTCTTCGGCCTGCTCGCGCCGCGCCCCGAACTGGCCACCCTGCTGGGGCAACTGGGCATGTCGGCCGCCCTGTTGCTCGGCGTGCTGCCCGAGGACCGGATGCCCGAGGTGATCGTGCTCGCCCGCGACCTGTTGCCGTCCTCGTACGGGGTGGACGCGTTCATCGCAAGCTACGGCGATCCCGACTGGGCGGCGGTGGGGGGCAACCTCGCGGTCTGCGCGGGGGTCGGCGTGGTGATGCTCTCGCTGGCCACGTGGTCCTTCCGGCGCAGCACCCGGGCGTAGTCGCACGGCTTGTGTCGTGCCTTTGTCTCGGACCGCTGCCTTGTCTCGGACCCTGCCCTGTCTCGGACCGCTGCCTTGTCTCGGACCCCTGCCTTGCCTCGACCACCGGAGGTCCTGCGTGGACGACCGGAGGTCTTGCCTCGACGACCGGAAGTTTTCCTCGACCACCGGACACACCGCCGCGCGGGGTCACGCCGCCGGCTCGATTCGCACATGGGACGCTGACCAGATGACGTCTGCCGGGGATTTCGACCCCTACCCGTCGCCCGAGGGCGCGCATGTGGGCTTCGCGCCCGGGCCCGACGCGCCTCCCACGCTGTGGCAGCGCTACCGCACCGACGTGGTGGCCTTCGCCGTCGTGGTTGCGGCGTGCCTGGTCGTGGGCGCGATCGTGGGCGTGGTCTGGGAGCAGGTGACGCCGCGCGTACCGCTGCTCGCGACGAAGGAGGGGGTCTTCCAGACCTCGCCCGAGACCGAGACCTCGATCGCGCTGGACGGCTGGTTCGCGGTGTGCGGTGTGGTTGCGGGCATCGTGCTCGCACCTCCGGCGTTCTGGCGCTTTCGCCGCCAGGGAGTGGCGACGGCGCTCGCGCTGACGGTCGGCGGGCTGGCCGGGTCGTACCTGGCGTTCAAGATCGGCGTGCGGTTGGGCCCGGACGGGATCATGGAGCAGGTGAAGCGGATCGGGCTGGGCAAGCGGTTCGACCAGCCGCTCGATCTCAAGGCCAAGGGCGTGCTGTTGTTGTGGCCGATCGCGTCGATGGTGATCTTCCTCGGTCTGTCCGCGGGGTTCGCTCCGGCGGACAAGGAGTCGACGGCGGGGCCGTATGGGTGGCAGCCGGGGCAAGAGTTGCCGTGGGCGCAGCAGCAACCGGCTTCTCCTCCGGTCGATTTGACGAAGCGGGGGCGGGAGGAGGGGTGACGCACTCGGTTGGGCGGGGCTGGGTTGGCCTCAAGCGCCGGCCGGGCTGGTGTGCTTCAGGCGCCGCACGGGCTGGGTTCGCCTCAAGCGCCGGCGGGGCTGGGTGTGCTCAGGCGCCGCACGGGCTGAGTGGCCTCAAGCGCCGGCCGGGCTGAGGGTTTTGGCTGACCTTGGGTGTCGGTCGGGCTGGGTTGGCCTCAAGCGCCGGCCGGGCTGAGGGTTTTGGCTGACCTTGGGTGTCGGTCGGGCTGGGTTCGCCTCAAACGCCGGCGGGGCTGGGTGTGCTCAGGCGCCGCACGGGCTGAGGGGTTTTGGCTGACTTCGGGTGCCGGTCGGGCTGGGTTGGCCTCAAGCGCCGGCCGGGCTGAGGGTTTTGGCCGGCCTCGGGTGTCGGTCGGGCTGGGTTCGCCTCAAACGCCGGCGGGGCTGGGTGTGCTCAAGCGCCGCACGGGCTGAGGGGTTCGGCTGGGTGGGGGTCAGGTTCGGCTGAGGGGTGCTGTGGTGGCTTGGGTTTGGTGGATCAGGTCGGTGGGGGCTAGTTCGATTTCGAGGCCGCGGCGGCCGGCGGAGATGTAGATCGTCGGGTGGGTGCGGGCGGATTCGTCGACGACCGTGGGGTGCCGGCGCTTTTGGCCCAGGGGGCTGATTCCGCCCAGTACGTAGCCGGTGGCCCGTTCGGCCGCCGCGGGGTCGGCCATTGCCGCGCGCTTGCCGCCGACCGCCGCCGCGAGGGCCTTCAGGTCGAGTCGGCCCGCCACCGGGACCACCGCGACCGTCAGCGTGCCGTCCACGTCCGCCAGCAGCGTCTTGAACACCCGCTCGGCCGGGACACCGAGCACCGTGACGGCCTCCTCGCCGTAGGACGCCGCGTCCGGGTCGTGGGTGTACGCGTGCACCGTGTACGTGATCCCCGCGCGGGTCAGTGCGACCGTCGCCGGCGTGCCCTGCCCACCCTTGGCCCTGCTCTTCGCCATCTCGGCGGCCCCTCGATCGCTGGTCAGTTGGGTTCGATGCTCTGCCGCAGCAGTTCGACGGCGGGCAGCGACGGCAGATGGTCCAGCAGCGCCGCCTCCCGACGCAGCAGCTCGACCTCCGCGGTCAGCCGCACGGTGGCGTCCTCGGCCTCCAGGAGCCGCTGCTTGTCGTGCGGGTCCAGCACCACCGCGGCGGCCACCAGATAGGACAGCACCACCGGGTCGTCGGGCAGCTCGGGCAGGCTCATCGGGGTGCGCTGCTGGGCCGAGAGCAACCGGCGCTGATACTCGGCGAACGCCCGGGTCGCGGCCAGGCCGAGCACGTCGGCCCGCTCGCCGGGCGGGTCCTCCAGGTATTCCACCTCGGCGTACAGGTAGGGACCCGAGTCGTCCACGGACACCAGCCGGAACCGGGTCGCCCCGGTGGCCACCAGGTCGTAGCGGCCGTCCTCGTGCGTCTTGATCGTGGCGATCTCGGCGGTACAGCCCACCGGATGCAGGATCTCCAGCGGATCGCCCTGGATGTCGCCGACCTCGCGGCCGGTGCGCAGCGCGACCACGCCGAACCGCTGCTCCGCCTGGGGCAGCACCTCCAGGTCCCGGACCAGCGTGCGGTACCGCTCCTCGAAGATGTGCAGGGGCAGCACCAGACCCGGGTAGAGCACCGAGTTGAGCGGGAAGAGCGGAAGCCGGTCGGTCACGGTGACCAAGAGTAGGGCCTGACCGCCGGACCGCGTCGACCATTGATCTCAAGCGCGGTTGAGCACCCGACCGGCGCCCGCGGCGGCGGCACCGGCGAGCACCCAGCCGAGCAGGATCAGCGTGTAGGCGAGCCACTGGCCCACCCCGGTCGGCTTCCACGCGCTGTCCTGACCGAGCGTCACCACCGGCAGCAACAGGTCCAGGGTGTACCAGAACGGATTCCAGTGCGGCGCCTCGCCGGCCTTCAGCGGTGCGGGCGGGTCGGCCGCGAACACCGCCGTGCCGACCGCGACCAGCGCGACCAACCAGCCCAGGGCCCGCGCCGGGCGGTAGCCGTAGCCGATCGCCGCGTCCTGCACGTGGCCCCACAGCCGACCCGCCGGGCCCAGCCCGGCGCGCCGGCGCCGCTGCTTGGCGAGCAGCACGGAGCGGGCGTGCTCGTCCTCGCCGGCCGCGCGGTAGGCGCCGGCGAGTTGGTCGTAGGGCTGCGGGGTGTACTCCGGGGTGCCGCGCTCGACCCAGTCGATCCGCCGGCGCACGCTCACCGCCACCTCGGAGCGCAGCACCGTGTACCGGGTCCCGGCCAGCACCAGGTCACCGGGCGCGGGCCAGGTGTCCGGCGCGTCGGTCAAGGTGCCGATCGTCGCGTTGGCCAGCACGATCCGCCCGCACGGGGGCCGGGACAGCGCCATGTGCAGGCCGTCCGCGACCACCCGCCACATGGTCAACTGCTCGCCCGGGTTCGCACACACCAGCGCCCGGCTGAGCACGATGCCGCCGCCCACGCGGGCGTCGTTCATCCGGATCGAGCCGGTCGCGGTGAATCCCACACTCAGGTGCAGCGAGTGCTCGATCGTGATCCGGCCGAGATCCATGGCCAACTGCCCCGGGCGCTCCACCGTCGAGCCGTACAGGGTCACCCGACCGCCGAATCGACCGCCGTACAGGCTCACCTGCCCGGCGAAGACGGTGTTGTCCAGCGACGCGTCCGCGCCCACCTGGAGACCGTTGGCGTGCAACGCGCCGCCGCGCGGGTCCGGCCCGATCACGCAGTCGTCCATCCGCAGGTCGTTGTCCACCCGCGAGTCCAGGATCCGCACGCCGCCCGCCACCTCGCAGTGCCGCAACACCAGGTCGCCGTCCACCCGCATGTTGCGTCCGTGCAGCGCGGCGAGCACGCAGTCGCGCAGGTTGATCGTCCGGGTGGAGGCCACGTTCAGCACGATCGGGTCCTCGAAGCGGCAGCCGATCATCGAGAGGTAGACGTCCAGGCGCGCGCCGCCCAACTCCAGCGCGCCCACGATCCGGGCCCCGGTGATCCGCAGCGCGGTGCTGTGCCCGGGTTCGGCCTCCGGCGGCTGGAGCAGCACCTGCGCGAGCACCTGGGCCCGGACCGTGCGGTCCGGCCCCCAGGCCGCGCCCAGACGCGGATCGTCGTCCGCCGGCACGCCCGTGCCCAGATCCAGTCGTTCGCCCCGCCGATACGCCTCCCACACGCGTATCTCGGTCGCGCTCAGATGCCCCGGCGGTGTGCTCATCCGTGGTCCCCCGACACTGGAAGGCTGTTTCGTCCCGCCCATGATCGCGTGTCTCACTGTCCGACACACAGGGACGGCTTCGTCCGGGCCGTCTCTACACTGGGGCAGGTGATCTCCCGTATCGACCTGCGCGGTCCCGCCTCGCGGGCTGTCCTGGACAGCCCCGCCGCACTGCGCGACGTGTTGCCCCGAGCCGAACTCGACGTCGAGGCGGCCCTGGAGAAGGTGCGCCCGATCTGCGAGGACGTGCGTCATCGCGGCGTCGAGGCGCTGATCGAGATCACCGAGCGCTTCGACGGTGTGCGACTGACCGACATCCGGGTGCCCACCGAGGCGATCGCCGCGGCGCTGGACACCCTCGCGCCCAAGGTGCGCGCGGCCCTGGAGGAGTCCATCCACCGGGCCCGGCTCGTGCACCGCGAGCAGCGCAGGCGCGACGTCACCGTGCAGGTCGTGCCGGGCGGCACGGTCACCGAGCGGTGGGTCCCGGTCGAGCGGGTCGGGCTGTACGTACCGGGCGGCAAGGCCGTCTACCCGTCCTCGGTGATCATGAACGTGGTCCCCGCGCAGGAGGCCGGCGTCGCCTCGATGGCGATCGCCTCGCCGCCGCAGGCCGACTTCGGCGGGCTGCCGCACCCGACCATCCTGGCCGCGTGCGCGCTGCTCGGGGTGGACGAGGTGTACGCGGTCGGCGGCGCCCAGGCGGTCGCGATGTTCGCGTACGGCGCGGGCTCGTGTGCGCCGGTGCGCCTGGTCACCGGTCCCGGCAACATCTACGTCGCCGCCGCCAAGCGGCTGCTCAAGGGCCGGATCGGGATCGACGCCGAGGCCGGCCCGACCGAGATCGCCGTGCTCGCCGACGCCACCGCGGACGCCGGGCACGTCGCGGCCGACCTGATCAGCCAGGCCGAGCACGACACGCTGGCCGCGTCGATCCTGGTCACCGACTCGGAGGCGCTGGCCGACGCGGTGGTCGCGGAGCTCAAGCGTCGGGTGGACGCCACCCGGCACCGCGAGCGGGTCACCGAGGCGCTGGCCGGCCGGCAGTCCGGCATCGTGCTGGTCGACTCGGTGGACGACGGCCTGCGAGTGGTGGACGCGTACGGCGCCGAGCACCTGGAGATCCAGACCGCGGATGCGGCCGGGGTCGCCGCGCGCGTGCACAACGCGGGCGCGATCTTCGTCGGCGCGTTCGCGCCGGTCTCGCTCGGCGACTACTGCGCCGGGTCCAACCACGTGCTGCCCACCGGCGGTTGCGCATGCCACTCCTCGGGCCTGTCCGTGCAGTCCTTCCTGCGCGGCATCCACGTCGTGGACTACTCGCGCGCGGCGCTGGCCGACGTCGCCGAGCACGTGAGCGTGCTCGCCGACGCGGAGGACCTGCCCGCGCACGGCGAGGCGGTGCGGGCCCGGTTCGGGACGGGCGAGCTGGCCGGTCTCGCCGCCTGGGAGGAGGGCCGATGACCGACCTGGACAGCCTGCCGATCCGGGACGAACTGCGCGGTCAGTCGCCGTACGGCGCACCGCAGTTGAACGTCCCGGTCCGGCTGAACACGAACGAGAACCCGTATCCGCTCCCGGACGCCCTGGTGGCCCGGATCGCCGAGCGGGTCGCCGTCGCCGCGCGCGACCTGAACCGCTACCCGGACCGGGACGCGGTCGAGCTGCGCACCGCGCTCGCCGGATACCTCTCCCGGACCGGCGGCCACCCGCTGACCGCGGACCGGGTGTGGGCGGCCAACGGCTCCAACGAGGTGCTCCAGCAACTGCTCCAGGCGTTCGGTGGCCCGGGACGCACCGCGCTGGGCTTCGACCCGTCCTATTCCATGCACGCGCTGATCGCGCGCGGCACCGGTACCGGGTGGATCTCCGGCATGCGGGACGGGGACTACCGGATCGACCTCGACGAGGCGCTGGCGCGGATCGCCGAGCACCGGCCCAACGTGGTCTTCCTGTGCTCGCCGAACAACCCGACCGGCACCGCGCTGGCCCGCGAGGTGGTCGAGCGGGTCTACGACGCCGCGCAGGCCGCCCGGCCGTCGCTGGTGGTCGTGGACGAGGCGTACGTCGAGTTCGCGCACACCGACTCGCTGCTGCCGCTGCTCGTCGGCCGGCCGCATCTGGTGATCACCCGCACGATGTCCAAGGCGTTCGGGGCGGCCGGGCTGCGGCTGGGCTACCTGGCGGCGGACGCGGCCGTGGTGGACGCGGTCCAGCTGGTGCGCCTGCCCTACCACCTGTCGGCGGTCAACCAGGCCACCGCGCTGGCTTGTCTGGAGTTCGAGGACACCCTGCTCGGCTACGTCCGCGAGCTCAAGGGGCAGCGCGACCGGCTGGTCGTCGAACTGCGCGCGCTGGGCTGCGAGGTGACCGACTCGGACGCCAACTTCGTGCAGTTCGGCCGGTTCGAGGACCCGCACGCGGTCTGGGCGAGGATTCTCGAACACGGGGTCCTGGTCCGCGACAACGGGGTCCCCGGCATGCTGCGCGTGACCGCCGGCACGGACGCCGAGAACACGGCCTTCCTGGATGCGATGCGTCACGTCCTGAAGGACTGAGAGAAAGTCGGAATCACCGTCATGGCAAGAACCGGTCGCGTCGAACGCGCGACGAAGGAAACCTCCGTCGAGGTCGGGATCGACCTCGACGGCTCGGGGAAGGTCGACGTCGCGACCGGCGTCGGCTTCTTCGACCACATGCTCGACCAGCTCGGCAAGCACGGCCTGTTCGACCTGACCGTCAAGACCCGCGGCGACCTGCACATCGACGCGCACCACACGATCGAGGACACCGCGCTCGCGCTCGGTGCCGCGTTTCGCCAGGCGCTCGGCGACAAGAAGGGCATCCGCCGGTTCGCGGACGCGTCCGTGCCGCTGGACGAGGCGCTCGCGCAGGTCACCGTCGACCTGTCCGGTCGGCCGTACCTGGTGCACTCGGAGCCGGCCGGTATCGCGCCGATGATCGGTCCGGACTACGACACCACGATGACCCGGCACATCCTGGAGTCGTTCGTCGCCCAGGCGCAGATCTGCCTGCACGTGCACGTGCCCTACGGGCGCAACGCGCACCACATCGTGGAGGCCCAGTTCAAGGCGCTGGCCCGGGCGCTGTCCGACGCGTGCGTGCTCGACCCGCGCCGGGCCGGCGTGATCCCCTCCACCAAGGGCGCGCTGTGAGCACCGGGGCGATGGTCCTGATCGTGTTCGGGCTCTTCCTGGTCGGCGGGTGCATCTCGTTCGTCAAGCAGGGACTGCCCAAGAGTGTGATCGCCCTGCTCGCCGTCGGCGCGTTCTTCTCGATCGCGGCCGGCGTCCTGAAGATCGGATAGGCACGTGCCCAAGAAGGTCATCGTCCTCGACTACGGCTTCGGGAACGTGCGCTCGGCCGAGCGGGCGCTCGCGCACGCCGGCGCCGACGTCGAGATCAGCGCCGACCACAAGGCCGCGCTGAACGCCGACGGACTCCTGGTGCCCGGCGTCGGCGCGTTCGCCGCGTGCATGGAGGGCCTCAAGGCGGTCCGCGGCGACACCATCGTGGACAAGCGGCTCGCCGGCGGCCGGCCGGTGCTGGGCATCTGCGTCGGGATGCAGATCCTGTTCGCGCGCGGCGTCGAGCACGGCGTGGCCACCGAGGGCTGCGCGCAGTGGCCCGGCACGGTCGAGCGGCTGGCCGCGCCGGTGGTGCCGCACATGGGCTGGAACACCGTCGAGGCACCGGCGACCAGCGTGCTGTTCGAGGGCGCCGACGCCGACACGCGGTACTACTTCGTGCACTCCTACGCGGTGCGCACGTGGGAGATGCCGGTGGTCCAGGACGGCCCGCACATTCCGCCGGACGTCACCTGGAGCACGCACGGCACGCCGTTCGTGGCCGCCGTCGAGAACGGCGCACTCAGTGCCACCCAGTTCCACCCGGAGAAGTCCGGCGAGGCCGGCGCGCAACTGCTGCGCAACTGGCTCGCGACCCTGTAGCCGCGCCCGGGCGGTCCCGCCTCCCGGCCCCACCCGCCACGTTCCGTCGCGCCCGTGAACGCACCGTCCGTTACGAACAGTTGAGGATCGCAACCGCCATGACGCAGACCCACCGCCTCGAACTGCTGCCCGCCGTCGACGTCGCCGACGGCCAGGCCGTGCGCCTGGTCAAGGGCGAGGCCGGGTCGGAAACCTCCTACGGCGACCCGCTGGCCGCCGCGCTGGCCTGGCAGAGCGCCGGCGCCGAGTGGATCCACCTGGTCGACCTGGACGCCGCGTTCGGCAAGGGCAGCAACCGCGAACTGCTCGCCGACGTGGTCGGCCGGCTCGACGTCCGGGTCGAGCTGTCCGGCGGCATCCGCGACGACGCCTCGCTGGAGGCGGCGCTGTCCACCGGCTGCCGGCGGGTCAACCTGGGCACCGCGGCGCTGGAGTCGCCGGACTGGGTGCGCTCGGCGATCGCCCGGTACGGGGACCGGATCGCGGTCGGCCTGGACGTGCGCGGCACCACGCTGGCCGGGCGCGGCTGGACCCGCGAGGGCGGCGAGCTGTTCGAGACGCTGGCCCGCCTGGACGCGGACGGCTGCGCGCGCTACGTGGTCACCGACGTGAACAAGGACGGCACGCTGACCGGCCCGAACCTGCAGCTGCTGCGGGACGTGTGCGCGGCCACGGACCGCCCGGTGGTGGCCTCGGGCGGGGTCTCCTCGCTGGCGGATCTGCGTGCCATCGCCGAACTGGTGCCGCTGGGTGTGGAAGGCTCGATCGTCGGCAAGGCGCTGTACGCCCAGGCGTTCACCCTCGAAGAGGCGTTGGAGGCGGTGTCCCGGTGACGGGAAGCGACAACTCGGGCAACATCGAGCGATATTCGTCGGGCGGGCGGTGGGAGGAGTCCTTCGGCTACTCGCGCGCCGTCGCGGTCGGCGAATACGTACACGTGTCGGGCTGTACCGCGATCGTCGAGGGCAACCTCGCGCACGAGGGCGACCCGCACCACCAGACACTCGCGGCGTTCCGGATCGCGTTGGACGCGCTGGAGCACTTCGGGCTGGGCCCGGCGGACGTGGTGCGCACCCGGATGTTCATCACGCACGCCCGCGACGCGGACGACGTGGGCCGCGCGCACGGCGAGTTGTTCGCCGAATCCCCACCCGCCGCGACGATGGTCGTGGTGGCCGGCCTGATCGACTCGCGGATGCTGGTCGAGGTCGAGGTCGACGCGTACCGGGGGAGGACCTCGTGACCCTGGCCGTACGGGTGATCCCCTGTCTGGACGTGGACGCCGGCCGGGTGGTCAAGGGCGTCAACTTCCAGAACCTGCGGGACGCGGGCGACCCGGTCGAGATGGCCCGGGTGTACGACGCCGAGGGCGCGGACGAACTGGTCTTCCTCGACATCACCGCGTCCTCGGGCAACCGCGAGACCACCTACGACGTGGTGCGGCGCACCGCCGAGCAGGTGTTCATCCCGCTCACCGTCGGCGGCGGGGTGCGCGCGGTCGAGGACGTGGACAAGCTGCTGCGCGCGGGCGCGGACAAGGTGGGCGTGAACACCGCGGCCATCCAGCGCCCCGAGCTGATCGCCGAGATCGCGGACCGGTTCGGATCGCAGGTGCTGGTGCTCTCGGTGGACGCGCGCCGCCGCCGGGACGGCACTTCGGGCTTCGAGGTGACCACGCACGGCGGGCGCACCGGCACCGGCATCGACGCGGTCGAGTGGGCCGCGAGGGCGGCCGAGCTGGGTGCGGGCGAGATCCTGCTCAACTCGATGGACGCGGACGGCACCAAGGACGGCTACGACCTGGAGCTGATCCGACTGGTCCGGGCCGAGGTGGGCATCCCGGTGATCGCCTCCGGCGGCGCGGGTGCGCCGGAACACTTCGTGCCGGCCGTGGAGGCGGGTGCGGACGCGGTGCTCGCGGCCAGCGTGTTCCACTTCGGGATGTTGCGGATTCCGCAGGTCAAGGACGTGTTGCGGGCGGCGGGGCAGCCGATCCGCTGAGTGCCCGCGCCCGAGCGCTTGCCCGAGGAAGCCGACCGCACCCGCGGTCGGCTTTTTCGTCGGCGAATGCGAAGGCCTTCTTGCGAAAGACTTATTGCGAAAGCATATTTTCGAATCTAGGATGAGGCCATGAGCGAGCAGCCGCCGGTGCGCCGGATGATCAGGGACGTACAGACGCTCAAGGTGTTCACCCACCCGCTGCGGATCACGGTGTTGCGGATGCTGCACGCCGGCGGTCCGGCCACCGCGTCGATGCTGGCCAAGCGGGTCGACGCGACCCCGGCGCTGGTCAGCTACCACGTGCGCACGCTGGCCGGACACGGCTTCGTGGTCGAGGACCCCGAGCACGCCGAGGACGGGCGCGAGCGCTGGTGGAAGGTGGTCGAGGACCTCACCTTCTCGTTGGGCGACTTCGCCGAGGACCGGGTCGGCCGGGACCTCTCCGCGAGCATCGCTCGGGTGCTGGGTTCGCAGTCCGAGGACCGCTACCGGCGCTTCCTGGACGAGATGGAGTCCTGGGGCGCGGAGTGGTCGGGAGCGGCCTTCAGCGGCGCACCCACGCTCCGGCTGACCGCCGCCGAACTGCGCGAACTGGCGGGCGCCATCGGGGAACTCGTGGACGGCTACCGGAACCGGGAGAGCCCCGGCGCCGAGCACGTGGAGATCTACTACCGCGGCTTCCCGTTCCGCATGTGAGGGACCCGGAGCCGCCGGCACCTCCCGCGCACCACGACCGCACGGTTCGCGTGCACCAGGCGCAGCACACGCAGATCACGTCATCGGAACGGGGACGACCATGGCCGTCACGAGCACCGCCGCCGCGCCCGCGCGGCTCGCCCATCGCGACCCGCGCGTACTGGCCTGGCTCGGCGCCTACACCGCGTCCCTGATCGGTGATCAGGTCTGGTTCCTCGCGCTGTCGTGGACCGCGGTGCGCAGCGGCGACGCCACGCAGGCCGGTCTGGTGCTGGCCGCCGGGTCGCTGCCGCGGGCCCTGCTGATGTTGCCGGGCGGTGCGATCGTGGACCGGTACGGACCGCGCCGGGTGGTGATCGGCAGCGACCTGGTGCGCTGCGTGGTGATGCTGGTGGCCGCGCTCGCGGTCGCGGCGAGCAGTCCGGCGATCTGGCTGCTGGTGGCGATCGCGCTGGTGTTCGGCGCGGTGGACGCGTTGTTCATGCCCGCCGTCGGCGCGTTGCCGGTGCGGCTGACCACGCGCACCCAACTGGTCCGGGTGCAGGGGATGCGCTCGGTGTCCCAGCGGGTGGCCACGGTGGTGTCCGCGCCGATCGGCGGTGCGGCGCTGGCATGGGGCGACGCCGAGTCGGCCTTCCTGCTCGACGCGGCCCTGTTCGCGCTCTCCCTCGTGCTGCTGTGGCGACTTCGCCCGGGGCCCCTTCCGGAGGCCGAAACGGGCGTCGAGGAGCCCGAGTCGGGCCTGTGGGAGGGCCTGCGCTACGTGGCTCGGCATCCAGTGTTGCGCCCGCTGTTGGTGGTCACCGCGCTGATGGAGGCGGGCTTCGCCATCCCGATGAACATCGGCATCGTGCTGCTCGCCGACGACGCGGGCTGGGGGCCGGGCGGGATGGGCCTGGTGCTGGGCGCGTGGGGGATCGGCGCGGCGATCGGCGCCCTGGGACTGACCGTTGCCGGCCGGGTGCCGCGTCCCGGACTCCTGCTGCCGGTGGGCATGTCGGTGATGGCCACGAGCCTGGTCGGCCTGGGCTACGCGTCCCGGATCGGGGTCGGGGTGGCCTGCGCGGCGGTGCTGGGCATCGCCACCGGCGTGGTCGGCGGCTCCGGGAACGCCCTCGTGCAGACCGCCTGCGCACCCGGCGCGCTGGGCCGGGTCACCGCGATCCAGATGCTGGTCGGGGTCGGCCTGATCCCGCTGTTGTACCCCGTCGGCGGCCTCGTCGCCTCGGCCCACGGACCCTCGACGGTGTTCGCCGCGGGCGCCGGCGCGATGCTCGTGGGGGTGCTCGTGGCCGTGGTGAGCGGACCGTTTCGCCGGCGGTCCCCGGCCGGTGGAGGTGAAATCGGGTCACGGAAGGATTCCGGTCCCACAACGATCATCTGACTCGGAGTCAAGTAGTTGGGCCCGGTCGAGCGGTGGCTTCACCCGATCAGGCAGGCTAGGCACATGACGACGCCGCCATCACCCGGACAGGGTGGCTACCCCGGCTATGGACAGCAGCCAGGCCAGGGTTATCCGAGCAATCAGCCGTACCCGGGGCAGCAGTACCCGCAGGGCGGCCAGCAGTATCCGCAGGGCGGTGGGCAGTATCCGCCGCCGCAGAGCCCGTACGGCGGCTCCCCGCAATACCCGGGGGCCGGCGGCGGACCGCAGTATCCCGGCAACTACGGCGGCGGAGGCTACGGCGGCGGCATGCCGCCGGGGCCCAACCAGGGCGGCTCCGGCAAGGGCCCGCTGATCGCCGTGGTGATCGCCGCGATCGTCGTGGTCGGCGGCATCATCGCCACGCTGGTGGTGGTGCTGGGCGGCGACGACAAGAAGGACAAGACCGCCTCTCCCACGAACAGCGCGACCGGCTCGGCGAGTTCCTCGCCGTCGAGCAGTGCGAGCGCGAGTGCGCCGCCCACCACGCGCCCGACCACCTCGCGTCCGACCACGCCCCGGACCACCGCGTCCGGCACGGCGGACCCGGACCTGCCCTCCGAGGTGCAGTACGTGGACCTGTCCAAGGGCGACTGCGTCACCCTGGACACCACCTCGGGCACCATCGACAAGAAGTCCTGCACCAGCACGCACAACGGCGAGGTCATCATGACCTTCGAGCTGAGCGGCAGCACCTACCCGGGTGAGGCCTCGATCACGGATCAGACCGAGTCGAAGTGCACCCCGGCGATGAATACGGCGGTCGGCGGACGGTCCGACGCCTCGCAGTTCACCTTCACCTACACCTACCCCAAGCAGCCGGGGTGGGACATCGGCCGCCGCAAGGTGACCTGCATCGCGAAGTACAAGTCGGGGCAGACACTCACCAAGCCACTGCGCTGACCCGGGCGCTCGGCCCTTGGGGGAGGGATCGATCCGATGAGCACTCCCGGCGGATATCCCGGCGGTAATCAAGGCGGCGGCTACGGCGGGGGAGGGTACGGCGGAGGAGCCGGGGGCTATCCCGGCGGACCCGCGGGCCCACCGGCCGCAGGGCCACCCCCGGCGAACCCGCCCTACGACGGCCCGACGATCGGCGGCCCGCCGTACGGAGGCGGCGGCCCGCCGTACGGCGGTGGTCCGCCCTACGGCGGCCCTCCTCCCTACGGCCCGGGCGGCCCCGGCGGCCCGTCCGGCGGCCGCGGGAGCGGACGTGTGGTCGCGATCGTGGTGGTCGTCGCCCTGGTCATCGCAGGCGGCGTGATCGCCCTGGTGCTGAGCCTGGGCGGGGACGACAAGAAGGACGACAAGGCGGGCCCGGCGGACACCACGGCCGAGTCCACCACCAGCGCACCGCCGACCGTCCCGGAGCCGACCACGGACTCGCCGGAGCCGCCCTCCACCGAGCCGCCGAGCACGGAGCCTCCCGGAACTCCGGTGGCCACCAACTCCAACGGCAGCGTCGCGGTCAAGAAGGTCCCGCTCAGCCCGGGCGACTGCATCGCGTTCGTCACGGGCAGCACGGACGTGAACAAGGTCGCGTGCACGAGCCCGCACGACGGCCAGCACGTCAAGAACGTCGCGCTGCCGGACGGCACCTGGCCCGGCGACGCGGAGATGGACACGAAGGCGTCCGCGGTGTGCAAGCCGATCGCCGAGCCGGTGATCGCTCGGCAACCGCAGGCCGACGAGCTGACCTGGTTGTACATCTATCCGAAGGAATCCGGCTGGAGCGGCGGCGACCGCGAGGTCCAGTGCCTGGTCTCCTACACGGACGAGACCAAGAAGCTGACGGCACCGCTGAAATAGCGACCGGTACGGGAAACGTCCTCGAACGTCGGACGAGCCGGAATCGGCCCGTCCGGCGTTCGAGGACGACCGGCCGCGGGTCGGTTCAGCGAGGGGCCGTCTTCTGCTGCGCCATCCACGAGGCATGCAGCCGCGCATAGATCCCGCCGGCCGCGACCAGGCGGGTGTGCGGGCCGCGCTCGACCAGCTTTCCGGCGTCGAACACGAGCACCTCGTCGGCCGATTCGGCGGTGGACATCCGGTGCGCGATGAACACCGCGGTGCGGCCCCGGGTCAGCCCGTCCAGGGCCCGCCCGATCCGCACCTCGGTGGCCGGGTCGACGGCCGACGTCGCCTCGTCCAGGACCAGCAGGTCCGGGTCGGCAATGTAGGCCCGCACCAGCGCGACCAACTGCCGCTCGCCCGCCGACAACGACTCGCCGCGCTGCCCCACCGGAGTGTCCAGGCCCGCGGCCAGCCCGGCCAGCCAGTCGGCCAGGCCCAGATCGGTGAACGCGGTGCGAATGGCCGCGTCGTCCGCGTCCGGCCGGCCGTACCGCACGTTCTCGCGCAGCGTGGCGTCGAACAGGAAGCCCTCCTGCGGCACCATCACCACCCGGGCACGCAGCGACGAGAAGCGCACCCGGGGCAGTTCGACGCCGTCCAGGAGCACCCGGCCCTCGTCCGGATCGACCAGCCGGGTCAGCAGCTTGGCGAACGTGGTCTTGCCCGAACCGGTCTCGCCGACCACCGCGACCCGGGTCCTGGGCGCGAGCGTCACGTCCACGTCGTGCAGGATCCGCGGCCCGCCGGGATAGCCGTACGAGACGTGGTCGAACGCGACCTCGACCGGGCCGCGCGGGAGCACCTCGCCCGCCTCGCCCGGGTCGGCGATGTCCGGCTCCGCGTCCAGCACCTCCAGCACCCGACGCCAACCCGCGAGCGCGTTCTGCGCCTCGTTGAGGATCTCCACGCCCATCTGTACCGGGCCCACGAACAGCGTGACCAGGAACAGGAAGGCGACCAGTTCGCCGACGCTGAGCTGCCCGTCGATGCCCAACCACACGCCCACCACGACCACGAGCCCGTTGGCCAGGCCGACCACGAACTCGCCCATCGGGAAGGTCAGCGCGACGAACAGCTGGGCGCGGGTCTGCGCGTCCCGGTGCGCGTTCACCGACTCGTCGATGCGATGCGCGGTGCGCTCCTCGATGCCGTGCGCACGCACGATCGCGGCGCCCACGACCGGCTCCGCGATGGCGCCGAGCATCCGGCCCATGGCCACCCGTACGTGCGAGTAGGCCGCGGCGATGCGCTTTTGCACCGCCCGCATGAAGAAGTACAGCGGCGCGAAGCACACCCACACCAACAGCGTGAGCTGCCACGAGTAGACGAACATCAGCACCGTCACCAGCGCGATCTGCCCGACGCTGACGATCAGCAACAGACCGCCGAACTGGATGAACCGGCTGATCGTGTCCACGTCGCCGGTCACCCGCGAGACCAGCGAGCCACGCTTCTCGGACTGCTGGTGCAGCGTGGACAGGTCGTGGATGTGCCGGAACGCGGCCACCCGCAGGGTGGACAGGCCGCGCTCGCTGGTGCGGTACAGGCGCACGTTCATCGCGTACGCGGACACCGCGGTGACCACCACCGCGAGTGCCGCGACCGCGGCCATCGTGCGCACCACGGTCAGGTCGGGACCGGCGTCGGCGCGCAGCCCGCGGTCGATGGTCTGCTGCACGGCCAGCGGCACCACGATCCGCCCGGCCGTGCCGACCACGGCGAGCAGCAGCGTGACGATCAGGCCCTCGGTGAACTCCGGGGTCATGCGCAGGCCGCGGCGCAGCACGGCGAGGCCGGACTCGGCGGGCCCGACGGAGTCGGGGTCGGCGCCGATGCGCGACCCGGGTTTTTGGTTCGGCTCGGGCGCCTTGCGCACGACGGTGGCGATACTCATGAAGCCGTGGCCTCCTCGGCCTCGCTGACGTCGATGTCGATGTCCTCGTCCACGCCCTCGCGCGCGGCCCGCTCGTAGGCGTTGACCAGCCGGCGGTAGCCCACCGAGCGGTCCAACAGCTCGTGATGCGGGCCGCGATCGAGCACCCGGCCGGCCTCGACGTAGATCACCTCGTCGGCGAGCGCGATGGTGGCCTTGCGGTAGGCGACCACGACCACGGTCGCCGGTCCCGCGTCGCGCAGCCCGTGCAGGATGGCCGCCTCCACCCGCGGGTCCACGGCCGAGGTCGCGTCGTCCAGGACCAGCAGGCGCGGCCGGCGCACCAGCGCCCGGGCCAGCGCGATCCGCTGGCGCTGCCCACCGGAGAGCGTGGTCCCGCGTTCGCCCACCTGGGTGTCCAGGCCCTCGGGCAGCGCGGTCACGAAGTCGGCCTGGGCGATCCGCAGCGCCTCGTGCACCGCCGCGTCGTCCAGGTCCAGACCCAGGGTGATGTTGTCGCGCACGCTGTCGTCGAACAGGAACGCCTGCTGCGGGACCAGCGCGGCGGTGGCCGCGACCCCGCCGCGCCGATAGTCGCGCAGGTCGGTGCCGTCCAGCAGGACCCCGCCGTCGAGCGGATCGACCAGGCGCACCAGCAGCGACACCAGCGTGGACTTGCCGGAGCCGGTCGGCCCGACGATCGCGATGGTGCGCCCGGGCTCGACGTCGAAGGCCACGTCGTGCAGCACGTCGGTGTCGTCGGTGTAGCCGAAGCGCACCGCGCGGGCCTCCAGACGGGCCGGACCGGCCGCGGAGTTGCCGCCCGCGATCGTGCCGTAGGCGTGCTCGCCCTCCGCGTCCAGCACCCCCTTGACCCGGTCGAAACCGACCACCGAGCGCGGCATGTCGCCCAGCAGCCAGCCGATCGCCCGGACCGGGAAGGCCAACAGGGTGAACAGGTAGGCCACCTGCACCAGATCACCGGGAGCCAGGTTCCCGTGCGAGACCCGCACCGTGCCGACCACGAGCACCAGCAGCACACCGAAGCTCGGCAGCGCCTCCAACATCGGGTCGAACAGGGCCCGGACCCGGCCCACCGCGATGTTCGCGTCGGCCAACTCGCGCGAGGCGGCGGCGAAGCGGGTGGTCTCCTCGGTCTCCCGACCCAGCGTCTTGACCACCAGCGCACCGTCGAAGCTTTCGTGCGCGATCTCGGCGACGTCGGCGCGCAACTCCTGCGCGCGCATCGCCAGCGGACCCTGCTTGCGCTGGTAGATCACGTTGAGCACGGCGATCGCCGGGAAGATCACGAAGCCGACCAGCGCGAGCGCCCAGTCGGTGAGCACCATCGAGATCGCCGCGACGAACAACATCACCACCACGCCGGTGGCCATCGGCAGCGGCGCGACCGGGTTCCAGGCCGCCTCGACGTCGGCGTTCGCGTTGGACAGCAGCGTCCCGGTGGGGTGGCGGTGGTGCCACGCGAGCGGCAGACGCAGGTACTGCCGGGTGACCCGGCGCCGGTAGGTGGCCTGAAGGCGGTACTGCATCACGCCCGCCCACAACCGGCGGCCGATCACCCCGAACGCCTTGAGCAGCGCGATCCCGAACACCGCCGCGAACGCGCCGACCAGCGCGCCGGCCGTGGTCCGACCGTCCCGGAAGGCCGGGATGATCACGTCGTCGGTGACCCGGCCGAGCACCAGCGCCGAGCCGACGGTCATCACGCCGTACACCGCGCTCGCACCCACCGCGGCGGCGAAGATCCTGGGTTCCTCGCGGATCGCCACGCCGAGTACGCGCAGTCCTTGTCGCAGCACGACCTTGTCCGCCACGGGGCTCACTTTCACGGGAATCCGGCCGCCGCGAACGGGGCAGTCCGACAGGGTTGTCCAAAGATGGTTGTCCAATGAAAGTACAAGGCGCCCACGACGGTCCCGATTCCCGTCCGGACCCTCGATTCGACCCGGATCGATCGGCGCGCCTCGGCTTGGAGTGGATCTTTCCCGCATGTCACCCTGTTTCGGGCGCTCCCGCCGGACCGGCCGGAGTGTGCCCCGCCCACGCAACCGAACCCCGGGCCGGCCGCGTCTTTAGGGCGTGCCCTGACCATGATCGACAGACCGAGGACGCCGCTGTGGGCCTCACCAGCCTCAAACTGATAATCCTGCTCGGCGTCGTCGCGTTCGCGGCAGCCGCCGCCGCCGTGTTCTTCTGGCCCAAGTTGTCCCGCCAGGGGGTGCTGCCGATCCTGGGACGGATCGGCATCCTGCTGAGCACGCAGGTGTTGCTGATGGCCACCGTGGCGGTGATCGGCAACCGCTACTTCGTCTTCTACACGACCTGGGACGACCTGCTCGGGCACACCGGCAAGCCCGTCGTGAACTTCGGCGCCGCCGGCCCCGGCGACGTGCCCAAACTGGTCAAGGAGAACGGGACCGAGACGATCGACGTCCCGCAGGGCAAGAACCCGCAGGCCGCGGGGCAGATCATGCAGGTCGACGTGGCCGGCCGGCGCAGCGGCATGGGCTCCCCGGCGCTGGTGTACCTGCCGCCGCAGTACTTCCAGGCCCAGTACAAGGACCGGCGCTTCCCCGTCGTGGTCGTGCTCACCGGCTACCCCGGCAACGAGCGCAACCTGGTCACCCGTCTGGAACTGCCCAAGTTCGCCGCGAACGAGATAGCCGCGGGTCGGGTCCAGCCCACCATCTACGTGATGATGAGACCGAGCGCCGGCGCCAACCGCGACACCGAGTGCACCGACGTGCCCGGCGGACCGCAGGTGGGCATGTTCTTCAGCCAGGACCTGCCCGAGGCGATCAGCCAGGCCTACCGGGTCGCGCCCGGAGCGCGCGGCTGGGCCATGCTCGGCGACTCCACCGGCGGCTACTGCGCCGCCAAGCTGGCCATGCTCAACTCGGACCGGATCGGCGCGGGCGTCGCACTGTCCGCCGACTACGGCGCGCCGATGGACGGCGACACCGGCGACCTGTACGGCGGCAGCAAGGCGTACCGCAACCAGAACGACCTGATGTGGCGGCTGAGGAACATGCCGATGCCGCCGGTCAGCCTGCTGCTCACCAGCAGCGAGAGCGGCGAGCCCAACCTGCCCGAGACCAGGGAGTTCCAGCGGTTGGCCAAAGCGCCGCTGAAGGTGGACACGCTGGTGCTGCCCACCGGCGGACACAACTTCAAGACCTGGCAGGCGGTGCTGCCGGACGCGCTGCGCTGGCTGAGCGCGCAGCAGAAGAGCGATCAACCCAAGGATTCCGCCCCGGTGGCCGCCTCGCCCTGACACCCGCGCCGCCACGATCCGCCGGATCGCGACCCGGTTGTCTTGACCGCGCCCGGTGCGGGCCGAAGGATCGGCACATGCCGACATCCCACGCTCGCACCGAACGCGCCGCACTCGCCGAACTGCTGCGCGTCCTGGGCCCGGACGCACCGACCCTGTGCGCGGGCTGGACCACCCGCGACCTCGCGGCCCACCTGGTGGTCCGCGAGCACCGCCCCGACTCGGCGCCGGGCATCATGCTCGCGCCGCTCGCGAGCCACACCGAGAAGGTCCGGCTGCGGCAGGCGGCCAAGCCGTACGAGCAGAGCGTGCGGCAGGTCGCGGACGGCCCGCCGAAGTTGTCCGTGTTCGGCATCCCCGGCGTGGACGCGGCGGCCAACACGATGGAGTACTTCATCCACCTGGAGGACGTACGCCGGGCCCAATCCGGCGGCGCCGAACCGCGCGAACTGGACCCCGAACTCACCGAGATCCTGTGGAAGCGGGCCAGGGGCGCCGCACGGATGGCGCTGCGCGGCGTCCCGGTGGGCGTGGCGCTGCGCCGCACCGACACCGCGACCGGGCAACCCGCGCAGACCGTGCACAAGGGCACGCCCGTGGTGACGCTGAGCGGACACCCCGGCGAGCTGCTCCTGTACCTGTTCGGCCGCAAGGACCAGGCCCGGGTCGAGATCGAGGGCGAAGCGGCCGCGATCGAGACCCTGCGTACGGCCCGTACCGGCCTGTGAACGCCCGACCGAGCGGCCCGCGTCGGTCTGCGACAATGCGCGCATGACCGGTGCCCCCCACCCGCCCGCGCGGCCGTCCGACCTCGACCCGACCATCGCCGCGCGCCTCAAGCGCGACCCCGACGGCCTGATCGCCGCCGTGGCGCAGGCCGCCGACACCGGCGAGGTGCTGATGGTCGGCTGGATGGACGACGAGGCGCTGCACCGCACGCTGACCACCGGCCGATGCACCTACTGGAGTCGCAGCCGGCAGGAGTACTGGGTCAAGGGCGACACCTCCGGCCACGTGCAGAAGGTCCGCTCGGTCGCGCTCGACTGCGACGGCGACGCCGTGCTCGTGCGGGTCGAGCAGACCGGCGCCGCGTGCCACACCGGCGACCGCACCTGCTTCGACGCGGACGTCCTGCTCGTCTCCGACTGACCGCCGCCGGTGCCGGGCCCGTGTGGCCCCGGCTCCGCCCGACCTCGCCGCCCGGGAGATTGCGCACGCCATGACCACCGGAACCGTCACCCCCGACCTCGACACCTTCCGGACGCTCGCGCGCGACCGGCGGGTCATCCCCGTCACCCGGCGCTTCCTGGCCGACGGCGACACCCCCGTGGGCCTGTACCGCAAGCTCGCCGCCGAGCGGCCGGGCACCTTCCTGCTCGAATCCGCCGAGAACGGCCGTTCGTGGTCGCGCTATTCGTTCGTGGGCGTGCGCAGCGCGGCGGTGCTCACCGAGGCGGCCGGGCGGGCCCGCTGGCTGGGCACCCCGCCGGTGGGCGTGCCGGTGGACGGCGATCCGCTGGAGGTGCTCCGGGCCACCGTGGCCGCGTTGCACACCCCGCACGGCGTCCCGGGCCTGGAACTGCCGCCACTGACCGGCGGGATGGTCGGCTACCTCGGCTACGACGTGGTGCGCCGGCTGGAGCGGCTGCCGGACTCGGCCGTGGACGACCTGCACGTGCCCGAGTTGATGATGTTCCTGGCCACCGACCTGGCGGTGCTCGACCACGTGGACGGCAGCGTGCTGCTGATCGCCAACGCGATCAACCACGACAACCGCGCGTCCGGCGTCGACGACGCCTATCACGCGGCGGTGGCCCGGCTGGACGCGATGACCGCCGACCTGGCCCGGCCGACCGGTTTGGCCGCGGCGGCGTTCGAGCGCGGCGCGGTCGCCGAGGCGGTCGGCCCGTGGGGCTCGACCGCCTATCGCAAGGCGGTGGAGGCGGCGAAGGAGGAGATCCGGGCCGGCGAGGCGTTCCAGATCGTGCTGTCCCAGCGCTTCGAGATGCCCACCGAGGCCGGTGCCCTGGACGTGTACCGGATCCTGCGCGCGACCAACCCCAGCCCGTACATGTACCTGTTCCGGCTGCCGGGTCCGGACGGCGGCGCCGAGGGCGGCTTCGACGTGGTCGGCTCCAGCCCCGAGGCGCTGGTCAAGGTCGAGGACGGGCGCGCGATGCTGCACCCGATCGCGGGCACCCGTCCGCGCGGCGCCACCCCGGCCGAGGACGCCGACCTGGCCGAGGAGTTGCTCGCCGACCCCAAGGAACGCGCCGAGCACCTGATGCTCGTCGACCTGGGCCGCAACGACCTGGGCCGGGTCTGCGCGCCCGGCACGGTCGAGGTGATCGACTTCATGTCGGTCGAGCGGTACAGCCACGTGATGCACATCGTGTCCACCGTGGTGGGCGAGTTGGCCCCGGGCCGCACCGCGTTGGACGTGTTCGCCGCGTGCTTCCCGGCGGGCACCCTGTCCGGCGCGCCCAAGCCGCGCGCGATGGAGATCATCGAGAACTTCGAGCCCACCCGGCGCGGCCTGTACGGCGGTTGTGTGGGCTACGTCGACTTCGCCGGCGACCTGGACACCGCGATCGCGATCCGTACCGCGCTGATCCGCGACGGCGTGGCCTACGTCCAGGCCGGAGCGGGTGTGGTCGCCGACTCCTCGCCCGAGGCCGAGGACGTGGAATGCCGCAACAAGGCGGCCGCGGTGCTGCGCGCGGTGGCCATCGCGGCGACGCTCGAACCGGCGCACGACGTCCGGCCCGGGTAGGCCCGCGAACCCCGGGTCGGGCCGCCGCGAGGCGTGGGTCATGCTGGTGACATGAGCGACGCGAGGACCGAGGCCGGCGCAGCGCGCGCCGGCACCGAGACCGACGACCGAGCGGCCGGCGAACCGGCGGGCGCTGCCGCGGGGCGGGCGGCGGAGCCGGGCGAGGCACAATCCGTCGAGGCGGGGTCGGTCGAGGCGGGGCCGGTCGAGGACCGGGCGCTGCGCGAGCGCAGGGCCGCCCGGCGCGAGTTGACCGTCACGGTCCTGCTCGCCCTGGTCGGCGCGGCCCTGGTGCTCTCGGTGGCCGGCCGCACCTGGGCCGAGGGCACCGCACCGGTGCACGGCTCGCGGATCGCGGTACACGCGAGCGGCAACGCGATCAACAAGGCGACCTCCGCGTTGGCCCTGCTCGGGCTCGCGGGCGGCCTCGCGGTGCTCGCCACCCGGACGATCGGCCGGACCGCGATCGGTGCCCTGGTGACCCTGGCCGGGATCGGTGTCACGGTGCTGGCCGTGCGGGGCGCGGGCGACACGTCGGCGGTGAACTCCGAGGCGGCGGGCAAGGCGGCCGTCGAGGGGGTCCGCGCGGTGGACGTGAGCCACACGATCTGGCCGTGGTTCGCGGCCGTGGGCGGCGTGCTGATCCTGCTCGCGGGCCTGCTCGTGGTGCTTCGGGGCCGGCGCTGGCCCGGTATGTCCAACCGCTACGAGGCCCCGGCGGGCAAGGCGGTCGCCGCCAAGCGCGGCCCGGCCACCAACGCCGACCTGTGGAACGCGTTGGACCGGGGCGAGGACCCCACGCGCTGAGCACTGCTCCCGACGGGTGACAATAAGAATCGCGCGGTTGTGATCGCGGCGCCCCGAACGGCGTCACGGCAACCGCGCCCACGCGTGTGAAATGTGAAGCCGAAGGAGTTGAGCGATGTCGTCGCAAGCCGGAAACCACGGCAGCACCCCCGCCGCCTGGACCGTGACCATACTGGCGCTGATCGGCTGCACGATCTCCGGCGTCGCGATGATCGCGGCCAATGTGATGTTGTTCTGGGCCGGTGCGGCCGTGGTCCTGGTGGGCTGCGTCGCCGGTGCGGGCATGCGGATGGGTGGTCTGGGCGCGGCACCCGCGCGTCGCTGACGTCCGGCTTCGGCCTCGCGTGTGGCCGGGCCGGACCATCCGGCCTCGAGCGCCGGCCCGGCCGATTCGGCTTCGAGCGTCGGTCGGGCCGGTGGGTTCGCCCGGTCGGCGTTTGCGGCGGTGGGCTCGGTGCTGTTCTAGGGTGGGCGTGCCGTTGCGGCGCTACGCCGAGGGGGGAATGTGGCCTACGGCTACCCGGGGGCTCCCGGTGGCGGTGAGGAGCGTTCGGATCGGACGCGGGAGTGGAACGCGCCGGCCCGGCCGTTCGGGCACGCCATGCCGTACGGGCCGCCGACCACGCCGCCGCCCGCCGGTCCGCCGCCCGGCCCACCGGAGAACTACCTCGCGTGGGCGATCGTGGCGACCGTCTTCTGCTGCTTCCTCGCGGGTGTGCCCGCGCTGCTCGCGGCGACCAGTGTCAACGAGCGTTGGCACCGCGGCGACGTGGCCGGTGCCCGGCTCGCCTCGTTGCGGGCCCGCAACTGGACCATCGGCACGGTCCTGCTCGGCGTGATCTTCTGGACCACCTGGATGGTCGGCGTCTTCCTTCTCGGCTGGAAAGACACGCTGGGTGACCTCTGACGGCGCACCCCGACGGCACAATGGGCCGATGACCACCCCGGCCCGCCCCGCGCCCGGCACCGGCTTCCGGCTGCGCAACCTCGGTCTGCCCGCCGCGAGCCTGGCCCTGCTCGCCGCCGCGACCACCTGGGTGGGACTGGTCGATCCGCGCGAGAGCGGCCACTATCCCCCCTGTCCGTATCTGGTGGTCACCGGCCTGGCCTGCCCCGGCTGCGGCGGGTTGCGGTGTGTGCACGCGCTCACCCATCTCGACCTGTCCGCCGCGCTGGGCTACAACGCGCTGGCGGTCGCGCTGTTCCCGCTGATCGGCCTGTTGTGGCTGCGCTGGGCGGTGCGTACCGCGCGCGGCGAGCCGCGCCGGGGGTTGGCCGATCCCCGGGCGCTGTGGGGCCTGCTCGTGGTCGTGCTGCTCTTCTGGGTCGTCCGGGACCTGCCGTTCGGCGCCCCGCTCGCGCCCTGACGCACAGTGACGACCGGTGATTCGCCGGCCGGACCGTGCGCACGAACCCACCGTGCGACGCCGTATGCTGCCCCCACCTCTTCGGCGGTGCGGCGTGGACGGGTCTGTTCGAATCGGCCTATACCATCGGAGAGCCGGGGGAGCAGGTTCTCCGGACAAACGAGGGGATGTAGGGCGTGACGGTTCTCGACGAGATCATCGACGGTGTCAACGCCGACCTCGCCGAACGACAGGCCCGCGTTTCCCTTGACGAGATCAAGGAACTCGCGGCCCAGGCGCCGGCGCCCCGCGACGCGGAGAGCATCCTGCGCGGCGACGGCATCGCCGTCATCGCCGAGGTCAAGCGCTCCAGCCCCTCCAAGGGCGCGCTCGCCGCGATCGCCGACCCGGCCGGCCTGGCCGCCGACTACGAGTCCGGCGGCGCCTCGGTGATCAGCGTGCTCACCGAGCAGCGCCGATTCGGCGGCTCGCTCGACGACCTCGACGCCGTTCGGGCCGCGGTCGACGTCCCGGTCCTGCGCAAGGACTTCATGGTGACGAGCTACCAGCTGTGGGAGGCCCGCGCACACGGCGCGGACGTGGCCCTGCTGATCGTCGCCGCCTTGGAGCAGAACGCGCTGATCTCGCTGATCGAGCGGTCCCGCTCGATCGGTCTCACCACGATCGTGGAGGTCCACGACGAGGAGGAGACCGCCCGCGCGCTCGACGCCGGCGCCACCGTGATCGGCGTCAACGCGCGCAACCTCAAGACCCTGGAAGTGGACCGCAACAACTTCGCCCGGATCGCCCCGCTGATCCCGGACTCGTGCGTGCGCATCGCCGAGTCCGGCGTGCGCGGTCCGCACGACCTGATCGCCTACGCCAACAACGGCGCCGACGCCGTTCTGGTGGGCGAGTCCCTGGTCACCGGTCGCGACCCGCGCAGCTCGGTCGCCGACCTGGTCGCCGCGGGCGCCCACCCGGCGATCCGGCACGGACGCGGCTGAGGACGCGAGCGGCATGAGCATGGACCCGCGACTGGCCAGGGGCTGCAAGCCCCGGGGCTGCCGCGCGCCCGCCCGTCGGGCCCGGGGACGCCGGGTGCGCTACGTGATCGGCTGCGAGCCCGGCCAGGTGCCGGGCAGCCGATGGCGCGGACACGTTTCCTGACCCACCCGTCAGCAACGTGCCGTCCGCACGGCATGCCACACCGACAAGGACCTCGCATGTCCAGCAAAGCCCAACTGCCGGACCCCTCCGGCCACTTCGGCGTATTCGGCGGGCGTTTCCTGCCCGAGGCGCTGATCGCCGCACTCGACGAACTGACCTCCGCCTACGACAAGGCCAAGGACGACCCGGAGTTCCAGGCCGAGTTCACCGGCCTGCTGCGCGACTACGCCGGGCGCCCGAGCATCATCACCGAGGCGCCCCGCTTCGCCGAGCACGCCGGCGGCGCGCGGATCCTCCTCAAGCGCGAGGATCTCAACCACACCGGCTCGCACAAGATCAACAACGTGCTCGGCCAGGCCATCCTGACCAAGCGCATGGGCAAGACCCGGGTGATCGCCGAGACCGGCGCCGGCCAGCACGGTGTGGCCACCGCGACCGCATGCGCCCTGCTCGGCCTCGACTGCGTCGTCTACATGGGCGAACTCGACACCCAGCGCCAGGCGCTGAACGTGGCCCGGATGCGGGTGCTCGGCGCCGAGGTGATCCCGGTGGCGATCGGCTCGCGCACCCTCAAGGACGCGATCAACGAGGCCCTGCGCGACTGGGTCGCCAACGTCGACAACACCCACTACCTGCTCGGCACCGCCGCCGGCGCACACCCCTTCCCGGCGATGGTCCGCGACTTCGTCAAGGTCATCTCGGTGGAGGCCCGGCAGCAGGTGCTCGACCTGACCGGCAAGCTGCCGGACGCGGTCTGCGCGTGCGTGGGCGGCGGCTCCAACGCGATCGGCGCCTTCCACGCGTTCATCCCCGACGAGGGCGTGCGCCTGTACGGCTTCGAGGCGGGCGGCGACGGCGTGGAGACCGGCCGGCACGCCGCCTCGATCACCGGCGGCTCGATCGGCGTCCTGCACGGCGCGCGCACCTACCTGCTCCAGGACGAGTACGGGCAGACCATGGAATCGCACTCGATCTCGGCCGGCCTGGACTACCCGGCGGTCGGGCCCGAGCACGCGTGGCTGCACCAGACCGGCCGGGCGATCTACCGGCCGATCGACGACGCCCCCGCGATGGAGGCGTTCCGGCTGCTGTGCCGCACCGAGGGCATCATCCCGGCGATCGAGTCCGCGCACGCCCTGGCCGGCGCGATCGAGGTCGGGCGCGAACTCGGACCGGACGCGACCATCCTGGTGAACCTCTCCGGGCGCGGCGACAAGGACATGCACACCGCCGCCAAGTACTTCGATCTCCTCGACGCGGAAGCGGAGCAGTCGTGACCGGCACCGGCACCACCACCAGGCTGACCGAGGTGCTGGCCGCGGCCCGCGCCGAGAACCGCGCCGCGCTGGTCGGCTACCTGCCGGCGGGCTACCCCTCCGCCGAGGGCTCCGCCGCCGCGATGCGGGCGATGGTCGAGGGCGGCTGCGACATCATCGAGGTCGGCCTGCCCTACAGCGACCCGCAAATGGACGGCCCCGTCATCCAGCGCGCCGTCGAACACGCACTCGCCCACGGCACCAACACCCACCACGTGATCGACAACGTGCGCGCCGTCGCCGAGACCGGCGCCGCGACGCTGGTCATGTCGTACTGGAACCCGATCGAGCGCTACGGCGTCGAGCGGTTCGCGAGCGAACTGGCCGCGGCCGGCGGCAGCGGGGTGATCACCCCCGACCTGATCCCGGACGAGGCACACGACTGGATCGCCGCCACCGACCGGCACCACCTGGACCGGATCTTCCTGGTCGCCCTGTCCTCCTCCGACGAGCGCGTCGCCTACACCACCCGCCACTGCGGCGGTTTCGTCTACGCCGCGTCCGTCATGGGCGTCACCGGGGCCCGGGCCTCGGTGAGTTCGCTCGCCGGCGACCTGGTCGCGCGTGCCCGCAAGACCACCGACCTGCCGATCTGCGTCGGCCTGGGCGTCTCCACCGCCGCCCAGGCGGCCGAGGTCGCGGCCTACGCCGACGGCGTCATCGTCGGCTCCGCGTTCGTGCGCGCCCTGCTGGACGCGCCGAACGAACAGGCCGGCCTGGACGCCGTCCGTGCCCTGGCCGCGGAGCTCGCCGAGGGTGTCCGCAAGCGCTGACGCCCACGGAAAGCCACCGGTCCGTGTAAAAACGCGCCGAAAGGTACATCGGCTCATCAACGGCCGCCGCAGCACCCCCGCGGCGGCCGTTGCCATGTCCGCGTCATCCCGCCCCCATCCCCATCCGCATCCACATCGGAGGAACCAGCGTTGAGCACCAAACCCGGGACCAACCGAACACCCGTCATCCTGGCCGTCGTCGGCGTGCTCGTGGTCGCGGTGCTGGCCGCCGTCCTGGGCGTGGTGTTCACCGTCGGCCACGACGACAAGGACGACGACTCCGACAACGCCAAGGGGTCGAACGCGGCCAAGTCCGCCATCCGCGACGTCGACCCGGCCACGCTGCCCGCCACCGTGCAGGCCGACGGCACCATCCGGGTCGGCAACCCCTCGGCACCGGTCACCGTCACCGTGTTCGAGGACTTCCGCTGCCCGTTCTGCAAGCGCTTCGAAGCCGGCTTCGGCCCGCTCCTGGCCGACTACGCGGAGGCCGGAAAGATCAGGGTCGACTACCACATCGCCTCCTTCCTGGACGGCAAGCTCGGCGGCACCGGCTCGGTCAAGGCGGCGAACGCCGCACGCTGCTCGGTGGACGCGGGCAAGTTCGCCGCCTACCACGCGGTGCTGTTCCGGAACCAGCCCGAGGAGTCCGAGGACGGCTATACCGCAGCCCGGCTGCTCGACCTGGCCGGCCAGGTTCCCGGCCTGCGCGGCGAGGTGTTCGACGCGTGCGTGAACACCGACGCCAACGCCGCGTGGGTGGCCGCCGCCGAGAGCGCGTTCGAAAGCTCCGGCGTCTCCGCCACGCCCGCCGTCGCGGTGGACGGAAAAATTCTGGACGGCGGGAACTCGGCCATGCGTTCGCCCGACAACCTTCGTGAACTGCTCGACCAGCGCCTGGAGAACCCCGGGAGTGGTAAGGCGGCACTCGGACAGGAACCTAAGGCGCCTTCCGCCGGTTAGACAGGACATGTGCCGGTCCGGGGTGCGGGGGACCACCGGACCGGGGTCCCCGCGCCTCACCCGTCGTGACGGAGGTCAGACCTTGGAAGGCAAGACGATCGAGCAGGTGGCCGACCGGTGACCGCGACGGCCACCCCCAACGGCACCGCACCCGCCGGCCCGCTCGCGAGCCTGCGCAGGGTCGCCCCCTGGATCGGCCTCGCCGCCCGACTGGGCCTGGCCTTCGTCTGGGCGTACGCGGGCTGGGAGAAGGCGCTCGACCCCGACCAGGCCGCATACGCGGTCCGGGGCTACGACGTTCTGCCCGACGACCTCGTCGAGCCGGTCGGCTACGCCCTGCCCTACCTGGAACTGGGCCTGGCCCTGCTCCTGGTGGTCGGGATCGGCACCCGCCTGGTCGCGTCCTTGTCCGCGCTGCTCCTGCTCGTGTTCATCGCGGGCATCGCCCAGGCCTGGGCGCGCGGTCTGGCGATCGACTGCGGCTGCTTCGGCGGCGGCGGGCCGGTCGAACCGGACAAGACCGCCTACCTCGAGGAGATCCTGCGGGACTGCGGCTTCATGCTGCTCGCGATCTGGCTGATCGTCTTCCCGCGCACCCGTCTGTCCGCGGACGCCTGGCTGTTCCCCGAGGAACCGCCGTACGACCGCTACCGGGACGACGACGGGGACGACGAGGACGAGCGGGACACGGACGCGGACGAGTACCGCGGGGACGCGAACCGGAACCCCGGAAACCGGGAACTGAAAGGCCCTGAGATCACGTGAGCTCGAAGAATTCCGAAGGCAAGCGCACCGCGCGCGAGCGGATGGCCCAGGAGCGCGCCCGGCAGCAGGCGATCGACAAGCGCCGGCGCGTGCTGGTCATCGCCGGCGCGGTGGTGGCCGTCCTCGCGGTGGTCGCCATCATCGGCGTGGTCGTCGGCATGTCCAAGACCAACAAGAAGAAGGGCCCCTGGAAGGACGCGCTCGCCAAGCCGTTCAGCGCCCCCGCGAACCTGTCCGCGGACGGTCTGGGCGTCCCCGTCGGCAGCAACCCGAACGCCCCCTCGTTGATCATGTACGAGGACTTCCGCTGCCCGATCTGCCACGAGGTGGAGAAGGCACTCGGCCCCACCCTGCGGCAGATGGCCGACGCCGGCACCATCAAGATCGACTACCACATCGCCTCGTTCCTGGACGGCAAGCTCGGCGGCAACGGCTCCAAGTACGCGGCCAACGCCGCCGGCTGCGCGCAGAACGCGGGCAAGTTCGCCCCGTACCACGACACGCTCTTCGCCAACCAGCCGAACGAGCTGGACGACAAGTTCGCCAGTCGGTCCTACCTGCTCGACCTCGCGGGCAAGGTGGACGGCCTGCGCACGCCCACCTTCGACGCCTGCGTCAACGACCTGAGCGTGGCCGGCTGGGTCGACAAGGTCGAGGACGCGTTCCAGAACGCCAAGATCGGCGACACCCCGGTCACCGGCACCCCGACCGCGGGCATCAACGGCAAGACCATCGACCTGATCGTCAAGGGCCGCGGCCTGGCCACCCCCGACGAGGTGCGCGCGCAGATCCTGGCTGCGATCAAGTAGTCACCCTCCGTTTCGCCGACGCGCGGGCGCGGCACCGTTTCCCCGGTGCCGCGCCCGTTCGCATGTGCCCGCCGGCACACGTTCGCCCCCACACCCGGTAGCGTCGTACCCGCCATGGACCTCGCATTCATTCCCAGCCCCTCCCGCGGCCAGATCGACCTAGGTCCGATCCCGCTGCGCGGCTACGCGCTGTGCATCATCCTCGGTGTCGTCCTCGCGATCTGGCTCGGCGAGCGACGCTGGGTCGCCCGAGGCGGCCGCGCCGGCACCGTCGGCGACATCGCCGTGTGGATGGTGCCCTTCGGCCTCGTCGGAGGCCGCCTCTACCACGTCATCACCACGCCGGGACCGTACTTCGGCGACGGCGGCGACCCCATGCAGGCGTTCGCCGTCTGGAAGGGCGGCCTCGGCATCTGGGGCGCCATCGCGCTCGGCGGGGTGGGCGCCTGGATCGGCTGCCGGCGCCGGGGCATCCCGCTGCCCGCGCTGGCCGACGCGCTCGCCCCGGGCATCGTGCTCGCCCAGGCCGTGGGCCGCTGGGGCAACTGGTTCAACCAGGAGCTCTACGGCCGCGAGAGCGACGTGCCCTGGGCGGTGAAGATCGACGGCGACCACAACGTGATCGACCCCGGTCAGGCCGGCACCTTCCACCCGACGTTCCTGTACGAGTCGCTGTGGTGCGTGGGCGTCGCGGCACTGGTGATCTGGGCCGACCGCCGATTCAAGCTGGGCCACGGCCGGGCCTTCGCGCTCTACGTCGCGGGCTACACGGTGGGCCGATTCTGGATCGAGTACATGCGCGTCGACGACGCCGAACACGTGCTGGGCATGCGGCTGAACAACTGGACCGCGATCCTCGTGTTCGCCGGCGCGATCGCCTACATCTGGATCTCGGCACGCAAGCACCCCGGCCGCGAGGACCCGGCCACGCTGCGCGGCCACGACGCGGAGCCGGAGACGGACGCGAAGGACGCGAAGGCGGCGCGGGATCCGGAGGACGCGAAGAGCGCGACGGAAGCCGACGCCGACGCGGATGCGACCGCGGATGCGCGTCGCGACGCGGACGGGCCCGACGCCGACGCCGATGCGGTCGCCGACGCCGAGCCCACCCCCGTGGCCCTGCGCAAGCCCGCCGACAAGGGCTGACCCCGCCACACCGGAGGCTGCCCCGAACCCGTCACACCACGGGTTCGGGGCAGCCTCCTCGGGTTCGGACAGGCTTTCCTGGCCGGCGGCGGTTCGGGCCGAAACGGTAGCGTCCAGGTCCCAGCGTGACGAGAGGGCCGAACGACCTTGAAGACCACCGACACAGCCGCCGAGGTCCCCGACGCAGGCCCGACGCTCGGGCACCGGGACGGCATCGACCACACCCACCGCGACATCGGCGGCGGTTGGCTGCGCCCGGCCGTGTTCGGCGCGATGGACGGACTGGTCTCCAACTTCGCGCTGATCGCCGGCATCGTCGGCAGCGACGCCACACCCAGGACCGTCGTGGTCACCGGACTGGCCGGACTGGCCGGCGGCGCCTTCTCGATGGCGGCGGGGGAGTACACCTCGGTCGCCTCGCAGGCCGAGCTGGCCCGCGCCGAGGTCGAGGTGGAGCGCCGCGAACTGTGCCGCAGCCCCGAGGCCGAACAGCGCGAACTCGCCGAGCTCTACATCGCCCGCGGCCTGGACGAGGACCTCGCCGTCGAGGTGGCCCGCCAACTCTCCCGCGACCCCGAACTGGCCCTGGAGATCCACGCCCGCGAGGAACTCGGCGTCGACCCGCACGACCTGCCCTCGCCGTGGCTCGCCGCCGGCTCCTCGTTCGCCTTCTTCGCCATCGGCGCGCTGCTCCCGCTGCTGCCCTACCTGCTCGGCGCCGGCACGTTGGCGCCCGCCCTGGTGCTGACCGCGCTCGGCCTGTTCGGTGCCGGCGCCGTGGTCTCGCGGGTGACCGCGCGCCCGTGGTGGTTCGGCGGCACCCGCCAGTTGGTCCTCGGCGCCGCCGCGGGCGGGCTGACCTACCTGCTCGGCCTGCTGATCGGCCGACAGGTGTGACGGGTGAGGCATACGTAACACGGGTGTAGCGCCGCGACCCCACCCGGAAACGATCGATTCCCACGGGTCGGACACCCAGTTTCGGTACCGGGATGGTCGGGAATGAGGCAGCTGACATGCCGAGGCGACCGGCGCGGCGCAGTGTCCGTGAACCACCGGTCCACCCTGGTGACCGCATGGTGAGACGGGTTTGTCCCGGGTTCCGGATACACGTACCGATCGTGTAACCTGCACGAAATCGCAGAGGGCCAACGTCGTCCCTGTTGCGCACCACACGCCACGACGACGACGGGAGCGCCCATGCCTCCTGCCATGCCCGCAACTCCGGGCCCCCTCTTCTCCGCGCTTCCCGCGGCACAGGGGTTGTACGACCCCCGTAACGAGCACGACGCCTGCGGTGTCGGATTCGTGGCCACGCTCACCGGCGAGCCCAGCCACGACATCGTCGACCAGGCCCTGACCGTCCTGCGGAACATGGAGCACCGAGGCGCCACCGGCGCCGAGCCCGACACCGGCGACGGCGCGGGCATCCTGATCCAGGTCCCGGACACCTTCCTGCGCGAGAGCGTCCGCTTCGAGCTGCCCGCCGCGGGCGGCTACGCCGTCGGCATCGCCTTCCTGCCCGACGACGACGTGCACGCCGGCCGCGCCAAGTCCTCCATCGAGCGGATCGCCGCCGAGGAGAACCTGCGCGTGCTCGGCTGGCGCGAGGTGCCCACCACGCCCGGCCTGGTCGGCTCGATGGCCGCCGAGACGATGCCGCGCTTCGCACAACTGTTCGTCGCCGGCGTCGACGACACCGTCACCGGGATCGCCCTCGACCGGCTCGCCTTCGCGCTGCGCAAGCGCGCCGAACGCGAGGTCGAGGTCTACTTCGCCTCGCTGTCCGCGCGCACCCTCGTCTACAAGGGCATGCTCACCACCGGGCAACTGGAGCCGTTCTTCCCGGACCTGTCCGACCGGCGCCTGGCGTCCGCGATCGGCCTCGTGCACTCACGGTTCTCCACCAACACCTTCCCGGCCTGGCCCCTCGCCCACCCGTACCGCTTCATCGCGCACAACGGCGAGATCAACACCGTCAAGGGCAACCGCAACTGGATGGCCGCGCGCGAGTCGATGCTCGCCACCGACCTGATCCCCGGCGACCTGAGCCGGCTGTACCCGATCTGCACGCCCGACGCGTCCGACTCGGCGTCCTTCGACGAGGTCCTGGAACTGCTCCACCTGGGCGGCCGGCCGCTCCCGCACGCCGTGCTGATGATGATCCCCGAGGCGTGGGAGAACCACGCCACGATGGACGCCGCCCGACGCGCCTTCTACAAGTTCCACGCCACCGTGATGGAGCCGTGGGACGGACCGGCCTGCGTCACCTTCACCGACGGCACCCTGATCGGCGCCGTCCTGGACCGCAACGGCCTGCGACCCTCGCGCTACTGGGTCACCGACGACGGCCTGGTCGTGCTCTCCTCCGAGGTCGGCGTCCTGGACATCGACCCCGCCAGGATCGTGCGCAAGGGCCGACTCCAGCCCGGCCGGATGTTCCTCGTGGACACCCACGCCCGGCGGATCGTCGAGGACGACGAGATCAAGACCGCGCTCGCCGCCGAGCACCCCTACCAGGAATGGCTGCACGGCGGCCTGATCAACCTGGAGGACCTGCCCGAGCGCGAGCACGTCGTGCACACGCACGCCTCCGTCTCCCGCCGCCAGCAGACCTTCGGCTACACCGAGGAAGAGCTGCGCGTCATCCTGGCGCCGATGGCCCGGGCCGGCGGCGAACCGCTCGGCTCGATGGGCACCGACAGCCCGATCGCCGCACTCTCCGCCAAGCCCCGGCTGCTCTTCGACTACTTCGTCCAGCTCTTCGCGCAGGTCACCAACCCGCCGCTGGACGCGATCCGGGAAGAACTCGTCACCTCGCTCGGCAGCTTCGTCGGCCCCGAGGGCAACCTGCTCGACGCCCAGCCCGCCGACTGCCGCAACGTCGTCCTGCCCTTCCCGGTGCTCGACAACGACGAACTCGCCAAGCTGATCCACATCAACCTCGACGGCGACCAGCCGGGCCTGAAGGCCGTCACCATCTCCGGGCTCTACCCGGTCGACGGCGGCGGCGCCGCGCTGGCCAAGCGACTCGAGGAAATCCGCACCGAGACCACCGGCGCAATCGCCGACGGTGCCCGCATCGTGGTCCTGTCCGACCGCCATTCGGACGCCGAGCACGCGCCGATCCCCTCGCTGCTGCTCACCTCCGCCGTGCACCACCACCTGATCCGGACCAAGACCCGCACCCAGGTCGGCCTGATCGTCGAGGCCGGCGACGTGCGCGAGGTCCACCACATCGCGCTCCTGATCGGCTACGGCGCCGCCGCGGTCAACCCCTACCTCGCGATGGAATCCGTCGAGGACCTGGTCCGCGAGGGCGTCTTCCTCGCCGACATCGCCCCCGAACAGGCCATCCGCAACCTGATCAAGGCACTGGGCAAGGGCGTGCTGAAGGTGATGTCCAAGATGGGCATCTCCACCGTCGCCTCCTACCGCGGCGCCCAGGTCTTCGAAGCCGTGGGCCTCGCCGAGGACTTCGTCGCCGAATACTTCACCGGCACCACCAGCAAGCTCGGCGGCATCGGCCTGGACATCGTCGCCGAGGAGGTCGCCCGCCGGCACGCCAAGGCCTACCCGCCCACCGGCATCGCCCCCTCGCACCGCCGACTGGAGATCGGCGGCGAGTACCAGTGGCGCCGCGAAGGCGAACCGCACCTGTTCGACCCCGAGACGGTCTTCCGGCTCCAGCACTCCACCCGGACCCGCCGCTACGACATCTTCAAGAAGTACACCTCGCGCGTGGACGAGCAGTCCAAGCGGCTGATGACCCTGCGCGGCCTGTTCGCGTTCAAGACCGGCGCCCGCACGGCGATCCCGATCGACGAGGTCGAACCGGTCTCCGAGATCGTCAGGCGCTTCTCCACCGGCGCGATGTCCTACGGCTCCATCTCGATGGAGGCGCACCAGACGCTGGCCATCGCGATGAACCGGCTCGGCGGCAAGTCCAACACCGGCGAAGGCGGCGAGGACCCCGAGCGGCTGTACGACCCCGAGCGGCGCTCGGCGATCAAGCAGGTCGCCTCCGGCCGATTCGGCGTCACCAGCGAATACCTGGTCAACGCGGACGACATCCAGATCAAGATGGCCCAGGGCGCCAAGCCCGGCGAGGGCGGCCAACTGCCCGGCCACAAGGTCTACCCCTGGGTCGCCCGCACCCGGCACTCCACCCCCGGCGTCGGCCTCATCTCGCCGCCGCCGCACCACGACATCTACTCGATCGAGGACCTCGCCCAGCTCATCCACGACCTCAAGAACGCCAACCCGGCGGCTCGGGTGCACGTGAAGCTGGTCGCCGAGGTCGGCGTCGGCACGGTTGCCGCCGGCGTATCCAAGGCACACGCCGACGTGGTGCTCATCTCCGGCCACGACGGCGGCACCGGCGCCTCGCCGCTCACCTCGCTCAAGCACGCGGGCGGCCCCTGGGAACTCGGCCTCGCCGAGACCCAGCAGACCCTGCTGCTCAACGGCCTGCGCGACCGCATCGTGGTGCAGACCGACGGCCAGCTCAAGACCGGCCGCGACGTCCTGGTCGCGGCCCTGCTCGGCGCCGAGGAATACGGCTTCGCCACCGCGCCGCTCGTGGTCTCCGGCTGCGTGATGATGCGGGTCTGCCACCTCGACACCTGCCCCGTGGGCGTCGCCACGCAAAACCCCGTGCTGCGCGAGCGCTACAACGGTCAGGCCGACCACGTGGTCAACTTCTTCGAATTCATCGCCGAAGAAGTCCGCGAACTGCTCGCCGAACTCGGCTTCCGCACCCTGGAGGAAGCCGTCGGCCACGCCGAACTCCTGGACACCAGCGCGGCGATCGAGCACTGGAAGGCCGAAGGTCTCGACCTCGCGCCGCTGTTCCACGTGCCCGCCCTCGCCGAAGGCGCGGCCCTGCACCACACCAGCCCGCAGGACCACGGGCTGGCCAAGGCGCTCGACAACCAGCTCATCCAACTCAGCGCCGACGCGCTGGAAAACGGTGAGAAGGTCGTCATCAACCTCCCCGTGCAAAACACCAACCGCACCGTCGGCACGATGCTCGGCCACGAGGTCACCAAGCGCTACCGCGGCGCGGGCCTGCCCGACGACACCATCGACATCACCCTGACCGGCTCCGCCGGCCAATCGTTCGGCGCGTTCGTGCCCAAGGGCATCACCCTGCGGCTCGAAGGCGACGGCAACGACTACGTCGGCAAGGGCCTGTCCGGCGGCCGGATCACCGTGCGCCCGCACCGCACCGCGCCCTTCGCCGCCGAGGACAACATCATCGCCGGCAACGTGATCGGCTACGGCGCCACCAGCGGCGAGATCTACCTGCGCGGCGTCGTCGGCGAACGCTTCTGCGTGCGCAACTCCGGCGCCACCGCCGTCGTCGAAGGCGTCGGGGACCACGGCTGCGAGTACATGACCGGCGGCCGGGCCGTGGTGCTCGGCCGTACCGGCCGCAACTTCGCCGCCGGCATGTCCGGGGGCGTCGCCTACCTGCTCGACGCCGACCCGGACAACATCAACACCGAACTCGTCGGCGTCGAGGAACTCGACGCCGCGGACAGCGCCGAACTGCACGACGTTGTGCGCCGGCACCACGAGGAGACCGGCTCGGCCGTCGCCGAAGCCCTGCTCTCCGACTGGGACGCCGCCTCCCGGCGCTTCACCAAGATCCTGCCCAGGGACTACAAGGCAGTGCTCGCCGCCAAGGACGCCGCCGAGCGAGCCGGTCTCACCGAGACCGAGATCGTCCAGAAGATGATGGAGGCGGTTCATGGCTGACCCGAAGGGCTTTTTGACCACGCCCCAACAGCTCGGCAAGCGTCGCCCCGTCGACGTGCGCATCCGGGACTGGAAGGAGGTGTACGAGGAGCGCACACTGCTCCCGATCATCACCGAACAGGCCGGCCGCTGCATGGACTGCGGCATCCCGTTCTGCCACAACGGCTGCCCGCTGGGGAACATCATCCCCGAGTGGAACGACCTGGTCTGGCGCGACGACTGGCAGACCGCGAGCGAACGACTGCACGCGACCAACAACTTCCCGGAATTCACCGGCCGACTGTGCCCCGCGCCCTGCGAGGCCGCCTGCGTGCTCGGCATCAACCAGCCGCCGGTCACCATCAAGAACGTCGAAGTCTCGATCATCGACCGGGCCTGGGACGACAACAACGTCGCCCCGCAACCGCCCGACCGGCTCTCCGGCAAGACCGTCGCGGTGATCGGCTCCGGCCCGGCCGGCCTCGCCGTCGCCCAGCAACTCACCCGGGCCGGCCACACCGTCGCCGTGTACGAGCGGGCGGACCGGATCGGCGGACTGCTGCGCTACGGCATCCCCGAATTCAAGATGGAGAAGCGGCACATCAACCGGCGCATCGAACAGATGCGCGCGGAAGGCACCAAGTTCTACACCGGTATGCAGATCGGCACCGACCTGGACGCGGCCAAGCTGCGCCGGCGCTACGACTCGGTGGTGATCGCCGCCGGCGCCACCGCCGCGCGCGACCTGCCGATCCCCGGGCGCGAGTTCGGCGGCATCCACCAGGCGATGGAATACCTGCCGTTCGCCAACAAGGTGCAGGAGGGCGACCTGGTCGCCTCGCCGATCGACGTGGCCGGCAAGCACGTGGTGATCATCGGCGGCGGCGACACCGGCGCGGACTGCCTGGGCACCGCACACCGCCAGGGCGCCGCCTCGGTCACCCAACTGGAGATCATGCCCCGGCCCACGGAGGAGCGGCCCGCCGCACAGCCGTGGCCTACCTACCCGATGACCTACCGGGTGGCCAGCGCGCACGAAGAGGGCGGCGAGCGCGTGTACGCGGTCAACACCCAGGAATTCGTGGGCGGCGAGGACGGCCGGGTCAAGGCGCTCAAGCTGGTCGAGGTGGTGTTCGAGAACGGCCGCTTCGTGCCGGTGCCCGGCACCGAGCGGGAGATCCCGGCGGACTTCGTGTTCCTGGCGATGGGCTTCACCGGGACCGACCGCTCCAACGGCCTGGTCGAACAGCTCGGACTGGCCCTGGACGAGCGCGGCAACGTGGCCCGGGACGAGGCGTTCGCGACCAACGTGGACGGCGTGTTCGTGGCCGGCGACGCCGGACGCGGGCAGTCCCTGATCGTCTGGGCGATCGCCGAGGGCCGCTCGTGCGCGGCAGCGGTGGACGCCTGGTTGACCGGCGGCACCAACCTGCCGTCGCCGATCCGACCCACCGATCGACCGCTCACCGTGTGACCCGCAGTGCTCGCGCGAGACCGGATTGAATATGTGACGAAAGTCGCGTGAACGGGAAAGGGCGCCGCCGTTGCGGCGCCCTTTCCGCATGCTGGAAAAGCGCCATATACCGGACGCGGGTACGGCTTACCCGGCGGTAGGAACTAGGCTCTGTGACCATGCGTCGAGCCAAAATTGTCTGCACCCTGGGCCCTGCCACCAATTCGTATGAACAGATCCGCACGCTGGTCGACGCAGGCATGGATGTAGCCCGCTTCAACCTCAGCCACGGCGCCTACGCCGAGCACGAGGAGCGTTATCACCGCGTCCGTCGGGCATCCGACGAATCCGGTCGCAGCGTCGGCATCCTCGTCGACCTCCAAGGCCCCAAGATCCGCCTGGAGACCTTCGCCGAAGGCCCCGTGCTCCTGGAGCGCGGCGACGAGTTCACGATCACGACCGAGGACGTCCCCGGCGACAAGCACGAGGTCGGCACCACCTACAAGGGGCTGACCGCCGACGTCACCAAGGGCGAGCGGATCCTCATCGACGACGGCCGGGTCACCCTGGAGGTCGTCGACGTCGAGGGCCCGCGCGTGCACACGATCGTCATCGAGGGCGGGATGGTCTCCGACCACAAGGGGCTCAACCTCCCCGGTGTGGCCGTGAGCGTCCCCGCACTGTCCGAGAAGGACATCGAGGACCTCAAGTGGGGCCTCGCCCTCGGTGCCGACATGATCGCGCTGTCCTTCGTGCGCGCCGCGAAGGACATCGAGGACGTCCACAAGATCATGGACGAGGTCGGCGTCCGACTCCCGGTGATCGCGAAGATCGAGAAGCCGCAGGCGGTGGACAACCTCGAGGAGATCGTCCACGCCTTCGACGCCATCATGGTCGCCCGCGGCGACCTGGGCGTCGAGATGCCGCTGGAGGCCGTGCCGATCGTGCAGAAGCGCGCGATCACACTGGCCCGGGCCAACGCCAAGCCCGTCATCGTCGCCACCCAGATGCTCGACTCGATGATCAGCGCCTCGCGCCCCACCCGGGCGGAGGCGTCCGACGTCGCCAACGCCGTCCTGGACGGCGCGGACGCGGTCATGTTGTCGGGCGAGACCTCGGTCGGCAAGTACCCGATCGAGACCGTCAAGACCATGGCACGGATCGTGGTCGCGGCGGAGGACTCCACCGCGATGCGGGAGGAGATCCGCAGCATCGCCGGCCCGCGCACGCAGGGCGGGGTGATCGCGAAGGCCGCGATCGAGATCGCCGAGCGCCTGGACGCCAAATACCTGGTCGCGTTCACCCAGAGCGGTGACACGGGCCGCCGGTTGTCCCGGTACCGCTCGATGATCCCGATGCTGGCCTTCACCCCCGAACCCGCCGTGCGCAGCCGCCTGGCGCTCACGTGGGGCCTGGAGACCTTCCTCGGCCCGCTGTGCAGCCACACCGACGAGATGGTTCGTCAGGTCGACGCGGCGCTCCTGGCCATCGGCCGCTGCAAGAAGGGCGACCTGGTCGTGATCACGGCCGGCTCCCCGCCCGGTGTTCCCGGCTCCACCAACCTGATCCGCCTGCACCACATAGGGGATCTGCCGACCGAGTGACACTCGGCCGCGACGCCGACGGCCCGCCACCCTTTCGAGGGCGGCGGGCCGTCAGTATTTGGGGCCGATATGCCGATCCATGAGCGCGACGGAGGATCGGCGGGCGACCGAGAGAAGGTTCCGTCGGGCGAATTTCCACTCGACACCGAGTTCGTCCAGCGTCGTTGTGAGGATGTGCATGATGTCGAGGGACTCGTTGGCGAAGAGGTAGCGCGGGTACTCGTAGCGCTTGCGTTCACCGGCGACCATGCGGGTGGTCCAGTTCATGTTGCGGCAGCCGTCGGAGTGGATCAGGCCGCGGACGAGGGCCCAGGGCTCGGCCCGGACGATGTCCTGCTGCCAGGGTTCGAGGACGATCGGCCGCTCGTGCTTGCGGCCGGGGCCGTGTTGGGGGAACAGGCATGGCCAGTGTTGCGAGTAGCGCTTGACGTCCTTGCACCCCTGCCGGGGTACGAAGCTCGGCGGGGAGCCGGGCAGAACCCGGGTGATGGCATTCGCGCACTCCTGCATCAGGCCGGGCCAGGCGTTCGCGCACGAGATGGAAAGGGAGTGGGAGCGAGGGTGCGCCACGATGTGGCCGTCGCCGAGGTAGAGGCCGAGGAGGTAGGCGTACGCCCGATGATCGACGCCGACGTCGTGGCATCGGAAGCAGGGGGCTCCGCGTCGCGCGGGGAGTTCGCCACGGCGAAAGCGTTCCATGTGCAGCCAGTAGCCCACGGTTCCTTTGGGAACGCACAACCTACGAGCCACATCGGCGTTGGAGATGCCTGCTTGCAGCAGAGAGAGTGCCTGGCGGCGCAGATCCGGATCATTCATGGGACCTACGGTGCGCCGCCGGCGCCTATCGATACATATGTTCGAGTCGACGTCACTCGAACGAGTGTTCCCTGAGGATGCACTGGTACCGGGTGCGGGATTCGAACCCGCAAGCCCTTTCGGGCAGATGGGTTTGAGCCATCCGCGTATGCCATTCCGCCAACCCGGCAGGTCAGGATGGTCTTGGTGCCCCAAAACCCCCTGCTAGGAGAACACCATACCGTGTCTCGGTACCCTCGTGTCCGCACCATTTCCCTGATCGAGGAGCGACGTGACCGCCGCCACGCAGCCGCCCGCCGCATCGCAGGACAGCCGCCGCGCCCGTGTCGTCATTGCCGAGGACGAGGCGCTGATCCGGCTCGATCTGAAAGAGATGTTGGAGGAAGAGGGGTACCACGTCGTCGGGGAGGCCGGGGACGGGCAGCGCGCCGTGGAGTTGGTCCACGAGTGTCGGCCCGACCTGGTCATCCTCGATGTGAAGATGCCGATACTGGACGGGATTTCGGCTGCCGAGCAGATTGCCCAGGCGCGGCTGGCGCCGGTGTTGATGCTGACCGCCTTCTCCCAGCGCGAGCTGGTCGAGCGGGCCCGGGACGCCGGTGCGATGGCGTATCTGGTCAAGCCGTTCACCAAGGGCGATCTCGTCCCGGCGATCGAGATGGCCGTCTCGCGGTACACCGAATTGGCCGCCCTGGAGCGTGAGGTCGGCGATCTCACCCAGCGGCTGGAGACGCGCAAGCTGGTGGACCGGGCCAAGAGCGTGCTCCAGGAGAAGTACGGGATGTCCGAGCCCGAGGCGTTCCGCTGGATTCAGAAGGCCTCGATGGATCGCCGGATGTCGATGCGCACCGTGGCCGAGGTCGTCGTGTCCGGAGGCGACGTCGCCGACTGACCCAGCCGTACCCATACCCCAACGAACCCGTCCGGTTGCTGGCAAACCGGACGGGTTCGTTGTTTTTCCGGCACCCGATGATCATATTTGATCACTTTGGACCGTAAGAATTCGTTCACTGTTTCTTTTGGATTACATCTGGTTACGGGCGCATCACATCTCAGTCGGCGGACTGCCGCTGCCCTTCCCGCCGGACTACATTCCGGGCACCGCATGTTCATCGCGGTTTGTGAAGGCGCCCCGATGCGGGCTCCGAACTTTTTCTACAAGGGTTGGGGTTTGCTGTGCTCAAGCGACGCGTGATCAAAATCGCGCTGCCCATCGCGGCAGCGGCACTCGTGCTTTCCGCGTGCGGCAGTGACGATGACGACGACAAGAAGAAGGACGGTGGCAGCACCGCCCCCGGCAACAGCGGTGGCGGTAACAAGCCGACCTGGACGATAGGTTTCCAAGCGGGGCTCTCGGGGGAGAATGCCCAGCTTGGCATCAACGAAGAGAACGGCGCTCGGCTTGCCGTCGAGCAGGCCAACGCGAAGGGCGATCTTCCCTTCACGCTCAAGTTCAAGACCTCGGACGACGAGGCGTCGGAGACCAAATCGGTCTCCGCGGCGCAGAAGCTGATCGACGACAACAACGTTGTTGCCGTCGTCGGCCCCGCCTTCTCCGGCCCCACCAAGGCCGCGTCGCCGAACTACGCCAAGGCGAAGCTCGCCACGGTGTCCCCGTCGGCGACCAACCCTTCCCTGACGAACGCGGAGAACAATTTCACCGCGTTCCTGCGCGGCGCGCCGAACGACAACGCGCAGGGCGGCGGGATGGCGAAGTACCTGTCGAAGAAGCTTCAGGTCAAGAAGGTCTTCGTCGTCGACGACAAGACCGAGTACGGCGTGGGTCTGTCGAAGGTCGCCAAGGACGAGCTGACCAAGGCCGGTGTCCAGGTCGTCTCGGACAGCGTGCCGAAGGCGACCCCGGACTACGGTCCGATCTCCACGAAGATCAAGAACTCCGGCGCGGACGCCATGATCTACGCGGGCTACTACCAGGACGGCGCGCCGTTCGCGAAGAAGCTCAAGGAGGCCGGGTTCACCGGTCCCAAGTTCTCCGGTGACGGCACCAACGACTCGCAGTTCGTCTCGCTCGCCGGGGACGCCGCGAACGACTGGTTCCTGACCTGCCCGTGCGCCGACGCGAACGTCGAGGCGGCCACGAAGCAGTTCACCGAGGACTACAAGAAGCGCTTCAACACGAACCCGAGCACCTACTCGGCGGAGTCGTTCGACATCGCCAACCTGGTGATCGACCAGATGAAGTCGTTCGGCGCGGAGAAGATCACCCGCGAGGCGATGCTCACCAAGCTCAAGGGTGCGTCGTACAAGGGTCTGACCAAGACCTTCAAGTTCCAGCCGAACGGTGAATTCGACGGCGCGACCACCTTCATCTACCAGGTGAAGGGCGGCAAGATCGGCTACATGGGCGACATCGACCAGCTCGTGGGCGGCTGACCCGTCAATCGGGGCGGCGCTACCTGACGATCGGGCCCGGGTCTTCCCGGAGTTTTCGGGAAGACCCGGGCCCGTCCGGTTTTCTTGAGGAAGCTTTCCTTATGCAACCTGATGAAATCCTGGATTACCTTATTCCAGGGATCATGCTCGGTGCGTTGTACGCGGTGATCGCCATCGGCTATACCCTGGTCTATGGCGTTCTGCAACTCATCAACTTCGCGCACAGCGAAGTCTTCATGGTGGGCGCCTATTCGGCGTTGCTCGCCTTGACCTGGATCGACCCGAGCAGCAATCCGACGACGTTCATGTCGGTGTTGTTGGTCGCGGCCGGTCTGGCCGTTTCCGGTACCGCCGGCGCGGCCACGGCCTTTACGCTCGAAAAAGTCGCGTACAGACCACTCAGACGCAGGAACGCGCCGCGCCTTGCGTTCCTGATCAGCGCGATCGGGGCGTCCTACTTCCTGCAGAACCTGGCAGGGAAGTTGTTCGGTCGCGACTCGCGCGCACTGCCGACGGTGTTCGAGAACAAGAAGGTCTTCTCGGTCTTCGGCACCCAGGTCACCATCCTGCAGCTGCTCATCGTTTGTGCGGCCGTGCTGATGATGGTCGGCCTGGACTACCTGGTGAACCGCACCAAGCTGGGCTCGGGTATCCGGGCGGTGGCGCAGGACGCCGAGACGGCGGGCCTGATGGGTGTGGACATCGACAAGGTGATCTCGCGGACGTTCATCATCGGCGGGTTCATGGGCGGTATCGCCGGCTTCCTGTTCGGCCTGCACCTGCAGCTGTCGTTCACGATGGGCTTCCTGCCCGGCATCACCGCGTTCGCGGCGGCCGTGGTCGGCGGGGTCGGCAACATTCGCGGCGCGATGATGGGCGGCATGCTGCTCGGCATCGTCGAGAGCTTCTCGTCGCCCATCTTCGGTGAGTCGTGGCGGTACGTCAGTGCCTTCGCGGTGCTGGTCCTGGTGCTGATGTTCCGGCCGACCGGCATCCTGGGCGAGCGCTTGGGGAGGTCGGCGTGACCACGACGACGAAGGAACGCGATCTCGCGCCGACCGGGTCGGCGCTGGCCAAGCTGCGGCGCAAGCGCTGGTATCAGCAGCCGATGTTCGGCCGACTGGTCGGGACCGTCGCCGCGGCCGTGCTGCTGGACGTGATGAGCGGTCCGCAGGGCAGCCGCGAGGACGTGTTCTTCTCGCTGGACAAGACCCTCGGGTCGATGCGTCTGGTGTGGTGGGTCCTCGGCGCGGTGGTGTTGTGGGCCGTCCTGGAGTTCGCCAAGCCGCTGTACAACCGTCATCTGGCGACGAGCGTGGGCCCGCTGGAGCGTTTCCACGCGCCGGTGACCGGTCCGGTGAAGGGGCTGATCGCGCAGACCCGGGCGACCTCGGCGAATCTGCGTCGGATCATCTGGGTCCGGATCGGCTTCTCGGTCGTGGTGATCGGCCTGCTGATCCTGCTGCCGAACGTGCTGTCCACCTTCTGGAACCAGGTCCTGGTCAACGAGGTGGCGATCTACGTCCTGCTCGCGATCGGTCTGAACGTGGTGATCGGCTGGGCGGGTCTGTTGGACCTGGGCTTCATCGCGTTCTTCGCGATCGGCGCGTACAGCACGGCGTACTGGACCGGCGCGATGCCGGTGGATCCGCCGTTCACGCTGAACGCGTTCCTGGTGATCCCGGTCGCGGTGGCCACGTGTCTGCTGGCCGGGCTGTTGCTCGGCGCGCCGACGCTGCGGCTGCGCGGTGACTACCTGGCGATCGTGACGCTGGGCTTCCACGAGATCATCTATCTGATCGCCAAGAACGCGGACGGGTTCACCAACGGTCCGCGCGGGGTCCAGGGCATCTCGAACTTCGGGGTGCACGTCGGTCCGATCGACTACGACTGGGAACTGGATCCAGTGCCTTACTGGTACCTGCTGATCGGTATCGCGACGGTCCTGATCATCGCGTTCCTGCGGTTGGAGCACTCCCGGGTCGGTCGGGCCTGGACCGCGATCCGTGAGGACGAGGTGGCCGCGTCGGCCACCGGCGTGCCGACGGTGAAGTTCAAGTTGATGGCGTTCGCGATCGGCGCGTCCACGTCCGGCATCGCCGGTGTGGCGTACGCGAGCAAGGCCCGGTTCATCAGTCCGGAGAGCTTCCTGCTGCTGTTCTCGGTGCTGGTGGTGGCGTACGTCATCTTCGGCGGCATGGGTTCGCTGTGGGGCGTCATCATCGGCACGGCGTTCCTGGCCTGGCTGCCGCAGTACATGAAGGACTGGGTCAACCCGAACGACCGATTCATGTACCTGGGCGCGTTGTTGATCATCATGATGATCTACCGCCCGCAGGGCCTGATTCCCTCGGTTCGGCGCAAGCGCGAGTTGAGCATGGCCAAGGCGGGTCTCGGCGACGCGGATGCGATGTCGGAGCCGGCCGGCGGGAGGATGACGTGAGCATCACCACGACGAAGGCGGACGACCGGCCGCGGGTGGACCCCGAGGACCAGGTCATGCGGGTGCGCGGGGTCACGCTGCGCTTCGGCGGCCTGGTGGGTCTGTCCGACGTGGCGTTGGACCTGCACCGGGGCGAGATCCTCGCGGTGATCGGCCCCAACGGTGCGGGCAAGACGTCGTTGTTCAACTCGTTGACCGGGATGTACGTCCCGCAGGAAGGCAGCATCGTGCTGCGCGACCGGGCGGGTGGCGAGCATTCCCTCAAGGGCCGCAAGCCGCACCTGGTGAACCGGCTGGGCGTGGCCCGTACGTTCCAGAACATTCGTCTGTTCGGCGCGCTCACCGCGTTGGAGAACGTGAAGATCGCGGCGGAGACCCGGCAGAAGGCCGGGCCGGTGTCGATCATGCTGGGCCTGCCGAACGCGCGTCGCGAGGATCGCGAGAGCGACCAGCGGGCGCTGGAGCTGCTGCACTTCGTGGGCCTGGACGGGCTGCTCAACGAGTTGGCCGCGTCGCTGTCGTACGGCCAGCAGCGCAGCCTGGAGATCGCCCGCGCGCTGGCCACCGATCCGCAGGTGCTGCTCCTGGACGAGCCGGCGGCGGGCACCAACCCGACCGAGAAGCTCGAGCTGGAGGTGTTGATCCGCCGGATCAACCGCGAGCTGGGCATCAGCGTGCTGCTGATCGAGCACGACATGCGTCTGGTGATGTCGGTCGCGGACCGGGTCACGGTGCTCAACTTCGGCAAGGTGATCGCGTCCGGCTCGCCGGCCGAGGTGCAGCGCAATCCCGAGGTCGTCGCGGCCTATCTGGGGGCCGAGATGGCCGCCGAGATGGTCGCGGCCTCGGACGCCGAGGCGGCGAACGGGTCGGACGGTACGGTCCCCGCGCAGCGGGACGGGGAGGAGCAGCGATGAGCGCCGCCGAGTCCAAGGGCGCGGATGCGGTCGGGCTGACCAAGCCGGCCGCGACCGCGACGACGCCGCGGAAGAAGATGCTGGAGCTGGACGATCTGCACGTGTTCTACGGCGCCATCCAGGCGTTGAAGGGCGTGCACATCGAGGTGAACGAGGGCGAGATCGTGGCTCTGCTCGGTGCCAACGGCGCGGGTAAGACCACGACGCTGCGCACCATCTCGGGGTTGCTGACGCCGCGCGAGGGCGAGGTGCGCTGGCGGGGCGAGCGGATCGACGGGGTGCCCGCCCACCATGTGGTGGGGCTGGGCATCGGGCACTCTCCGGAGGGTCGTCGGGTGTTCCCGGCGATGACCGTCACGGAGAACCTGAACATGGGTGCCTACCGGTTCAAGTCGGTGCCCAGGGCCGAGCTGGATCGGGTGTTCGAGTTGTTCCCGCGGTTGGCCGAGCGGCGTACCCAGCTCGCGGGCACGCTGTCGGGTGGCGAGCAGCAGATGCTGGCGATCGGGCGGGCGTTGATGGGGCAGCCGAAGCTGCTGCTCCTGGACGAGCCGTCGATGGGTCTGGCGCCGCTGATCGTGGCGCAGATCTTCGACATCATCCGGGAGATCAACGAGCAGGGCACCACGGTGTTGCTGGTCGAGCAGAACGCGGCGCAGGCGTTGCGCCTGGCCCATCGCGGCTATGCGCTGGAGACCGGTTCGGTGGTGTTGTCCGGTCCGGCCGATCAGCTGTTGTCGGATCCGAAGGTGCGCGAGGCGTATCTGGGCGAGGGCGCTTAGCCCGGTGCCGCGCGGCGGAGGGGGTCGGCCCCTTCGCCGCGCGGTGTCGCGTGCGGGGTCGGGGTTCAGGCGCGCTTGATCATGCAGCTCAGGCGTGCGGTGCAGACCCGCTTGTCGTCCTCGTCGGTGATCACGATCTCGTAGGTGGCCAGCGACCGGCCCAGGTGTACGGGGGTTGCCACGCCGGTGACCAGGCCGGACTTGGCCGAGCGGTGGTGGGTGGCGTTGATCTCGATGCCCAGGGTGATCGCGTCCTTGCCCGCGTGCAGCGCGGAGCCCACCGAGCCGAGGGTCTCGGCCAGGACGCAGGATGCGCCGCCGTGCAGCAGGCCGTAGGGCTGGGTGTTGCCCTCGACCGGCATGGTGGCGACCAGCCGCTGGGCGGAGGCTTCGACGAATTCGATCCCCATGCGGTCGGAGAGGGTCTTTCGGGTGCCCATGTTCATGAAGGCCAGGACCTCGTCGAGGTTGGGCTGCGGGGTCTGGTCGGGCATGGGGTGCTCCTCCGGATACATGGTTGTGTCGGCCTGACAGCCTAGGATCGCGGTCGTGGCAGCGACTCAGACCCCCCAGACCTCCGTTCCCGCCGGTTCCCGGCCGCGACTTCTGCTCCTCGACGGGCATTCGTTGGCATATCGGGCGTTCTATGCGCTCAAGGAAGCGTCGATGAGTACCGCGACGGGCCAGCCGACCCAGGCGGTCTACGGGTTCACGTCGATGCTGGTGAACGTGTTGCGCGACGAGGCGCCGACCCATCTGGGTGTGGCGTTCGACGTGTCCCGGCAGTCGTTTCGCACCGAGGAGTTCCCGGACTACAAGGCGAACCGGTCGGAGACTCCGGAGGAGTTCAAGGGCCAGGTCGAGCTGATCGTCGAGGAGCTGCACGCGATGGGCGTGCCCACCTTGCGGGTGGCGGGCTTCGAGGCGGACGACGTGATCGCCACGCTGGCGACCCGGGCCGCGGCCGAGGGCTTCGAGGTGTTGATCCTCACCGGTGACCGGGACGCGTTGCAGTTGGTCACGCCGGACGTCACGGTGCTGTATCCGATGATGGGTGTGAGCAAGCTGCACCGGTTCACCCCGGAGGCGGTCGAGGAGAAGTACGGGTTGACCCCGGCGCAGTATCCCGACTTCGCGGCGCTGCGCGGCGACCCGAGCGACAACCTGCCGGGTATTCCGGGGGTGGGTGAGAAGACGGCCGCGAAGTGGATTCGCGAGTTCGGTTCGTTCGCCGATCTGATGGAGCGCGCGGACGAGGTCAAGGGCAAGGCCGGGCAGAACCTGCGCGACCACCTGGACAACGTGAAGTTGAACCGGCGGCTGACCGAGCTGGTGCGCGAGGTGGAGCTGGAGGTGACGCCGGCCGATCTGGAGCGCAAGCCGTTCGACCGGGCGGCGATCGAGGTGGTGCTGGACACGCTGGAGTTCCGCAACGCCAACTTCCGGGATCGGCTGTGGGCGGTGGATCCGGGTCTGGTGCCCGAGGTGATCGAGGCGGAGCCGGGTTTCGAGCTGGACACCACGGTGGTCGAGCCGGGCGGGCTGACCGCGTGGTTGGAGGAGCACGCGTCGGGTGCGGGGCGGACCGGGCTCGCGGTGGAGGGTTCGTGGGGGCGCGGGACGGGCGAGGTCAAGGGCCTGGCGTTCGCGGCGGCGGACGGTGCGGCGGCGTTCATGGACCCGTTGGGCATGGACGAGAACGACGACGCGGCGTTGGCGGCCTGGTTGGCGGATCCGCAGCGGACCAAGGCGGTGCACGACGCGAAGGGTCCGATCCTGGCGTTGGCCGCGCACGGCTGGGCGCTGTGGGGGGTGACCAGCGACACCGCGCTGGGCGCGTATCTGGTGTTGCCCGGTCAGCGCTCGTTCGCCCTGGAGACGCTGGTCGAGCGGTTCCTGGGCCGTGAGTTGAAGCTGGATCAGAGCGGCTCGGGGGACGGCCAGCTCGCGCTGGACATGTCGGATCAGGAGGACGCGGAGCCGGGTGCGGCGCTGATGTTGGCCGCGCGGGCGGTGGTGGACCTGGCCGCGGCGTTGGACGTCGAACTGGCCGCCAAGGGTGGCCTGGAACTGCTCCAGGACATGGAGTTGCCGCTGCTGCCGGTGCTCGCGCAGATGGAGCAGTTCGGCATCGCGGCCGATCTGCCCTACCTGGAGTCGCTTCAGGAGCAGTTCGCGGCGGCGGTGAAGCAGGCGACCGAAGAGGCGCACGCGGCGGTGGGCCACGAGTTCAATCTGGGTTCGCCCAAGCAGTTGCAGGAGATCCTGTTCAACGAGCTGGGCCTGCCCAAGACGAAGAAGATCAAGACCGGTTTCACCACCGACGCGGACGCGTTGACCTGGCTGGCCGCCCAGACCGACAACGAACTCCCGGTGATCCTGCTGCGGCACCGCGACCAGACCCGGCTGCGCACCACGGTCGAGGGTCTGATCAAGACGGTCGCGGACGACGCGCGCATCCACACCACGTTCAACCAGACGGTGGCGGCCACGGGCCGGTTGTCCTCGCAGGATCCGAACCTGCAGAACATTCCGATCCGGACCGAGGAGGGGCGGCTGATCCGGCGCTCGTTCGTGGTCGGCGCGGGCTTCGAGGGGTTGTTGACCGCGGACTACAGCCAGATCGAGCTGCGGATCATGGCCCACCTGTCCCAGGACGCGGCGCTGATCGAGGCGTTCACCTCGGGTGAGGACCTGCACTCGACGATGGCCGCGCAGGTGTTCTCGGTGGCCCCGGAGGCGGTGGACCACGCGCTGCGCAGCAAGATCAAGGCGATGTCGTACGGACTGGCGTACGGGCTCTCCGCGTTCGGCCTGTCCCAGCAGTTGGACATCGAACCGGCCGAGGCGCGCGGCCTGATGGAGACCTACTTCGAGCGTTTCGGCGGGGTGCGCGACTACCTGCACAAGGTGGTCGAGGAGGCCCGGCAGACCGGTTACACCGAGACCGTGTTCGGCCGCCGGCGTTACCTGCCGGACCTGACCAGCGACAACCGGCAGCGCCGCGAGATGGCCGAGCGGATGGCGTTGAACGCGCCGATCCAGGGTTCGGCGGCGGACATCGTCAAGGTCGCGATGCTCAAGGTGGATCGGGCCATGCGGGACGAGAAGTTGGCCTCGCGGATACTGCTCCAGGTCCACGACGAACTGGTCCTGGAGGTGGCGCCGGGCGAGCGGGAGCGGTTGGAGGCGCTGGTGCGTCGGGAGATGGCCGGCGCGTATCCGCTGCGCACTCCGCTGGACGTCTCGGTCGGTTTCGGGCCGAACTGGGAAGACGCGGGTCACTGATCGTGAACCGGTGTGCCGTGGGGGTGGAGAGCCGGCCGAAGCCGGCATAGGTTCGCACGGGTCACCGGTGTACGACACCGGCCGACAGAGTCGAACTTGCGCACAGAGGGGGGAGCTTCGTGGAAGAGGCCGAGTCGGGGCCCGATCCGCAGAAGCCGGGCACGCCGGACGAGGTCGCGGTCGAGTCGGCGGCGGAGTCGATATCCGCCGCCGCTCCCGCGCCGAAGCCGGCGTCCGAGGTGCCGGCGACGGCGGGCGCGGCACAGGCGCCGGAGCGGCGCAGACGGATCCTGAATCCGTGGCTGGGCAGTGCGGCGGCGATCCTGGTGGTGCTGGCCTGCGGTGCGGCGGTGCAGTCCCCGTTCACCATGGTCACCGCGCACCGGGTGCCCACGTCGGACCTGCCGCGGTTGTCCGATCCGGCGCCGGCCGACGGCACGTCGGCGAACGGCGGCGGGCCGAGCCACTTCGAACTGCCGCCGCCGGTCGTGCCGGCCGCGTTGCCGGGCGCGCCGGCCACGTCCGCGCCGGCCACCGCTCCCGCTTCCGGGACGCCGACCGCGTCGGCGGGCACGCGGGGCACCACCGCGACCGGCACCGGCGGCATCCCGCAGACGGTGCTGCTGGCCTATCAGCAGGCGGCCTCCAACCTGGCCCGGATGGATCCGGGCTGCAAGCTGCCGTGGACGCTGCTCGCGGGCATCGGCCGGGTCGAGTCGGAGCACGCGTACGGCGGCAACGTGACCGTGGACGGCACGGCGGTCACCCCGATCCTGGGCCCGCGGCTGGACGGTGGCCCGTGGGCGCGGATCACCGACACCGACGGCGGTCGCTACGACTTCGACACCGAGTTCGACCGCGCGGTGGGCCCGATGCAGTTCATCCCGTCCACGTGGCAGAGCTGGGGTATGGACGGCAACCGGGACGGCCGGATCAACCCGCAGAACGTCTTCGACGCGACCCTGACCGCGGGCCGCTACCTGTGCGCGGGCACCCGGGACCTGTCCACCGGCGCGGGACTGAACGCGGCGATCCTCTCGTACAACCATTCCACCGAGTACGTGCGCAACGTGATGTCCTGGATGACGTACTACGCGACCGGCGCGCGGTCCGTCCCGGACGCGCGGCAGCCCCCGGCGAAGCAGACTCCGACGCCGAAGCAGACCACCACCAAGCCGACGCCGAACAAGCCGGCGAGCAGCCCGGCGACGAGCCGGTCGGTGAGCGCGTCCGGTTCGGTGGCGCCCTCGACGTCGGCCGCGACACCCGACCCGGGGGATTCGGCGAACGCGTCCGCCACGACGTCGGAGACCGCTCCCGCGCGATAGCCGTGCCCGGTGGTCGGAATCCACCGGGCAGGAAACGGGAACCTGTTCTCGTTATTTGCTACCGTGCCCCATCGTCGACCGTCCGGTGCGACGGCCGAGGCAGCAGCAGGAAGGTGGGACCGCCACATGCGTTCCTTCGCAGCGGTCGTGGTCGGGCTGCTCCTGGCGGTGGGAGCCGCGTTCGCGTTGAACGCGTGCGCCGTGGGTGATCCCGCGCCGGTGCACGAGCCGCTCCAGGTCACCAGCCCGCCCGCGCACCCCTGACCCGGATGCGGCGTTCCCGAGCGGCGGCGCGAATCCGTACCCGGTTCCATCGTCAAGGGGTCCACCTCGATGCGTCGTAAGTCCGGTTTGATCCTGCTGGTCGCGGCAGTGTTCTGCGTGGCCATGGCGCCGCTGCTGCGCGAGTTCGTCTTCCCGAAACTGGTCGCCGAGGCGCTGGCGGGCGAGGACGCCTACCGGGTCGTGGTGCTGGACGCGAACAACGCCACCCTCCTGGGCGCGCCCGAGGGGCCGGGCAAGGCCAAGGTCACCGCGATCCAGACGATCCGACCGGACGCGAAGGCGGCCGAGGGCGGCACGGTGGTGTGGGACCTGAACCTGGCCGTGCTGGACAGCACCGGCAAAGTGGTCACCCAACTCCCCGAACGCTACGCGTTCGAGGCGGCCGGCCAGATTCCCCGGAACTGCTGCGGCGAATCGGTCGACGGCGCCCCCGCCGCGCACACCGGGCTCGCCTACAAGTGGCCGTTCTTCACCGGCAAGCGCGACTACAACTACTACGACTCACAGGCGCACAGCGCGAACGTGATCTCGTACAAGGGCACCGAGAAGCGCGGTGGGCTGCGGACCTACCGCTTCGAGCAGGAGGTGCCGTGGATGAAGATCCCGATGCCCAAGCAGCTCCCGGGCGGCCTGGACCCGGTCGCGATCGAGAAGGAGGGCATGCAGCTCTGGTACACCGCGACCCGCAAGATGTGGGTCGAGCCGGTCACCGGCATCCCGGTGTACGTGGAGGAGACCCGCAAGGAGGAACTGCGCACCTCCCCGCCCGCCGACGACCCGAACGCCAAGCCGGTGGTCACCAAGGTCTTCGAGGGCACGTTCATCCCCCGCCCGGCGTGGTCGGAGAAGCTGATCGCCGACGCCAGGAGCCACAGCGAGAAGCTCCGCGCCGTCCACGACACCATCCCCCTGGCCCTGCTGGTGCTCGGCGTCGTCCTCTTCCTGCTCGCCGTGGCGCTGCAATTCGTCGCCGACCACAAATCCCGCCCGAAGCCGTCCCCCGCCCGGCCGACCGAGGACACCACCGGGACCGACGCGGCCCGGGCCACGCCGGTGGCCGGCGAGGTCACCCGTTAGCGATCAGTCCTTGTCGCACACGAAGATCGCGGTGCCCGGCAACAGCCGGCCGCGCAGCGGGCTCCAGCCGCCCCAGACCGACTCCAGGTCCTGCGGCCATTCCGGTTCCACGAGGTCGGTGAGGCGAAAGCCCGCGCCGACCACCTCGCGTACCCGGTCGCCCAGCGTGCGGTGCTGCTCGACGTAGGTCGCCCGTCCGGTGTGGTCCTGCTCCACGTACGGCGTCGTGTCGAAGTAGGAGGTCACCGCGGTCAGCCCGGCCGGCCCCGGCTCGTCGGGGAAGGCCCAGCGCACCGGGTGGGTGATCGAGAAGACCCAGCGCCCGCCCGGCCGCAACACCCGGAACACCTCGCGCATGATGCCCGCGCCGTCCGGGCTGAACGGCAGTGCGCCGTACGCGGAGAACGCCAGGTCGAAGCTCGCGTCGGCGAACGGCAGTCGCGCCGCGTCGGCCTGCACCACCGGCACCCGGGTGCCGTGCTCGGCGTCCAGCCGCCGCGAATGCTGGAGCTGACGCAGGGACAGGTCCAGCGCGATCGGGAAGGCGCCGCGCGCGAGCAGCCGGCGCGAACACTGCGCCGCACCCGCGCCGACCTCCAGGACGGTGCGCCCCTGGACCGGGCCCAGCAGCTCGGCGCGGTCCTCGTCCAGCCCCTCCGGGCACCATGTGAAGCGCGCGTCGCCGAGGAAGTCGCCGTGCTCGACCTGGTACTCGTCGGCGTTCGCGTCCCACCACTGCCGGCCCGCCCGCACGCTCTCCACCAGGCCCACCTTGCGCCGCACCGCGTCGTCGCCGTCGTCGAGTTCGTCCGGGTCGACGTACCGCGCCGCGAGGGACGCGTGCGGGTCGTGGGAAGTGGGGCGGTTCACAGGGCTCCAGACACTGCGGGCGGGCACGGACGCGCGTAGGGTACTCCCTTCGGGACGTCCCGGTTGACCCCATGCATCCCGTGCGCGTTGACCGCACCCGGTCGGCCCCGTATGCTGCAAGTTGCGCCGCGGGCCTGCGTGAACTCAGACGGAGCAGGTCGCGCTCACCTTTGTCGATCCCACGCCATCCTCTTGCATGGTCGCGGGCGTCGGGGGCGAAACCGGGTCCACAAGCGTGTTTGAAAACGACTTCTGTCCGTACCCGGAGCCCTTACCCACATGACGAGCAGCACCGAGGCCACGCCCAGCACCACCCCGCAGGTGGCGGTCAACGACATCGGCTCCGAGGAAGACTTCCTCGCAGCGATCGATGAGACGATCAAGTACTTCAACGACGGCGACATCGTGGATGGCGTGATCGTCAAGGTCGACCGGGACGAGGTCCTGCTCGACATCGGTTACAAGACCGAAGGCGTCATCCCGTCCCGCGAGCTTTCCATCAAGCACGACGTGGACCCCCACGAGGTTGTCACTGTCGGTGACCACATCGAGGCCTTGGTTCTCCAGAAGGAGGACAAGGAAGGCCGCCTGATCCTCTCGAAGAAGCGGGCTCAGTACGAGCGCGCTTGGGGCACCATCGAGAAGATCAAGGAAGAAGACGGCATCGTCACCGGTACCGTCATCGAGGTCGTCAAGGGTGGTCTCATCCTGGACATCGGCCTCCGCGGCTTCCTCCCGGCCTCGCTGGTCGAGATGCGTCGTGTGCGTGACCTCCAGCCGTACGTGGGCAAGGAGCTCGAAGCCAAGATCATCGAGCTGGACAAGAACCGCAACAACGTGGTCCTGTCCCGCCGTGCCTGGCTCGAGCAGACCCAGTCCGAGGTGCGTCAGACCTTCCTCACGACCCTGCAGAAGGGTCAGGTCCGCACGGGCGTCGTGTCCTCGATCGTCAACTTCGGTGCGTTCGTGGACCTCGGCGGCGTCGACGGTCTCGTGCACGTCTCCGAGCTGTCCTGGAAGCACATCGACCACCCGTCCGAGGTTGTCGAGGTCGGCCAGGAAGTCACCGTCGAGGTCCTCGACGTGGACATGGACCGCGAGCGCGTCTCCCTGTCGCTGAAGGCGACCCAGGAAGACCCGTGGCAGCAGTTCGCCCGGACGCACCAGATCGGTCAGGTCGTTCCCGGCAAGGTCACCAAGCTCGTTCCGTTCGGTGCGTTCGTCCGCGTGGACGAGGGCATCGAGGGCCTGGTGCACATCTCCGAGCTGGCCGAGCGCCACGTGGAGATCCCGGAGCAGGTCGTCCAGGTCGGCGACGAGATCTTCGTCAAGGTCATCGACATCGACCTCGAGCGTCGCCGCATCAGCCTCTCGCTGAAGCAGGCCAACGAGGCGTTCGGCGCGGACCCGGCCACGGCCGAGTTCGACCCGACCCTCTACGGCATGGCCGCGACGTACGACGACTCGGGCAACTACATCTACCCCGAGGGCTTCGACCCGGAGACCAACGACTGGCTCGAGGGCTTCGACAAGCAGCGCGAGGAGTGGGAGAAGCAGTACGCCGACGCCCAGGCGCGCTTCGAGTCGCACCAGCAGCAGGTCGTCAAGGCTCGCGAGGCCGAGGCGGAGGCCGTGGCCGGCGAAGCCGCCGGCGCGTACTCCTCGGGCGGTGACGACGAGGTCGAGGCCGACACCACCGGTGGCGCCCTGGCCTCCGACGAGGCGCTCGCCGCGCTCCGCGAGAAGCTGGCCGGCGGCCAGAGCTGACCTCGGTCGGCCCCGCCGAAGCAGTGCTCGATGTGATCCGCCGGTAGCGATACCGGCGGATGCAAAGGCCCCACCCCCCCTCGGGGAGGTGGGGCCTTTCGGCTTTCCCGGTGCGAGAGCACGAACGGGACTAGGGTCTGTTTCCAGTCCCGCGTCGTGGTGCTCGGTGGGATCGAAGAACAGGCCCCGGGGGTCGGGGGCGGTTGCACGGCAGCCTGGGGAGGGTGCGGGGGTGTACCTCTCGTCGGGTCGTCCGGAAGCGGCGAGCGAGGCGGTTTCCGCGCGGCCCGTGTCCGGAGCCGGTGCGGTGGTCACCGGCAACGTGATCGCGCTCGGCATGGTCAGCCTGGTCACCGACGTCTCCTCGGAGATGGTCACCGCCGTGATGCCGGTCTACCTGGTCACCGGCCTGGGCCTGACCATGCTGCAATTCGGCTTCCTGGACGGCCTGTACTCCGGCGTCACGGTCTTCCTGCGGCTGGTCGGCGGGCACCTCGCCGACCGGTTCGCCGCGCGCAAGCGGGTTGCCGTGGCCGGCTACGGGATGTCCGCGGTCGCCAAGCTCGGACTGCCGCTGGTCGGTGCCTCGGTGCCGGGCATCGGCGCGGTGCTGGCGGCCGACCGGGCGGGCAAGGGGCTGCGCACCGCCCCCCGGGACGCGCTCATCTCACTCTCCAGCAGCCCGCAGGCGCAGGGGCGTGCGTTCGGCGTGCACCGTGCGCTGGACACCGTCGGCGCGTTCACCGGGCCGCTCGTGGCGTTCGCCATCCTGGCCGCGGTGGGCACCGCCTACGACGCGGTGTTCGTGGTGAGCTTCTGCGTGGGCCTGGTCGGTGTCGCGATGCTGGTGCTGTTCGTGCGCGACCACCGCGACCCGATCGAGCAGCGGCCCGGATGGCGGGACGGACTGCGGCTGTTGCGGGATCGGCCCTATCGCCGGTTGTGCGCGGTCGCGGCCGTGCTCGGCCTGGTCACGGTCAGCGACGCCTTCGTCTACCTGCTGCTCCAGCACCGACTGGAGATCGAGCCGCACTGGTTCCCTCTGCTTCCCCTGGGCACCGCCGGGGTCTACCTGGTGCTCGCGCTGCCGCTGGGCAGGCTCGCCGACCGGGTGGGCCGGCGGCGGGTGTTCCTGGCCGGGCACGGCGTGCTGCTCGCGGCGTACCTGCTGCTGGGCGGTCCGCTCGGCGGGGTCGGGTTGCTGATCTCGGTGCTCGCGCTGCACGGGGTGTTCTACGCGGCCACCGACGGCGTGCTCTCGGCGGCGGTGGGCGCGCGGTTGCCGGCGTCGGGCCGGGCCGGCGGGCTGGCGGTCGTGCAGACCGGGCAGGCCGCGGGTCGGTTCGCGTCCTCGATGATCTTCGGCGCGCTGTGGACCGGGTGGGGGCCGGCCGGCGCGATCCGGATCCTGGCCGTCGCACTCGCGGTGGCCCTACTCGGCTCCGCGCTCGCCCTCGCGGGTGGCCGGATGCGCGCGGCGGGCCGGGTCGAGGAGGTGGCCGATGTCCGTTGACGCACCGGTGAAACCGGCCCTGACCAGGGGGCGGATCCTGATCTTCGGGCTGGTTCTGATCCTGCTCGCGGGGATCGCGATCGGATACACGGTGTACGCGGTCAAGCGCGAGGACGACCGGCTGCACGGCGGCTCCGGCACCGCGCCGGGCGGGCCGCCGCTGACCCTGGTCGGGGCGCCGCGGCTGCTGTTCCGCAGCACCGAGTCGGGCCCGGGGTACGGCCGGCTGGCCACCGTCGCGGCCGGCGATCCCGGTGGGCCGCGCACGGTGGGCGAGCGCTCCTGCGATCGGGTCTACGCGGCCGGCGGCACCGCGGTCTGCCTGGCCACCGAGGGCGGGATCACCAGGACCAACGTGGCGCTGGTCCTGGACGCGAACCTGCGCCAGGTGCGCCGGGTCGAACTGGCGGGCACGCCCAACCGGGCGCGCGTGTCGGCCTCGGGCCGGATGGCCTCGTGGACGGTGTTCGTCTACGGCGATTCGTACGCGTCGATGACGTTCTCCACCCGGACCTCGATCCTGGACACGCACACCGGTGCCATGGCGGCGAACCTGGAGGACTTCACCACCACCCGGGACGGCAAGGAACTCAAGTCGCCCGATCGCAACTTCTGGGGCGTCACGTTCACCGCCGACGACAACACCTTCTACGCCACGCTGTCCACCAACACCTCCGGCCGCACCTACCTGGTCCGCGGCGACCTGCGGGCCCGCACCATGACGGTGCTGCGGGAGAACGTCGAGTGCCCCTCGTTGTCCCCGGACGGCACCCGCCTGGTGTTCAAGAAGAAGGTCTCGCAGAGCACCCGCAACCCGTGGCGCCTGCACGTGCTCGACCTGGCGACGATGCGCGAGACACCGCTCGCGGAGACTCGCAGCGTGGACGACCAGGCGGTCTGGCTGGACGAGCGCACGGTCGGCTACGCGCTGGCGACCGGGGCGGGCGCGGCCACCGACGTGTGGTCGGTGCCGGCCGACGGGGGCGGCGCGCCGGCGCGCATCGTGGCGGGCGGGTTCTCCCCGGCGCCGCTGCGCTGACCCCCCCGTGTGCGTGCCGGGCCCGGTCCCAGGACGCGCTTGTGCATCGGCCCGGCATCGCGCAGGCTGCGGGTCTGCCACAGTTCCGTCACGAAAGGCCGCCCGGCGCACGGGCGCGGCCACCCGTTTGACAACGTCTGACCAGGAACGAAGAGGTATCGCGCGAGCGCGGTCACCTCGCGCCGGGGGCGGTGGTCGCCGGGGCGGCGCGGCGAAGGGCCCATGCTCGGTTCGCGTACCCTGACTCATTGGTGCCATGCGCCGGGCTCGTATGGAAGTGGCCCGTGTGGCGGTCGGGACGACCGCCGAAGCACGCAGGCCCCCGGACTTCGGGGCAGGGCGCCCATTCGACGTGCAGCAGGAATGAGGATATCGATGGCCTTTGGTGGGGCGTTCGCCACCGGGCAGGTAGTCAAGACGGTCGGCGCGTCCGACGTCGCCCTGTACCGCGGAGTACGCGGACGCACCGGTCATCCGGTCGTCCAGCGCACGAGCAAGGCGCTGTCGTTCGCCGGCGAGCACGCGGGTGTCTGGCTCGCGGCCGGCCTGGTCGGCGCGGCCGTGGACCGCGGTCGTCGGCACGAGTGGCTGCGGGCCACCGCCACGGTTGCCGGCGCGCACGCGGCCAGCATGGTGGTCAAGCGCGTCGTGCGCCGTCCCCGGCCTGCCATACCGGGCCTGGAGCCGACGGTGCGCACCGCGGGCCGACACAGCTTCCCGTCCTCGCACTCGGTGTCCTCTGCCGCCGCCGCCGTGGCGTTCCACGGCCTGTTGCCCACCGCGGTCACGGGTACGGCCGCCGCTGCGACGTGTTTCTCGCGGCTCGTCGTGGGCGTCCACTATCCGTCCGACGTGGCCGCCGGCGCGACCATGGGTCTCGCCGCCGGCGGCTTGGGTCGAGCCTGGGCCCGTCGCGCACAGCGTCCGAAAGGGTTCTGAGTCTTGAGTACATCCGAAATCGAATCGCCACTCGATGCGCGCGAGGCCGCGGTCGCCACCGCGACCGCGTCCGCGGTCGAGGCACCGACGCGGCCTCCGCGCGGTGGACTCGCGGGTGGCCTGCTGAAGTTGGCCCGGCCCAAGCAGTGGGTCAAGAACGTGCTCGTGTTCGCCGCGCCGCTCGCGGCCGGGCGGTTGGACGAGGGCTACGTCCTCGGCCACACCGCGATCATGTTCATGCTGTTCTGCCTGGCGGCTTCGGCGATCTACTACGTCAACGACGCGTTCGACGTCGAGGCCGACCGTGAGCACCCCACCAAGCGCAACCGCCCGATCGCCTCCGGCGTGGTGCCGGTCAAGCTGGCGTGGGTGCTGGGGCCGATCCTGGGCATCGCCGCGGTCGTACTCGGGGTGTTGCTCTGCAACCCCGGGACCGCGCTCGTGCTGGGCCTGTACGTGGTGCTCAACGTCGCGTACTGCTTCTCGTTCAAGCACGTGGTCGTGCTCGACCTGGCCATGGTCGCCTCGGGCTTCCTGTTCCGGGCGATGGCCGGCGGTACCGCGTCCGAACTGCCGCTGTCGCGCTGGTTCCTGCTGACGGCGGGCTTCGGGTCGTTGTTCATGGTCGCGGGCAAGCGCTACTCGGAGATGGTCCTGATGGGCGAGGAGGCGGCCAAGACGCGCGCCTCGCTGGCCAATTACTCGATCACCTACCTGCGCTTCGTGTGGCAGATGGCGGTCTCGGTGACGCTGCTCACCTACTCCCTGTGGGCATTCCAGATCCCCGAGGGCGATTCCACGCTGGCCTGGCACCAGTTGTCGCTGATCCCGTTCGGATTCGCGTTCCTGCGCTACGCCGTCTACGTCGACGCCGGAACCGCGGGATCCCCCGAGGACGTTCTTCTCAGGGACAAGGTCCTCGTCGGCCTTGGCTTCGCCTGGCTTCTCACCTTTGTTCTGGGAGTTTTCCATGTCTGACGGCCCGTCGGCCGACGCACGCCCCACCGCTCGGCGGGTAAGCCTGAACGGTTGGGGACGCACCGCCCCCTCCTTCGCCGACGTCGTGCGCCCCACCACCCGCGACCAGGTCGCGACCGCCCTGGGGCAACGCACCTCGCGCGGGGTGATCGCCCGCGGCCTGGGCCGCTCGTACGGCGACCCGGCACAAAACGCCGGCGGCACCGTCCTGGACATGACCGGCCTCGACCGCATCCTCGCGGTGGACCTGGAGCGCGGCCTGGTCACCTGCGAGGCCGGGGTGAGTCTGGACCGGCTGATCGAACTGTTCGTGCCGTTCGGCTTCTTCGTGCCGGTCACCCCGGGCACCCGGCAGGTCACCGTGGGCGGCGCGATCGGCGCGGACGTGCACGGGAAGAACCACCACGCGGACGGCAGCTTCTGCAACCACGTGTCGTCCATCGACATGTTGATGGCCGACGGCACCGAACGCACGATCACCCCCGAGGGCGACCCGGAGCTGTTCTGGGCCACCGCCGGCGGCATGGGCCTGACCGGCCTGATCCTGTCCGCGACCATCCGGATGACGCCCATCGAGACCTCGCTCGCGTCGGTGGACACCGACCGGACGAAGAACCTCGACGAGGCCATGGCGCTGATGGCCGAGACGGACGAGAAGTACACCTACACCGTCGCGTGGCTGGACTGCCTGGCCAAGGGCCCCAACCTCGGCCGCTGCGTGCTCACCTGCGGCGAGTTCGCCGCGCTCGACGACCTGCCCGCGAAGAAGCGCCGGGACCCGCTGCGATTTCGCACCGGCTCGCTGCTGACCGTCCCGGACCTGGTGCCGGGTCGGCTGCCGAACAAGCTCACCATGGGCCTGTTCAACGAGCTGTGGTACCGCAAGGCGCCCAAGCACAAGGTCGGCCAACTGCAGTCGATCACCGGGTTCTTCCACCCGCTGGACCTGGTCCAGGAATGGAACCGGGTCTACGGGCGGACCGGCTTCCTCCAGTACCAGTTCGTGGTGCCGTTCGGGCGCGAGGACGGGCTGGTCAAGGCGGTCGAGACGATCAGTGCGCACGGCGCGCCCTCCTCGCTCACGGTGCTCAAGCGCTTCGGACCCGGCAACGAGGGCTTCCTGTCCTTCCCCAAGCCGGGGTGGACGCTGACCCTCGACTTCCCGACCAACACGCCCGGCCTGGCCCGGCTGCTCAAGCAACTCGACGAGATCGTGCTGACCAACGAGGGCCGGTTCTACCTCGCCAAGGACTCGCGGATGGACCCGGCCGACCTGGCCCGGATGTACCCGCGTCTGGAGCGGTTCCGCGAGGTGCGGGCCAAGGTCGACCCGGACGGGATCTTCGTCTCCGATCAGGCCCGCCGACTCGGGCTCTGACCCACCCCCCTTTCGTCTTCTCGTGAACCACTTGTGAAGGACACACCGTGAAAGACGCCCTGGGCGCACCGCAGTCCCTGCTCGTTCTCGGCGGCACCTCCGAGATCGCGCTGACCACGGCCCGCGCGATGGTCGCCGAGCGGGTTCGGCGGGTCGTGCTCGCCGGCCGCCCCTCCGCCGCGCTGGACACGGCCGCCGAACAGCTGCGCGGCCTCGGTGCGACGGTCGAGGTGGTCGGCTTCGACGCGGCCGAGACCGACGACCACGAGAAGACCGTCGACGAGGTCTTCGCCGCCGGTGACATCGACGTCGTGCTGCTCGCCTTCGGCGTGCTGGGCGACCAGGACGCGGACGAGAAGTCCCCGGCCGCCGCCGCGCGCGTCGCGCAGGTCAACTACGTGGGCGGCGTCTCGGCCGGGCTGGCCGCGGCCAACGCGCTGTCCCGGCAGGGCCACGGCGCGCTCGCGGTGATCTCGTCGGTGGCCGGCGAGCGGGCCCGCAAGTCGAACTTCATCTACGGATCCACCAAGGCCGGCCTGGACGCGTTCGCCCAGGGCCTGGGCGACAAGCTGCACGGCACCGGCGTGCACGTGATGGTCGTGCGGCCGGGCTTCGTGCGGACCAAGATGACCGAGGGCCTGCCGGAGGCACCGCTGGCCACCACGCCGGAGGCGGTCGCCGAGGCGATCGTCAAGGGCCTGCGCCGCAAGTCGTCCGTGGTCTGGGTCCCGGGCCAGTTCCGCTTCGTGATGTCCGCGCTGCGGCACGTGCCGCGGCCGATCTTCCGCAAGCTGAACATCTGACCCGCGGTCCCTACCTCCGACCCGCGGTTCGTCGCGGCCGAGCCCGTCCCGGTGTGTCCGGGGCGGGCTCCCGTGTGTGTGCGGGAGGCGTCCCCTTCTACCCTGGGGTCGCCTGGCCTACCGTGGCCCGGTTCTGGTCCACCCGAAGACGTACGAGGGGCGCGGCATGGGCAGCAGGGGCAACGTCGGGCTCACCGGTGGCATCGGCGCGGGCAAGAGCGAGGTGGCGCGGCGGCTCGCCGAGCTGGGCGCGGTGGTGATCGACTCGGACCGGATCGCCCGCGAGGTGGTGGCCCCGGACACGCCCGGGCTGGCGGCGGTGGTGGCGGAATTCGGCGAATCGGTGCTACTGCCGGACGGCTCGCTGGACCGCCCGGGCCTGGGCCGGATCGTCTTCGGTTCGCCGGAGCGGTTGGCCGCGCTCAACGCGATCGTGCACCCCCTGGTCGGGGCCCGGGCCGCGGAGCTGACGGCGGCGGCCGGCGACGATGCGGTGCTGGTCAACGACGTGCCGCTGCTGGCCGAGAACGATCTGGCGAAGCTGTACGACCTGGTCGTGGTCGTGGACGCCTCCCCGGAGACCCAGCTCGATCGGCTGGTCCGCCTGCGGGGCATGCCGGAGGCCGACGCGCTCGCCCGCATGGGTGCGCAGGCCACTCGGGCCGAGCGGTTGGCGATCGCGGATGTGGTGATCGACAACGACGGGCCGCTTTCGGCGTTGGAGCCGCAGGTGCTGGCGCTGTGGGAGCGGTTGACGGGTGACTGAGGGCGCGGCCGCGTCTCGGTCGGCCTTGGTCGGTGTACCCAGCCGCTCCACCCGTTGCGTTCGGTGCGGAGGCTGCGGGTTTTCCGGCGGCGGCGCGGCGCGATCGAGCCCCGCGGCCTGCGACGTGGCCGCACTCGACGGCCGCCGGCACCTTACGGGTCTCCACCGACAAACGGCGTCCACGCCGTTTGTCGGTGGAGACCCGTAACGTGTATCTCGTGCGACCCATTACCGATCTCGAACGCAAAGTGGCGCCCTTCGAGGTCGTCAGTCCCTATCGGCCGTCCGGTGACCAGCCGCAGGCGATCGATCTTCTCGAACAGCGCGTCAATGCGGGCGACAAGAATGTGGTGTTGCTCGGTGCGACCGGCACCGGGAAGTCGGCGACGACCGCGTGGATGATCGAGCGGCTCCAGCGGCCGACCCTCGTCATGGCGCCCAACAAGACCCTCGCGGCCCAGCTCGCCAACGAGTTTCGTGAGCTGCTGCCCAACAACGCAGTCGAGTACTTCGTCTCGTACTACGACTACTACCAGCCCGAGGCGTACGTCCCGACCACGGACACCTACATCGAGAAGGACTCCTCGATCAACGAGGAGGTCGAGCGGTTGCGGCACTCGACCACCAACTCGCTGCTGACCCGCCGCGACGTGGTCGTGGTCGCCTCCGTGTCCTGCATCTACGGCCTCGGCACCCCGCAGGAGTACGTCGACCGGATGGTCCGGCTGCGAGTCGGCGAGGAGATCGAGCGCGACGCGCTGCTGCGCCGCTTCGTCGGCAACCAGTACACCCGCAACGACATCGCGTTCACCCGCGGCACCTTCCGGGTGCGCGGCGACACGATCGAGATCTTCCCGGTGTACGAAGAGCTGGCCGTGCGGATCGAGATGTTCGGCGACGAGATCGAGTCGCTGATGACGCTGCACCCGCTCACCGGCGAGGTGGTCAGCGAGGACGACGAGCTCTACGTCTTCCCCGCCACCCACTACGTGGCCGGCCCCGAGCGCATGGAGCGGGCGGTCGCCGGGATCGAGCGGGAGCTGGAGGAGACGCTCGCCCGGATGGACAAGCAGGGCAAGGTGCTGGAGTCCCAGCGGCTGCGGATGCGGACCACGTACGACATCGAGATGCTCCGCCAGATCGGCACCTGCTCCGGCATCGAGAACTACTCGCGGCACATGGACGGCCGCGAGGCCGGCACCGCGCCGAACACACTCCTCGACTACTTCCCCGAGGACTTCCTGCTGGTACTGGACGAGTCGCACGTGACCGTGCCGCAGATCGGCGCGATGTACGAGGGCGACGCGTCGCGCAAGCGCACGCTGGTCGAGCACGGCTTCCGGCTGCCGTCCGCGATGGACAACCGCCCGCTCAAGTGGGAGGAGTTCCTGGAGCGGGTCGGCCAGACGGTGTATCTGTCCGCGACCCCCGGCAAGTACGAGCTGGCCAAGGCGGATGCGGTGGTCGAGCAGATCATCCGCCCGACCGGCCTGATCGACCCCGAGGTCGTGGTCAAGCCGACCGAGGGCCAGATCGACGACCTGCTGCACGAGATCCGCACCCGGGCCGAGAAGGACGAGCGGGTCCTGGTCACCACGCTCACCAAGAAGATGTCCGAGGACCTCACGGACTACTTCCTGGAGCAGGGTGTGCGGGTGCGCTACCTGCACAGCGACATCGACACGCTGCGCCGGGTCGAGTTGCTGCGCGAGCTGCGGCTGGGCGAGTACGACGTGCTGGTCGGCATCAACCTGCTGCGCGAGGGCCTGGACCTGCCCGAGGTCTCGCTCGTGTCCATCCTGGACGCGGACAAGGAGGGCTTCCTGCGCTCGGGCACGTCGCTGATCCAGACCATCGGCCGTGCGGCGCGCAACGTGTCCGGCCAGGTGCACATGTACGCGGACAAGATCACCCCGTCGATGGCCAAGGCGATCGACGAGACCAACCGTCGCCGGGCCAAGCAGATCGCGTACAACACCGAGCGCGGCATCGACCCGCAGCCGCTGCGCAAGAAGATCGTGGACATCCTGGACTCGATTTCGCGCGAGGACGCGGACACCGCCGATCTGCTGGCCGGCAACAAGGGTCGGCAGAAGGCGCCGGTGCCCTCGCTGGGCAAGAAGGCGGCGACGGACAATCTGCCCGCGGCCGATCTCGCGGACATGATCCGGGTGATGACCGAGCAGATGCACGCCGCGGCCTCCGAACTGCAATTCGAACTGGCCGCGCGGTTGCGCGACGAGGTCGGGGAGCTGAAGAAGGAGCTGCGCGGGATGAAGGCCGCGGGCATCGCGTAGCACGATGTCCGGGACGGATCACGGACATGAGGGAACGGCCTGCGAAGTCCGTACGTCTTGACCGGTAGGTTCGTGATCCTGAATGTCACCGAGGGGCTCGCCGGGACACCGGCGACTCCCGAGGACTACTCTGCGGCCAGTGTGGGCCCGCCCCGACCACGGGACGGCGTTCGCGAGCCGCGTGACCAAATCTGTGAGGGGAGACGTCGCCAGTGGCCGTCAACATGTCCAAGGGCCAGAGGATTTCACTCGACAAGCCGGGTGGTGGCGAGCTGACCATGGTCCGGATGGGCCTGGGATGGGACGCCATCAAGCGCCGCGGCCTGTTCGGCAGCCGGGAGAAGGAGGTCGACCTCGACGCGTCGTGTGTGCTCTTCGCCGAGAACCAGCCGGTCGACGTCTGCTACTTCGGCCAGCTCACCAGCAAGGACGGGTCCGTTCGCCACACCGGCGACAACCTGACCGGGCACGGTGACGGTGACGACGAGTCGATCCTCGTGGACCTGTCCCGCGTGCCGGTGCACGTGGACCAGATCATCTTCACGGTCAGCTCGTTCCAGGGGCAGACCTTCCAGGAGATCGAGAACGCGTTCTGCCGGATCGTGGACGAGACCACGAACACCGAGCTGGCGCGCTACACGCTCTCCGGCGGTGGCAACTACACCGGCCAGATCATGGCCAAGCTCTACCGGCACGGCACCGCCTGGAAGATGGCCGCGATCGGCGAGCCCGCGCACGGTCAGACCCTGCGCGACCTGCTCCCGGCTCTGATGGCGCACCTGTAGGACGCACAACCAAACATGGTGAGCGGGCCGGGACGGGCGAACCACGCCTCCCGGCCCGCTCGCGCGGGGTCCGTCCCGGCGGGGCGGGGAGGGGACGAACGCACGTGAGCACCGAACTGGTACGGGGTCAGAACCTGGCGCTGCCCGACACCCGGGTGGAGGTCGAGATCGCGGCACAATGCCCGGTCGAGCTTGTGGTGACCCTGGTGGGCGCCGACGATCGGGTCCGCGGCGACGACGATGTGATCCAGCGCGGCGGTGTCGACACCGTCGGGGTGACCATCCGGCAGGCCGGTGCGACCTTCGAGCTGGACAGGCTGCCCGCCGAGATCGAGCGGGTGCTGGTCGGCGCCTCGCTGGAGGGCGGCGGCGTGGACCGGTTCGGCGTGGTCGCGGCGCCGGTGGTCACCGTGCGGGCCGGCGGCGAGGACCTGGCCACGTTCCGGATCACCGATCTGGGCAACGAGCGCGCGCTGCACACCGTCGAGCTGTATCGACGCCAGGGCGCCTGGAAGGTGCGTGCCGTCGGGCAGGGCTACGAGGCCGGCCTGGAGGCGCTGCTCAAGGACGTCGGCGTGCAGAACCGGGCGCGGGTGGTGGACCGGGCGCGCACCGCGCTCGGCGGACCCGCCGCCGCGCCGTTCAGCGCCGCGAACGCGCCCACCGAACCGCGCGAGCCGGGCACCCCGCCGCGGGTGGACCAGAGCGGCGGCATGGCGTGGGCCGCGGCTCCGCCGGACGTCGAGCGCGAGGCCGCGCAGCGGGCCGCGCGGCGCGAGGTGGAGAAGCTGTACGAACAGGTCTGGGGCGTGTTCGAGGACGCGGCGCGATCGGCCGCCGCCTACCGATCGGCGATCGAGTACGCCGACGGGCGGCTGGACAAGGAGCTGGAAGGCGTCCTGAACGACCCCGCCGCGCGCTTCTCGCCCGCGGGGCTCGCCGCGCAGGACACCGCGCGTGATCGGCACCGGGCGCTGGCCGAGCAGGCCAAGGCCGTACTCGACCGGGACACCACGCAGTTGGTCGGCGAGGTCGAGCAGCTGGAGCCGAACCTGCCGCCGGTGATGGCGCGTTGGGACAGCACGTCGTGGGCCGGTTGGCAGGCTCCCGAGGACGGGGCGCCGGCGATTCGGCTCGGCGACCTGCATCTGCCGGAGCGACCGGAGCTGCGCGTGCCGATGGTGTTGCGGCTGCCGATGGATCGCGGGTTGTGGATCGACACCGGTGCGACCGGCCTGGAGGGCGAGCGGGGCAACGGCGCGGAGCGGGCCGACGAGCTCGCGGTGTCGCTGACCGCGCGGATGTTCGCGGCGTTCCCGGTGGGCGAGTTCAAGGTGCACGTGATCGACCCGGCGGGCAAGGGCACGGCTGCCGCGCCGTTGCAGCCGCTGGCGTCGTCCGGGCTGCTGGTGGGGCCGGTGGCCACCGATGCGGCCGACGTGTCCGTGCTGCTCGGGCGGATCCTGGACCGGATCGAGCTGGTGCGGATGGCGGTGGCCAACGACGCGGTGGACTCTTTGCCGAGCGATCTGGATCTGGCCCGACAGTTGTTGCTCGTGCACGACTTCCCGTTCGGTTTCGACGATCGCAGTGCGGCGCAGTTGCGGCACATCGTCGAGGAGGGGCCCAGGGTCGGGGTGCACGTGATCGTGGTGGGTTCGCGGGGCGACGCCGAGTCGTTCGGGCCGCTGCTGGATCCGTTGTGGCGGTCGTTGTTGCGGCTCACCGCGATTCCGGAGGACCACATCATGGACCCGTGGATCGGGCTGCCCTGGGTGTACACGGCGGACCTGCCCTCGGGCGGCGCGGAGGCCACGCGGCAGTTGTTGTCCTGGGTCGCCGGCACGAACGGGCGCTAGGCGCGCGAGGTTCGGCCTCCGGCCGGGTGGCTTCGAGCGCCGGCCGGGCTGAAGTGGGTCGGCTCGGCGGGGTGTTGACGCCGGGGTTCGGTGGAGCGTTGGTCTTCGGCCGGGTGACGTCACGTGCCGGCCGGGCTGGGCGGGGATTCGCTCGAAGCGGGCAGTTCGTGGCAATGCGGGGAAAGCGGCGGGGCGGGGGTCATAGACTCTCGCCCCGTCGGTCGTGACCGAGGCGGCCGGGGGAGAGGGATGTCGCCTTGTTCGCCTATGCCGATCCCGTGCGCATGCTCGGGGTGCCCGCCGAGGTCGCTCGGACCGAATTCGCGGTCGTAGACCTGGAGACCACGGGATTCTCGCCGGCCCGCGGGGATCGGATCGTGGAGGTCGGCGTGGTGCGCATCCGCGGCACCGGCGAGGTGCTGCGCGAATGGACCACGCTGCTGGATCCGGGCCGCTCGGTGGGCGCGAGCCACGTGCATCGCATCACCGCCGCCGACGTGCTGGGCGCGCCCCGATTCGCGCAGATCGCCGTCGAGTTGGCCGGGCTGCTCGCGGGTGCCGTGGTGGTCGCCCACAACGCGTCCTTCGAGCAGCGTTTCCTGGAGGCCGAGTTCGTCGCGGCCGGCCTGGCGCCGCCGACGTTGCCCGCGCTGTGCACGATGAAGCTGGCGAAGGCGTCCGGGCTGCCGCTGGCCGATCACAAGCTCGGGACGTGTTGTGCGCACTTCGGGCTGACCTTCCCCGACGCGCACGCGGCGCTGGCCGATGCCCGGGTGACCGCGCGCCTGCTGCCGCTGCTGCTGGCCGGCCTGGGGACCCGCAGTCTCGGGCTGCCGGTGCCGCCCGCCCGGGCCCCGGAGCGGGCCGCCGCGCCCGTGCTCAAGCCGCGCCGGGGGTTCTCCCCGGTGCGCTGACGGGTATCCGGGTGCTCCGAGCGGGCGGATCCGCACAGGTCTTCCGATGACCTGTCACCAGGGTTTGGTAAAGGATCGCTTGGTGTTTCCTTTACCTTCTGGCATCCTGGAGGCAATCGGAGGGGTACATCCCCCCTCCGGCGTTGACGCGACCCCCCACGTCTGCCGGAGGCGCAGTGGACGTTTCACCCGTTGCCTGGATCCTGACCATCGTCGTGCTGTTGGCACTGGTGGCAGTCGATCTGTTCCTCAATCGCAAACCACACGAGGTCACCCTCAAGGAGGCGTCCCTCTGGGGCATCTTCTGGGTCGGTCTCGCCGTCCTGTTCGGAATCGGCCTGTGGGTCTTCTCCGGGTCGGCACCCGCCGGCGAGTTCTTCGCCGGCTTCATCACCGAGAAGTCGCTGAGTGTCGACAACCTGTTCGTGTTCGTACTGATCATGGGCAAGTTCGCGGTCCCGCCGCAGTACCAGCAGCGGGTGCTGCTGGTCGGCGTGCTGCTCGCGCTGGTGCTGCGCGGCATCTTCATCGCCGCGGGCGCCGCGGTCGTGGCCGCGTTCTCGTGGGTCTTCTTCATCTTCGGCGCGTTCCTGATCTGGACCGCCTGGAAGCTGATCAAGGAGGCCCGGTCGGACGAGGAGGAGGAGTTCGAGGAGAACGCCCTCCTGCGCAAGGTCGAGAAGGTGCTGCCGACCACCGACGGCTACCGCGACATGAAGCTCGTAGTGAAGGAGAACGGCAAGCGTTTCGTCACCCCGATGCTGATCGTGATGATCGCCGTCGGCACCACGGACGTGCTGTTCGCGCTGGACTCGATCCCGGCGATCTTCGGCCTCACCAAGGAGCCGTACATCGTCTTCACCGCGAACGCGTTCGCGTTGATGGGGCTGCGCCAGCTGTACTTCCTGATCGGCGGGCTGCTCAAGAAGCTCGTCTACCTGTCGTACGGCCTGTCGGTGATCCTCGGCTTCATCGGCGTCAAGCTGATCTTCGAGGCGCTGCACGGTCAGGGTGTGCACGTGCCGGAGATCGGCATCCCGCTCTCGCTCGGCGTGATCGTGGTGACCCTCGCGGTGACCACGGTGCTGAGTCTGCGCAAGACGAAGAAGGACGAGATCGCGGCGGCCGAGGAGGCCGCCAAGGCGGACCGGGACGCGAGCGTCTAACCCGGAAACGGTACGGCCGGCGGCCCCTGGGCGAGGAGCACCTCGTGCGGGGGCCGCTGTGTCGTGGTGGGCCGCAGTCGCACGCCGACGCTGCCGCACAGGCAGCGGGTGTAGACGATTTCGCCCTGGGATGTGGAGTGCCGGGACAGTACGGTCATCCGCGGATCCTCGATCCGGCCGCAGGCATCGCACCGGGAAGCCATCGCGTTGCCCCCAAGTTGGCTAGGGTAATGAGTGTTCTGGTGTAGCTCCTTACATACCTCGCAGCCTAGGTAAGGGTTCAATGGAAGTCAACGGTTACCGTAGTGACGGCGTCGGCGCTGCCGTGGCGATGGTCAACGCGTGGACGGGCGCGGACGGCTCGGCGCCGGACCTGGAGTCCGCGCGGGACGTGCTGCGAGCGTTCTCGTTCCTGGTCGAGGACCTGGAGCAGGAGGCGCTCGAACCCCTGCTGGAGTGGGCCGGCGAGTTGCGCGCGTTCTTCGTGATCACCGACCTGGAGGAGGCCGTCGAGCACGTCAACGGCCTGCTGGCGCGGGTCGAGGTGCGGCCGCGGCTGGTGGATCACGGCTACGGGCTGCACCTGCACCACGCGCCCTCGGGGGTGCCGTTCGTGCAGCGCATGCGGATCAACACGGCGATGGGGCTGGCCAACCTGGTGGCCGACTACGGCGTGGGCCGGTCCGGTGTGTGCGCGGCGGTCGGTTGCGACCGGGCGTTCGCGGACACCTCCCGCAACGGCCGCAAACGCTACTGCTCGGACGCGTGCGCCAACCGTGCCAACGTGGCCGCGCACCGGGCCCGCCGCAGGGCGGCCGCGCCGAGCGCCGGTTAGGCCGTGTCCGGCGGATCCTGGTGGGGTCGCGCCGCCCGGCGCCGCACCTCGCCGCACCGGAGAAACAGCCGAATGGAACCACTATGCGGCTGCTTCTCCGGCACGCCGAGCCACGGCACCGGACGACGCGACCTCATCCACCAAGATCCACCGGACACGGCCTAGCCCTGAGCGGGCCGGACCGACACTCGGCGTGCTCGGATCACCAGCGGCGTTCGCGCCACTCGGCCAGGGCGGGGCGCTCGGCGCCCAGGGTCGTGTCGTTGCCGTGGCCCGGGTAGACCCAGGTCTCGTCCGGGAGCGGGTCGAAGAGCTTGTGTTCGACGTCGTCGATCAGCCGATCGAAGGCGGCCGGGTCGCCGAAGGTGTTGCCCACCCCGCCGGGGAACAGGCAGTCGCCGGTGAACAGGTGCGGGTGGCCCTTGGGGTCGTCGTACAGCAGCGCGATGCTGCCCTCGGTGTGACCCACCAGGTGGATGGCCCGCAGTTCGATCGCGCCGAAGGCGATCGTGTCGCCGTCGTCCACGAGGACGTCGGTGGGCACCGGGATGGCCTCGGCGTCGGCGCGTCCGGCCAGGGTGGTCGCGCCGGTGTGCGCGACCACCTCGGCGAGCGCCTGCCAGTGGTCCTGGTGCCGATGGGTGGTGACCACCTTCGCGAGGCCGCCGTCGCCCACCAGGGTGATCAGCGTGCCCGCGTCGTTGGCCGCGTCGATCAGCAACTGTTGATCGGTGGCCCGACAGCGGAGCAGGTAGGCGTCGTTGTCGTAGGGCCCGACCGCCACCTTGCTGATCATCAGATTGGCCAGCTCGCGCACGGCCGGGGCGCCGCCGACCTTCACGGATCCGTGATACGTCATACGAGCCATCCTCCCCGTCCGTGACCCCTCCCGGCTACCGACCGGCGCCGGCGGCGGCCGCATCCGCCCGCTACATCCACGCGGGCAGCGGTGGCAGGCGGCCGAACGGCTCGACGATCAGGCCGTCGCCGTTGGTGCGGCCGATCAGCCACGCGAGCAGCGACTGACGGCGACCGGAGACGACTGCGGCGGGGGCCACGCCCTCCGGGCCGATCAACAGCTCGCGGTGGGTGATGTCGTCGCGCAGCAGCAGCGGCGGGCAGTCCGGCCGGCCGCGGAAGGAGGCGGCGACCTCGTTCAGCTCGCGCTCGGTGTACTCGGTCGGCCAGTGCGCCGGCGTCCAGCCCGCGTCCAGATCGACGTGGTGGATGTACAACTCGCGCAGTCGTTTGCCGGGCAGCGTCGTGGCGGCGATCTCGCCCGCGTTGCGCGCGGTGACCTTGGCGCCCCACGCGGTCGGCGTCATCGCGGTGAACGCCCGGGCGAACCGGCCGGACGCGTCGTACAGGTCGGTGAGCTGCTCCGGGAGCGGCCGACCGGCACCCTCCTCGATGGCCCGGTCGCGGGCGTCCCCCGGCGGGTACATCGGGGTCGGGATCCCGGTGCGGGCCCAGTTCAGCAGGTTGGTCAGGGCGTCCGCGTTGCGCGCGAGGTGGGTCAGTACATGGCCCCTGCTCCACCCGGGCAGCAACGACGGACCGGCCAGGTGCTCGGGCGTCAGCCGTTCCGCGGTCGCCAATACCTGCGCGGTCGCGTCGTTGATCTCCGCGAGCAGTGCGGCGGGGTCGAACCCGTCCGTGGTCACGCATACCTCCCCCGGATCGCCCCCGCCGCCGATTCGTGGGACGAGACGGGTCCCGGTGCGGCGAGGTCTTGGGGTTTCACCTTAGTGGCGCGGGCGGGCCGGAGCGCCGGGGCCGAAGCTTCACACGATCGAGTGAAGAAGGACCCGGAGAAGTTTTGTTCGAATGAATGTGCGATAGCCTGGCGGCTCAAAGGGGAACAAAAACCTGCCGTGGGCTGCTTACGATGGCGCGGGGCACGGATCCGACCGGCATCGTCCCGGTCGGCACTGCCTCGATCCGCACTGTCGACGCGTACCGATCAGCTCGACATCATTCAGCCGCAGCGGCATGTCGTCGAAGGGTTTCGATTCTCAAGTGGCCGACCGTCTCATCGTCCGTGGCGCGCGCGAGCACAACCTCAAGGACGTCTCCCTCGACCTACCGCGCGACGCGCTCATCGTCTTCACCGGCCTGTCCGGTTCCGGCAAGTCCTCGCTCGCGTTCGACACGATCTTCGCGGAGGGACAGCGCCGCTACGTCGAGTCGCTGTCGTCCTACGCGCGCCAGTTCCTCGGGCAGATGGACAAGCCCGACGTCGACTTCATCGAGGGCCTGTCGCCCGCGGTCTCGATCGACCAGAAGTCGACGAACCGCAACCCGCGCTCCACGGTCGGCACGATCACCGAGGTCTACGACTACCTGCGCCTGCTCTACGCCCGGATCGGCCACCCGCACTGCCCGCAGTGCGCCCGCCCGATCGCCCGGCAGAGCCCGCAGCAGGTGGTCGACCGGGTGCTGGAGCTGGAGGAGGGCACCCGCTTCCAGGTGCTCTCGCCGATCGTGCGCGAGCGCAAGGGCGAGTTCGTCGACCTGTTCGCCGAACTCCAGTCCAAGGGCTACAGCCGGGCCCGGGTGGACGGCGCGGTGATCCAGCTGACCGACCCGCCCAAGCTCAAGAAGCAGGAGAAGCACACCATCGAGGTGGTCATCGACCGCCTGACCGTCAAGGCCTCGGCCAAGCGCCGACTGACCGACTCGGTGGAGACCGCGCTCTCGCTCGGCTCCGGCATGGTGATCCTGGACTTCGTCGACCTGCCCGAGGACGACGCCAACCGCGAGCGGATGTTCTCCGAGCACCTCTACTGCCCCTACGACGACCTGTCGTTCGAGGAGCTGGAACCGCGCTCGTTCTCCTTCAACTCGCCGTTCGGCGCGTGCCCCGACTGCACCGGCATCGGCACCCGGATGGAGGTCGACCCGGAGCTGGTCGTGCCCGACGGGCAGAAGTCGCTGGACGAGGGCGCACTCGCGCCGTGGTCGAGCGGACACGCCTCGGAGTACTTCGGCCGGCTGGTCTCCGCGCTCGCGGACGAGATGGGCTTCCGTACCGACATCGCCTGGGACGGCCTGCCGCAGCGGGCCAGGAAGGCGCTGCTGAACGGCCACAAGACGCAGATCCACGTCAAGTACCGGAACCGCTACGGGCGCGAGCGCTCGTACTACACGTCCTTCGAGGGCGCGCTGCCGTACATCGTGCGCCGGCACTCCGAGGCGGAGACCGACACCAGTCGCGAGCGCTTCGAGGGCTACATGCGCGAGGTGCCGTGTCCCACGTGCCACGGCGCCCGGCTCAAGCCGATCGTGCTCGCGGTGACCATCGCGGACAAGTCGATCGCCGACGTCGCGTCGATGTCGATCAGCGACTGCGCCGAGTTCCTCGGCCGGATCAAGCTGGTGGCGCGGGAGAAGAAGATCGCCGAGCGGGTGCTCAAGGAGGTCAACGAGCGGCTGAGGTTCCTGGTCGACGTCGGCCTGGACTACCTCTCGCTCAGCCGCGCCGCGGGCACCCTGTCCGGCGGCGAGGCGCAGCGCATCCGGCTGGCCACCCAGATCGGCTCCGGCCTGGTCGGCGTGCTGTACGTGCTCGACGAGCCGTCCATCGGCCTGCACCAGCGGGACAACCACCGGCTGATCGAGACCCTGGTCCGCCTGCGGGACATGGGCAACACGCTGATCGTGGTCGAGCACGACGAGGACACCATCCGGATCGCCGACTGGGTCGTGGACATCGGTCCCGGCGCGGGCGAGCACGGCGGCGAGGTGGTGCACTCGGGCAGCTACAAGGAGCTGCTCAAGAACAAGCGCTCGGCGACCGGCGACTACCTCTCCGGCCGCAAGTCGATCCCCACGCCGACCGAGCGGCGGGTGCCGGACAAGAAGCGTCGCCTGGTCGTGCACGGCGCCCGGGAGAACAACCTCCAGGACGTCGGCGTGGCGTTCCCGCTGGGCGTGTTCACCGCGGTCACCGGCGTGTCCGGCTCGGGCAAGTCGACCCTGGTCAACGACATCCTGTACACGCACCTGGCCCGCGAACTCAACGGCGCGCGCCTGGTGCCCGGTCGGCACACCCGGATCACCGGGACCGAGCTGGTGGACAAGGTCGTGCACGTGGACCAGGGTCCGATCGGGCGCACCCCGCGCTCGAACCCGGCCACCTACACCGGCGTGTTCGACCACGTGCGCAAGCTGTTCGCGGAGACCACCGAGGCCAAGGTGCGCGGCTACCTGCCGGGTCGGTTCTCCTTCAACGTCAAGGGCGGCCGCTGCGAGAACTGCTCGGGCGACGGCACCATCAAGATCGAGATGAACTTCCTGCCGGACGTCTACGTGCCGTGCGAGGTCTGCCACGGTGCGCGGTACAACCGGGAGACCCTGGAGGTGCACTTCAAGGGCAAGAACATCTCCGAGGTGCTCGACATGCCGATCGAGGAGGGCTTGGCCTTCTTCGAGGCGGTCCCCGCGATCGCCCGGCACCTGCGCACGCTCGACGACGTCGGCCTGGGCTACGTGCGGCTCGGCCAGCCCGCGACCACGCTCTCCGGCGGCGAGGCGCAGCGCGTCAAGCTCGCCTCCGAGCTGCAGCGCCGCTCCACCGGCAAGACGGTCTACGTACTCGACGAGCCGACCACGGGTCTGCACTTCGAGGACATCCGCCGGCTGCTCGGCGTGCTGACCAGCCTGGTCGACAAGGGCAACACGGTGATCGTGATCGAGCACAACCTCGACGTGATCAAGACCGCCGACTGGGTCGTCGACCTGGGCCCCGAGGGCGGCAGCGGCGGCGGTCTGGTCGTCGCCGAGGGCACTCCCGAGGAGGTCGCCGAGGTGGCCGGCAGCCACACCGGCAAGTTCCTCCAGAACGTGCTGTACGACCGACGGTGACGTAAGCGCGGTCCGGGCCGGGTGCGAGGATTGACCGGCCGCACGGTGGCGTGGCCGGTCCGGGCCACGCCACCGGTGTCACCGTTCACGAGGAGATCCCGCATGACCCCGCAGCAGCAGCCCCGGCCCGAGACCGCGCGCGAAGGCGTCGCCGAGCACGGACCGGACCGGCGCACCCTGCTGCGCGGGGCCGCGGTGGTCGGCGCGGTCGGCGCCGCCGGACTCGGCCTGAGCGCGTGCACCACGGAGAACCAGCCCGCGTCGCCGCACGAGAAGAAGCTGCTCGACGGACCGGTCACGGTGGGTCGTTCCGAGGATGTGAAGGTCGGCAAGGGCAAGGTCTACACCGACACCTCGATCGTGGTGACCCAGCCCGCCAAGGACGATTACAAGGCGTTCGACGCCCGTTGTCCGCACCAGGGGTGTCTGGTCACCAAGGTCGACCAGGGTGTCATCCAGTGCCAGTGCCACGGCAGCCAGTTCTCGATGAACGACGGCTCCGTCGTACGCCGACCCGCCAAGCGCGGCCTGACGCCGCTGCCGATCACGGTCGCGAACGGCGAGATCGTCGTGGGTTGACCGCAAAAATCTGTTGGAGCCAGCACATAGGGTGGAGAAATGGACCCGTCGTCGTACCGGCCCGCGCCCGGCCAGATCCCGACGTCGCCCGGTGTGTACCGGTTCAGCGACGAGCACGGGCGCGTCGTCTACGTCGGCAAGGCGAAGAACCTGCGCGCCCGGCTCTCGTCCTACTTCCAGGACCTGGCCCACCTGCACCCGCGCACCCAGACCATGGTCACCACCGCCGCGGCGGTGGACTGGACCGTGGTCGGCACCGAGGTCGAGGCGCTCCAGCTGGAGTACTCCTGGATCAAGGAGTTCGACCCGCGCTTCAACGTCAAATACCGCGACGACAAGAGCTATCCCTCGCTCGCGGTGACGCTCGACGAGGAGTTCCCGCGCGCCCAGGTGATGCGCGGCCCGCACCGCAAGGGTGTGCGCTACTTCGGGCCCTACGGGCACGCGTGGGCCATCCGCGAGACGCTCGACCTGCTGCTGCGGGTGTTCCCGGTGCGCACGTGTTCGGCCGGCGTGTTCAAGAACGCCCGCCAGGTCGGCCGCCCCTGTCTGCTCGGCTACATCGGCAAATGCTCGGCGCCGTGCACCGGGAAGATCTCCGCCGAGGACCACCGCGCGCTCGCCGAGGACTTCTGCGAGTTCATGGCCGGCCGCACCGGGCCCTACATCAAGCGCCTCGAGCGGGAGATGAAGCAGGCCGCGCAGGCGATGGAATACGAGAAGGCGGCCCGGCTGCGGGACGACATAACGGCGCTGACCCGGGCCCTGGAGAAGAACGCGATCGTCTTCGGCGACGGCACCGACGCGGACGTGATCGCGCTGGCCGAGGACGAACTGGAGGTCGCGGTCCAGATCTTCCACGTGCGCGGCGGCCGGGTGCGCGGACAGCGCGGCTGGGTCACCGAGCGGGTCGAGGACGTGGACACCGCCGACCTGGTCGAACACTTCCTCCAGCAGCTCTACGGCGAGCAGCGCGGCGAGGCCGTGCCGCGCGAGGTGCTCGTGCCCGCGCTGCCCGCGGACACCGCGGCGCTCGGCCAGTGGTTGTGCGAGCTGCGCGGCGCCAGGGTGGAACTGCGGGTGCCGCAGCGCGGCGACAAGAAGTCGCTCCAGGAGACCGTGCAACGCAACGCCGCACAGGCGCTGAACCTGCACAAGCTGCGCCGGGCCGGCGACCTGACCGCCCGCTCGCTCGCGCTCCAGCAACTGGCCGAGGCGCTGGACATGGACACCGCGCCGCTGCGCATCGAGTGCTTCGACATCTCGCATCTGCAGGGCACCGAGGTGGTCGCCTCGATGGTGGTCTTCGAGGACGGGCTGCCGCGCAAGAGCGAGTACCGGCGGTTCGCGATCAAGACCTTCGAGGGCCAGGACGACCCGAGGGCGATGCACGAGGTGCTGACCCGGCGGTTCAGGCGCTACAAGTCCGATCTCGCGCGCGACGCGGCCGCCGACGCGGCGGTGGCCGGTGCCGAGGACGCGGACGGCGCGGACGGCGCGGAGAACACCGGCCCGATCGACCCGGAGACCGGCCGGCCCAAGCGCTTCGCCTATCCGCCGCAGCTGATCGTGGTCGACGGCGGGCAACCCCAGGTCGCCGCCGCCGTGCGGGCCCTGGAGGAGGCCGGCGTGGTCGACGTCACCGTGTGTGGGCTGGCCAAGCGGCTCGAAGAGGTGTGGGTGCCCGGTGAGGACGACCCGGTCGTGCTCCCGCGCAGCAGCGGCGAGGCGCTGCTGATGCTCCAGCGGATCCGGGACGAGGCGCACCGCTTCGCGATCACCTACCACCGGTCCAAGCGGTCCAAGGCGATGACGGCCAGTGCGCTCGACGACGTCCCGGGGTTGGGCGCGACCCGCCGCAAGGCGGTGCTCGCCCACTTCGGCTCGCTCAAGCGACTGCGCGCGGCCGGCGTCGAGCAGATCACCGAGGTGCCCGGCATCGGCCGCGCCACCGCGGCGGCGATCGTGGCGGCGCTCGCCACGCGGGCGCCCTCGGCACCGGCGGTGAACACCGCGACGGGCGAGATCATTGAAGACGACGCCGACGTTGTAGTCGACGAGGCCGTCGATGCCGACGAGGCGGTCCCGGTTGTACCCCCGAGGCAGGAACCAGCAGGAGGAAGCGTTGAACTCGCCCAGCCGTAGGTGCGGTACGCACCGGGGGGACGCATGAGTACCGAGGTCACGAGTACGGCGGTCGAGGGCACCCCGGAGTTGGTGATCATCTCCGGCATGTCCGGCGCCGGTCGCAGCACCGCCGCCAAGGGCATGGAGGACCTCGGCTGGTTCGTGGTGGACAACCTGCCGCCGTCGCTGATCCCCGCGATGGTCGACCTCGGCGCGCGGACCCAGGGCGCGGTCGCGCGGATAGCGGTCGTCGTCGACGTGCGCGGCCGGACCTTCTTCGACGACCTGCGCTCGGCGCTGAGCGAGCTGGACGCGGCCGGCGTGGTGCGTCGGATCGTCTTCCTGGAGGCCGCCGACGACGTCCTGGTGCGGCGCTTCGAGGGCGTGCGCCGGCCGCACCCGCTCCAGGGCGACGGGCGCATCCCGGACGGCATCGCCCGCGAGCGCGAACTGCTGCGCGAGCTGCGCGGCGAGGCCGACCTGGTGATCGACACGTCCGACATCAACGTGCACCAGTTGCGTGCGCGGATGGACGACCGGTTCGCCGGTTCCGGCGAGCCGCAGCTGCGCGCCACGGTGATGTCCTTCGGCTTCAAGTACGGCCTGCCGGTGGACGCCGACCTGGTCGTCGACTGCCGCTTCCTGCCCAATCCGCACTGGATCCCGGAGCTGCGCCCGCACACCGGCATGGACGAGGCGGTCAGCCGGTACGTGTTCGACCAGCCCGGCGCCAAGGAGTTCCTGGACCGGTACGCCGAGCTGCTGCACATCGTCACCGAGGGCTACCGTCGCGAGGGCAAGCGCTATGTGACGCTCGCGGTGGGCTGTACCGGTGGCAAGCACCGCAGTGTGGCGATGGCCGAACGGCTGGCCCGCCGGCTCACCGAGGACGGCCTGGACACCGTGCTCGTGCACCGCGACATGGGCAGGGAATGAGCGGCCCCAAGGTGGTCGCCTTGGGCGGCGGACACGGGCTCTCGGCTTCGCTGGCGGCACTGCGCAGGCTCACCGACGAACTGACGGCGATCGTCACGGTCGCCGACGACGGCGGCTCCAGCGGGCGGTTGCGCAAGGACCTGGGCGTGCTGCCGCCCGGCGATCTGCGGATGGCGCTGGCCGCGCTGTGCGGCGACGACGAGTGGGGGGTGACCTGGAGTCGGGTCATCCAGCACCGGTTCCGCCGCGAGGGCGAGCTGAACGGGCACGCGGTCGGCAACCTGCTCCTGGTCGGCCTGTGGGAACTGATGGACGATCCGATCGCGGCCCTGGACTGGATGGGTCGCCTCCTCGGCGCGCACGGGCGGGTGCTGCCGATGTCGGCGGTCCCGTTGGACATCGAGGCGGACGTGGCCGGGCACGACCCGGCCCGGCCGGACGAGATGTCCGTCGTGCGCGGGCAGGCGCAGGTCGCGGTGACGCCGGGCGACGTGCGCGGAATCCGGCTGCTGCCCAGTGATCCGCCCGCCGTGCCGGAGGCGGTCGCGGCGGTTCGTGACGCCGATTGGGTGGTTGTCGGGCCCGGTTCGTGGTTCACCTCGGTGCTGCCCCACCTGCTCGTTCCCGAGTTGGCGACCGCCCTGCTGGAGACCAAGGCCAGGCGGCTGCTCGCGCTGAATCTGGCCCCGCAGCCGGGTGAGACGGCGGGTTTCTCGCCGCAGCAGCACCTGGAGGTGCTGGCCGCCCATGCTCCCGGACTGACCTTTGACATCGTCCTCGGCGACCGCGACCGTGTGGAGGACGTACCGGGCCTGGAACGGGCCACGGCGGCGCTCGGTGGACACGTCCACCTGGCCCCCGTTTCGGCGGTCGACGGCACCGCGCGACACGACCCCGAACGGTTGGCCGCAGCCTACGGCCGGATCTTCGTCGATCGTGAAAGGATCGCTCCATGGCGATGACGGCAGCAGTGAAGGACGAGCTCAGCCGCCTCCCGGTCACCCGGTCGTGCTGTCGCAAGGCGGAGGTCTCCGCGCTCTTGCGCTTCGCGGGCGGACTGCACATCGTGGGCGGGCGAATCGTCATCGAGGCGGAGTTGGACACGGCGATGGCCGCGCGCCGCCTGCGCAAGGACATCCTGGAGGTCTACGGGCACAGCTCGGACCTGGTCGTGGTGGCCCCCGGTGGCCTGCGGCGCGGCAGTCGGTACGTGGTGCGGGTCGCGGTCGGCGGCGACCAGCTGGCCAGGCAGACCGGGTTGCTGGATGCCCGCGGGCGTCCGGTGCGGGGCCTGCCGCCGCAGGTCGTCTCCGGTGCGACGTGTGACGCGGAGGCCGCCTGGCGCGGCGCGTTCCTGGCGCACGGCTCGCTCACCGAGCCCGGCCGCTCCTCGGCGCTGGAGGTGACCTGCCCCGGTTCGGAGGCGGCTCTCGCGCTGGTCGGCGCGGCCCGTCGGCTCGGTCTGGCGGCCAAGTCGCGCGAGGTGCGCGGCGTGGACCGGGTGGTGGTCCGCGACGGCGACGCGATCGGCGCGCTGCTCACCCGGCTCGGTGCGCACGAGAGCGTGCTGGCCTGGGAGGAGCGGCGGATGCGCCGCGAGGTGCGGGCGACCGCGAACCGGCTGGCCAACTTCGACGACGCGAACCTGCGCCGCTCGGCCCGCGCGGCCGTGGCGGCGGGCGCGCGCGTGCAGCGGGCCCTGGAGATCCTCGGCGAGGAGGTCCCGGAGCACCTGGCCGCGGCCGGCAAGCTGCGGCTCGACCACAAGCAGGCGTCCCTGGAGGAATTGGGCGGGCTGGCCGAGCCGCCGCTGACCAAGGACGCGGTCGCGGGTCGGATCCGCAGGCTGCTGGCGATGGCCGACAAGCGCGCGGGCGAACTGGGCATGCCCGGCACCGATGCCGGCCTGTCGGTGGACATACTCGTGTCCTGACCGGCCCAGGGGCCGGCCTGCGCCGGCGAAAACAATTCGAAGGCGTCGAACCGTGAGACATAGGGTCTCCGGGTCGGCGCCTTCGTCCGTTGTCGGGAGAAGGCCGCGCACGCGAGGAAGGAACCACCGCAGTGGAAATCCGCACGATCGGCGAAGAAGACATCATCCCCTGGACCGCCGCCGTCGGCATCGGTTTTCTCCGGGTCCCGGACGACACCAAGGAGAACCGGGAGAAGCGGATCGAGCACTGGCGGGAGCGGGCCGACTTCGCCCGAACGCGCGGAGCCTTCGACGGCGGTCGCTGCGTCGGCACCTTCCGCAGCTTCGCCACCGGTCTGACCGTGCCCGGCGGGGCGATAGTCCCGGCGTCGGCGATCACCAACGTCACCGTCTCGCCGACGCACCGCCGGCAGGGCCTGCTCACCAAGATGATGGGCCTGGATCTGGCGGACGCGGCCGCGCGCGGCGAGTCGGTGGCCATCCTGATCGCCGCCGAGTACCGGATCTACGGCCGGTTCGGCTTCGGCGTGGCCACCGAGTACCAGAAGTTCACCCTGGACACGCTGCGCACCGACTTCGCGCCGGACGCGCCGGTCGAGGCCGGGGCCCGGATCGAGTTGGCCACCCCCGAGGAGGTGGCCGAGGTCGGGCCGCCGCTGCACGAGGAGTTCCGCCGACAGCGGGCCGGGGCGATCGAGCGCACCGCGATGTGGTGGCAGATGTACACCGGGCTGGCGCCCTCGCCGATGAGCCCGACCCCGCCGCGCTTCCACGCGGTGTACCGCGATCCGTCCGGCAAGGTCGCCGGCCTGGTCGGCTATCGCACCGACGACCACTGGGACGAGTTCGTGCCCAAGGTCACGCTGACCGTGGACTCGCTCATCGCGCTCACCCCGGCGGCCGAGATCGCGCTGTGGCGGTTCTGCGCGAACGTCGACTACGTCAACCGGGTCGAGGGTGCCGACCGCAGTCCCGACGAGTTGTTGCCGCTGCTCGTGCAGGATCCGCGGGCGATCACCACGCAGTCGCGTCGGGACTTCGTGTGGGCGCGGATCCTGGACGCGCCCGCCGCGTTCTCGGCACGCACCTACGGCGCGCGCGATCGGCTCGTGGTCGAGGTGCACGACGATCTGGGTTATGCGGCGGGACGGTTCGCGATCGACGGCGCGGCCGAGCAGGCGCGGTGTGTGCCGACCGGTGACCCCGCGGATCTGGCCCTGGACGCCTCGACGCTGGGGGCGCTGTACCTGGGTGCGGGCTCGCCGGTGCGGCTCGCGGTGACCGGCCGGATCTCCGAGCGCACACCCGGTGCGGCGGAGCGGGCCGAGGCGCTGCTGCGGACGCCGCGCGAACCGTGGTGTCCCGACTGGTTCTGATCACAATGCGGAATCTCTGCGCGTAGCGTTGACCGAATATGACCGTGCGTCAGGTCTCGTGTACCACACGGTAGTTGCCGTAGCATGCGCAACACCCGGGCGCAGGAGTCACGTTCCGTACCTTGAGGTCGTGGTTTTGCGCCGTCCCTATGCACGCCGAACCCACGACTGGGGGGTCGATGAGGCGTCATCGTTCCAGGGGCACCACCACACGAGTCCGGATCGGCACCACGGGAATCGCGGCGCTCTCACTGGCGCTCGGTCTGTTGACCGCAGCGCCGGCGAGCACCGCGGCACCCGCCGACAATCCGGTCTCGTACCCCGAAGTGACCAGCGCACCGCCGGAAGCGAAACTTCCTCCGGCGGGCGAAGCAGGTCCGCAGTCCTACACGATCACAGCCGACGCGGCACAGGTGAAGCAGATCTTCGACCTGGGCGTGGACCGGCACGAGACCCGGGCCACCAAGTCCGCCGACGGCAAGGCCCGGCTGGAGGTGATCCTGAGCGATGCCCAGGCCGCCAAGCTGCGTGCCGCCGGCATCTCCGTGGAGGCCAAGTCCCGGGCGCAGAAGCGATCGGCCGCGGCGGACGCGGGCGTCTTCCGCAAGTACAGCGGCCCCAACGGCCTCGGCGCGGAGCTGGTCCAGCTCGCCAAGGACCACCCCGACATCGCCAAGACCGTCAGCATCGGCAAGACCGTGCTCGGTCAGGACATTCTCGCGGTCAAGGTGACCAAGAACGTCCGTACCAGTGCCGACGGCTCCAAGCCCGGCGTGTTGTACATGTCCAACCAGCACGCCCGTGAGTGGATCACGCCGGAGATGACCCGCCGGCTCGTGCACCACTACGTGGAGGGCTACGGCAAGGACGACGAGGCCACCAAGCTGGTCTCGGACAACGAGCTGTGGTTCGTGGTCTCGGCCAACCCCGACGGCTACGACTGGACCTTCGAGACGGACCAGCGGTTGTGGCGCAAGAACCTGCGCGACAACAACGGCGACGGTGTGATCACCGCCGGCGACGGTGTCGACCTCAACCGCAACTTCGACTACAAGTGGGGTTACGACAACGAGGGTTCCTCGCCCGACCCGCTGAACGAGACCTACCGGGGGCCCGCGCCCTCCTCCGAGCCGGAGACCCGGGCGATCGAGGGCTTCGCCAAGCACATCAAGGCGGAGTTCGTGGTCAACTACCACTCCGCCGCGCAGCTGATCCTGTACGGCGTCGGCTCGCAGGTGGCCACGCCCAGCCCCGACGACCAGATCATGATCGCGCTCGCGGGCGACGACGCACACCCGGCGGTCCCGGACTACGACCCGGACCTGTCCGCCGAGCTGTACGTGACCAACGGTGACACCGACGGACAGATGAACGAGGCGTACAAGACGCTGTCGTTCACCCCGGAGATGTCCACGTGCGTGACGGCCGCCGGCTACCTGCCGGACGACCCGTACACGGAGGACAACTGCGGCAGCATCTTCGAATTCCCGAACGACGAGACGTTGGTCGGGATGGAGTACGCCAAGAACCGGGCCTTCGCGCTGTCGGTGGCCAAGTCGGCCAAGGACCCGGACGATCCGGTCTCCTCGGTCGGTCGCAAGGCTCCCGACCTGGTGGCCGACCGGTTCGAGCACTCCTATGCCGAGGACCACGACGATCAGACCGTCGCGGTGATCGCCAAGCGCTCGCTGACCAACCGCAAGCTCAACTACCGCGTCAACGGCGGCCCGGCCAAGACCGCGGGCGTCAAGGAGTGGAAGGGCGGCGAGCGGTACGGCGAGCAGGGCTCGGCCTACTACGCCGAATACCGGGGCGACATCAAGAACGTGCGCACCGGTGACCGGATCGAGGTGTGGTTCACCGGCGACAAGGCCGGCACCGGCAAGGTTTCCAGTGACCGCTTCACCTTCACGGTGGAGAGCGGCATCGCCGAGAAGACCGAGACGCTGGTCCTGGCCAACGAGGACTACAAGGGTGTCAACCCGACCTACCCGCCGAACACGGTCGGCCCCAAGTACGCCCAGCAGTATGTGGACGCGTTGGCGGCCAATGGCATCAAGGCGGCCGTCTACGACGTGGACAGGCTCGGCACACCGCACCACCTCGGCGTGCTCTCGCACTTCAAGGGCGTGTTCTGGTACCTCGGCGACAACCGACTGACCCAGGACGCGGCCCGGGAGGTCACCGACTTCCGCGGCCGGCCGGTGCGGGACGCGCAGGTCACCCCCGCGGTCCAGGATCTGACCGTGAACGTGCGCGACTTCCTCAACGAGGGCGGCAAGCTGGCCTACCTCGGTGAGACCGCGGGCTACTACGGTCCCCTGCGCAGCGCGGCGGGCGGCGGCATCTACTACGGCCTCAACGGCCACCCGGACCAGCCCTGCAAGGTCACCGCCGACCCGGCGGGCGACTGCCTGATCGTCTCGGACGACTTCACCCAGTACTGGCTGGGCGCGTACGACCGGTCGGCGACCAACGGCGCCACCGGGGTGGTCGGCGCGGCCGCGCCGTTCGAGGGCATCGACAAGGCGTTGCCGGGCACCGCGTCCAACCCGCTGAACGAGGCGGGCGGGTTCCTGCCCACCAGCGCGATTCTGACGCCGGACCGGTTCCCGATGTTCGACAGCCGTTCGGTGGCGACCTACTCGGGCAACACGTCCGGGCCGTACTCGCCGGCCGAGGGTTCGTGGTACATCAACGGCCTGCACTCGGACAACGCGTACAAGCGACTGACCCGCACGATCGACCTCACCGCGGTGACGGCGGCGGACGCGGCGAAGCTGACCGCGCAGTTCTCGTACGACACCGAGGCCAACTGGGACCACGCGATCGTGGAGGCGCACACGGTCGGTGCCGAGGACTGGACGACGCTGCCCGACCTCAACGGTGGCACCGGCACCGAGCCGCCGACGTCCTGTGAGGGTGGCGACTTCGTCCGGACCCACACGCAGTTGCGGCACTACCTGACGGTGACCACTCCCACGTGCCTGAACACCGGCACCACAGGCGCGTGGAACTCCTTCACCGGCAACTCGGGTGGCTGGAAGCCGGTCGCCTTCGACCTGTCCGCGTACGCGGGCAAGAAGATCGAGGTCTCGATCTCGTACGTGAGCGACGCGAACACCGGTGGCACCGGCCTGTTCGTGGACGACACCAAGGTCACCACCACGGCCGGCGTCCTGGACGCCGAGGGCTTCGAGACCGGTTTGGGCCCGTGGGCCCTGGCCGGCCCGCCGCCCGGTGACCGCTCGCTCGTCGGCTTCACGCGCAGCCAGGCCGCGTTCGGTTCGTCGGTGATCGCCACCGACGACACCATGCTCTTCGGCTTCGGCCTGGAGCAGCTGGCCACCGCTGACGACCGCAAGGTGGTCGTCGACCGGATCCTGCGGGAGCTGTACAAGTAGGCGCGCACGATCGTGACGCGCCGACGGTGAAAACCGATGGCGCGACGACGGCCCCCGGCGGAGACTCCTGCGTCGGGGGCCATTAACGTCTGTGCGCACACGCGAGTTCCGGCGTGTGCCACTTTTTTGTCGGGGGGAATCGCCTTGAGCAACAACGCACCCGGTCCCTGGGGGCCGCCGCCGAGCCAACCCGGCCCGGGGCAGTGGGGGCAACAACAGCCGGGTCCGCCCGGGCCGTTCGGCTCGGGGCCGTTCGGCGGGCCGCCGCCGCAGCCGCCGCGCCGCGTCGGCAACCCGGGTCTGGCCGTCGCGGCCGGGGTGGTGGCGATGCTGGTGGGTGCCGGTGTGTACGGCGTGATCGTCAAGTCGTTGGAGATCCAGAGCACCTGGTTCGGGGTGGGTGTCGCGGCGTTGATCGGTCTCGCGATGGGCCGGGTGGGGGGCGCCAACCCGGTACTGCCGATCGTGGCGATCGTGCTCGCGCTGGTCGGGATCATGCTGGGGCAACTCACCGCGATCACCCTGGCGGGCGCCGACGAATTGAACATCTCGGTGCTCGACGTGGTCTCCGACTTCGGCAGCGACATCATCCAGGGTTGGAAGGACGGCCTGGAGCCGTTCGACTTCCTCGTCTTCGTGTTCGGCGCCGTCGCGGCCTTCGGTATCACCAAGTCCGTCGGCGAGAAATAGCTCCGCCCGAGTTCGCCCGCCGCTCCGCTTTTACGATCATCCGTCCCGTCCTGGGCACCTTGTGCAGCAAGCCTGCGTGAAGGTGCCCGGGGCGTCACGGTAGGGTCGGACATGGCCGGGGATATCGCAGATTCCACTGACCATCTCCTCGGCCATTCACCATCAGGGCATTCGGCGTTCGACAGAGGAGATCGGTTCGTGACGATCCGGGTAGGCATCAACGGATTCGGCCGTATCGGCCGCAACTTCTTCCGCGCGGCGCTGGCCTCGGGCGCGGACTTCGAGATCGTCGGGGTCAACGACCTCACGAACATCGCGACCCTGGCCCACCTGCTGAAGTACGACAGCATCCTCGGCCGCATCGGCCAGGAGGTCACCTACACCGACGACGCGATCACCGTCGGCGACAAGACCTTCAAGGTCATCGCCGAGCGTGACCCGGCCGCGCTGCCCTGGGGCGAGCTGGGTGCGGACATCGTGATCGAGTCCACCGGCATCTTCACGGACGCCGAGAAGGCCAAGAAGCACATCGAGGCCGGCGCCAAGAAGGTCATCATCTCGGCTCCGGCCAAGAATGAGGACGTCACGATCGTGATGGGCGTCAACCACGAGAAGTACGACGCCGCCGCGCACACGATCATCTCGAACGCCTCCTGCACGACCAACTGCGTCGCGCCGATGGCCAAGGTTCTCCTGGAGAACTTCGGCCTGGTCAAGGGCATGATGACCACGGTCCACGCGTACACGAACGACCAGGTCATCCTGGACTTCCCGCACTCGGACCTGCGCCGCGCGCGGGCCGCCGCGACCAACATCATCCCGACCTCGACGGGTGCCGCCAAGGCGACCGCGCTGGTCATCCCCGAGCTCAAGGGCAAGCTGGACGGCATCGCCATGCGCGTCCCGGTCCCCACCGGCTCGGTCACCGACCTGGTCGTCGAGCTGGAGCGCGAGGTGACCCGCGACGAGGTCAACGCCGCCTTCCAGAAGGCCGCCGAGGGCTCGCTCAAGGGCTACCTGACCTACACCGAGGACCCGATCGTCTCCTCGGACATCGTCACCGACCCGTCCTCGTGCACCTTCGACTCGGGCCTGACCATGGCCCAGGGCAAGCAGGTCAAGGTCGTCGGCTGGTACGACAACGAGTGGGGCTACAGCAACCGTCTGGTCGACCTGGTCGGCTACATCGGTGGTCAGCTCTGACGGTGCGGCACAACGCACCGATGGACAACGCTTGACGATGCGGGCCCGGGTGACACGCCGTCACCCGGGCCCGTTTCTCGGCTACCCCCACCCGTTTCTTCGACATCCGAGGACGAGTCGAACTTGAAGACCATCGACGACATCGAGGTATCCGGTAAGCGCGTCCTGGTACGCGCCGACCTCAACGTCCCGCTCGACGGCGGGCGCATCACCGACGACGGCCGGATCCGGGCGAGCGTGCCGACCATCGAGGCCCTGGTCGCCCGCGGCGCCAAGGTGATCGTGTGCTCGCACCTGGGCCGGCCCAAGGGCGCTCCCGAGCCGCAGTTCTCGCTCGCGCCGGTTGCCGCGCGACTGGGCGAACTGCTGGGCGCCGACGTGGCGTTCGCGACCGACACGGTCGGCGACAGTGCCCGGGAAACGGTCGGCGGGCTCGCCGACGGCCGGGTCGCGCTGCTGGAGAACCTGCGCTTCAACCCGGGCGAGACGGCCAAGGACGACACCGAGCGCGGCGCGTTCGCGGACCGCCTCGCCGAGCTCGCCGAGGTGTACGTGGGCGACGGCTTCGGCGCGGTGCACCGCAAGCACGCGTCGGTCTACGACGTGCCGGCCCGGCTGCCGCACGCGGTCGGCGGCCTGATCGCCACCGAGCTGGACGTGCTCAAGCGGCTCACCGAGGACGTGCAGCGTCCGTACGCGGTGATCCTGGGCGGGTCGAAGGTGTCCGACAAGCTCGGCGTCATCGACAGCCTGCTCGACAAGGCCGACCGGATCCTGGTCGGCGGCGGCATGGTGTTCACCTTCCTGGCCGCGCAGGGCCACGAGGTGGGCAAGTCGCTGCTGGAGAAGGACCAGCTCGACCGGGTCCGCGAGTACCTGGCCCGGGCCGAGGCGCGCGGCGTGGAGTTCGTGCTGCCGGTCGACGTGATCGCGGCCACCGCGTTCGCCGCCGACGCGGACCACGCGGTGGTCTCCACCGACGCGATCCCGGCCGACCGGCTCGGCCTGGACATCGGCCCGGCGTCCGGCGAACTGTTCGCGGACAAGCTCGCCGACGCCCAAACGGTCTTCTGGAACGGCCCGATGGGCGTGTTCGAGATGGAGCCGTACAGCCACGGCACCCGCGCGGTGGCGCAGGGCCTGATCGACTCCGACGCGTTCACCGTGGTCGGCGGCGGCGACTCGGCCGCGGCGGTGCGCACGCTCGGCTTCGACGAGAACGCCTTCGGTCACATCTCGACTGGCGGCGGCGCGAGCCTGGAGTACCTCGAAGGCAAGTCCCTGCCCGGTCTCGAAGCCCTGGAGGGCTGATCCCGATGTCTGCGCTCAACAACGGCACCGGCCGCATCCCGCTGATGGCGGGCAACTGGAAGATGAACCTCAACCACCTCGAGGCCATCTCCCTGGTGCAAAAGCTCGCGTTCACCCTGAACGACAAGGACTTCGACCGGGTCGAGGTCGCGGTGCTGCCGCCGTTCACCGATCTGCGCTCGGTGCAGACCATGGTCGACGCGGACAAGCTCCGCTTCAGCTACGGCGCGCAGGACATCTCGCAGCACGCGGGCGGCGCCTACACCGGCGAGATCGCCGGGTCCATGCTCGCCAAGCTGAACTGCACCTATGCGCTGGTCGGCCACTCCGAGCGGCGGCAGTACCACGCCGAGGACGACACCGTGGTGAACGCGAAGGCGCACGCCGCCTATCGCAGCGGCCTGGTCCCGATCGTGTGCGTCGGCGAGGGCCTGGACGTGCGCAAGGCGGGCCGGCACGTGGCCCACACGCTCGCGCAGGTCGAGGGCGCGCTCAAGGGCATCACGGCCGAGCAGGCCGAGTCCGTGGTGATCGCGTACGAGCCGGTCTGGGCGATCGGCACCGGCGAGGTGGCCACGCCGGAGAACGCGCAGGAGGTGTGCTCGGCGATCCGGGCCAAGCTCGCCGAGCTGTACTCGCCGGAACTCGCGGACCGGGTGCGGGTGTTGTACGGCGGTTCGATGAAGCCCGGCAACGTGGCGGGGCTGATGGCGCAGCCGGACGTGGACGGCGGACTGGTCGGCGGTGCCTGCCTGGCCGCCGAGGAGTTCGCGCAGATCGTCCGCTACCACGAGAAGAAGGCCTGACGGTCGCGGTCGTCCGGTCGGGACGTGTGCCGAGGGCCCGGAGCGGGATGCCGCTCCGGGCCCTCGGCATGTCCGGGCCGGTCCTGTGCCCCGGCGTGCCGGCCGGAATCACTCGTTCCTCATAAACCCGTCGCAACTATTTCCATTCCGCTTGCCGCTCCCGTAACGGGTGACTGACCATAAGTCATCGCCAAGTGGCCGGTAGTCGCCCCTACAGGGTGGTTCGGCCGGTCGACCCCAGGGGGTCCGGGTGTCATTTCCAGACATGTCCACAACCGGGGATACCGGTGCCACGCGGTATCTGTGCACGGGCGCGGAGATCGACGAGCGGTTCGCCGCGCGGGTGATCGAGGAACTGTGGGAGAACGCGCACCGCGATCGGGCGCCTTCCTACGGGTACAACGAACAGGCGGTCCTGGAGCATGCGTTGGCCGCACGAAGGCGGCGCATCCTGCGCGACGTGATCGCGTTCCTGGTGCCGGCGGTGATGTTCCTGATCGGCTTCGGCTTCGCACCCGGGTTGTTCTGGCTCGCGATCGTGGTCTTCGTCGGGCTGCTGACGGTGCGGGCCGGGGTTGCCGGCGGGGGCGGCGTGCGCGACTTCCGGACCCGGGCGGCGGCGCAGGTGTCCTGGGTGGCGGCGCTGCTGTTCGGGCTGATGTTGTACGTGGCGGGCGGGGACACCGGCTTCCCGGGAGGCGAGACCCTGGCGGTGACCGTGCTGCCGACCTACGCGGTCGTGGTCTTCGTGGTGTGGATCGAGCGCATGCAGCAGCGGGCCATCGTGGTCTCGGATCTGGGACCGGGGCGGACCCGGGTGCCGACCGGGCCACCGGCGGACGGGACCGGAGACCCCTGGCCGGGGGGATTGCAGAGTGCGTGGGCGGAGGTGCCGCCGCCGCGACCGACGCATGCGCCGGCCGTCCCGGAGGGGGTGTTCCCGCCCACGGTCCCGATTCCGTCCAGCGTGCGCTACAGCGGCTACCTGCCGTTCGTGGGCGCCGGCGAACTGGTGGAGAGCTGGACCTTCCCGGTCGAGCTGCGCGGGGCCGAGCCGTCCGTGCTGGACGCGCCGCGCGTGGGCAAGCAGCCGAAGAACGGGTTCACCCCGTTCACGGTCGACGAGCTCACCGGTGCGATCTGCTCGTCGTTCGAGGAACTGGCCCGGTCCGAGGAGGGCCGGCACCGGTTGGCCGGGTTGAGCGTACAGATGCACGAGTTCAGCAGCGGGGTGAGCGGGGGCCCGGTGCCGCCGCCGGCCGAGGCCACCCGGCGCTACCTGTGCGTGCGGGTGGGCACGTGGTCGCAGGAGGTGGTGGTGTCGGTGCTGATCCGCTTCACGATGGACGGCCGACTGCTGTACACCGAATTGCACGAGCTGGTGCTGCCGCCGATCCGACCCGAGTTCCACGTGGCGGACGAGTGGCTGCACACCGCGGACGCGGCGACGTTGTGGGGCGCGTTCGGCCGCTCGCTGCTGGAGGCGCCGGGGCTGATGATCTCCTCGGCCGGTCGACTGATGCGGGTGTGGGCGTCGTGGTGGCGCCGGGCGGGCAATCTGCGCGCGGCGGAGGAGCGCGCGGTGCGCAACCTCCCGGTGGACCGGGGGGCCCGGGCGTCGGTGCGCGAGCTGGGCGCGTCGGCGAACTACGCCACGTTCTTCCAGAACTCGGACGCGGAGAAGTACCTCAAGCTGATCGAGCGCAAGTTCACCGTCTTCGTGCTGGACTTCCTCCAGCGCCGGAACGTGGACGTGACCGAGTACCGCCAACGCAACGAACTGGTCCTGAACAACGGGATCATCCAGAACGTCGCCGGCGACCTGAACAACAGCGGTGCGATCGTCGCCGGCCGAGGCATCCAGGCGTCCGTGCGGGGTTCCGGCGGAGCCGGATCGGGCGCACGATCGACAGCGGGAGGTACATCGTGAACACCGCCGCATCGAACACCGACGAACCGGACGAGAGCGAGCCGCGCGGGAACGACGGGATCAGCCTGTCCGGCGGCCCGGTGAGCAACACCGGCGCGATCGTCGCGGGGGGCGACAACAAGGTGGGCGTTCGTCGTACGGGAACGGCCCGGGCGCCCCGGAGCGCGGGCCCCGGGCATCCGCTGACCAGCACGGGTGCGCTCGTCGGCGGCAGCGGCCACGAGGTGGACGTCGAGGACACCGGAGACGTGGAGCCGGCCGGCGCGGAGCCCGTCGACGAACCGGCCGAGGGGCCTCGTGGGCACGCGCCGGAGGGGGAGCGGCCCGAGCCGGGTGGGCCGTAATAGTATGATCCGCCGGATTAGCCGAAGGGCCGTACGGCTCCCACTTGCGGGGCGCGGCAGCGTACTCTGTCCGATGGCTGGGAATCCCCGGCCCCCGCGTTCCGCCAGAAGGAGTTGGGCCCGGCCGTGGTCACCGGTTTCTCGATCGCCCTGATCGTCTTCAGCCTGCTCATGGTGCTGTTGGTGCTGCTGCACAAGGGCAAGGGCGGCGGCCTGTCCGACCTGTTCGGCGGCGGCATGTCCTCCTCGCTCGGCGGTTCGTCCGTCGTCGAGAAGAACCTCGACCGCATGACCATCATCGTCGGTGTGTGCTGGTTCGTGACGATCGTCGTACTCGGTCTGCTGCTCAAGAACACGTACTGACAGCGCCGGTTCGGCCGCTGTTTCCACCCGCGCGGTGGCCTTTCTGACGGACTGTCGGAAAAGGCCCACCGCTCGGTTCAACCTTGCGCGAGGCGCACGTACACTGGACGCCAAGCCGCGCAACGGGGGCGCGACCTCAAGGACCAAGGGGAGTTTTTACCGTGGCAAGTGGCAACGCCATCCGTGGGAGTCGGGTCGGCGCCGGCCCGATGGGGGAAGCAGAGCGCGGCGAAGCAGCCCCACGTCTCCGTATTTCTTTCTGGTGCGCGAACAAGCACGAGACGCAGCCGAGCTTCGCGACCGACGCTCAGGTCCCCGAGACGTGGGACTGCCCCCGTTGCGGCCTGCCCGCCGGGCAGGACCAGCACAACCCGCCGGACGCCCCGCGTACCGAGCCCTACAAGACGCACCTCGCCTACGTGCGTGAGCGTCGCAGCGATGCCGACGGCGAGGCGATCCTCGCCGAGGCGCTGGCGAAGCTGCGCGGCGAGCTCTGAGTTCGCGAGTGCGTCCGTGAGTCTGTGAGTTTCGACCCACACGTGCGGCCGTGTGCCGCGATGGAAAGAGCCGTCGGGAGCCTCGACACACCCTCGGGTGTGTCGTCGCTTCCGGCGGCTCTTTCGTCGTGTGCCGGTACGCGCCGCCCCGGGCCCGCCACGCGTCGTCAGTCGCGGGCGGGCAGTGCCTCCTGGGGTTCGGGGCGGTGCACCTGCCGACGGTTGGCCTGCTGGGGGAGCGGGCGTTGGCCGCGTTCGATCCAGGCGGGCAGTTCCTCGCCGGTGGCCGCGATCCAGCGGCTGCGGACCGCGTCCGGGTCGGCGCGATGCGCCCGGACCAGGGTGTCCCCGGCCAGGTCGGAGACCCGGTCCAGGTTCAGCGCGGTGCCCACGCCCAGCGCCGCGGCCAGCGGCGGGACCGCGTCGGCGGGACGGCCCGCGGCGACCAGGACGATGCCGTACAGCGCGTAGGTGACCGGGACTTCGGGACGACGGGCCAACACCGGGTCGGCCCGCACCCGTCTCGCCCGCAGGCGGACCGCCTCCTCCAACGCGTCCACCGCCTCGTCGTGCGCACCGCCGGCGCTGTGCAACAGGCCCAGGCTCTGCAGCGACGCGGCGAGTTCGTCCTCACGACGGCCGGCGGGCGCGTGTTCCGCGCTCGCGTAGCCGCGGCGGACCTCGACCGCCTCGCCGGCCAGCGCGATCGCCTCGGGACCTCGGCCCAGGCGGGCGAGCAGGGTCGCGTGCCGAAGCAGTACGGCGGCCTGATGGGCCTGCGGCGGGCCGATCCCGAGCAGGCGCTCGGCCTCGGTGAAGGCGGCGAGGGCGGCGTCGCCGGCTCCGGTGGCGGCCAGCCGGCCGGCGAGTTCGTCCAGGGACAGGGCGAGTTCGGCGCGATGTCGCTCGGGCGCCTGGGCGGCGAGCGTACGAAACACCTGTACCGACTCGCGCAGTGCGCTCAGCGCGGCCGACTCGTCGCCGTGGTCGCCGAGCCGGGCGCCGAGTTCGCGCAGCGCCACGGCGAGCAGCGGGCGGTGCGCGCGATGGTCGAGCGCGGCCAGCCTGCGTGCGTGTTCGGCGGCGCTCGCGGCGACCTTGACCGCGTCCTCGGCCCGACCGTCCGCCGCCAGCACGGCCGCGAACGCGCGCAACCCGCCGACCAGCGCGGGTCCGTGCCGGCGATGGTCCTTCGCGGCCAGCGCGCCCAGCATGCGGACCGCGGCGCGGGCGGGCGCCGCCGCATCCGCGTGCCGGCCGGCCCGAGTCAGTTGTTGTGCCTTCTCGGTGAGCATCCGCGCCCGGGTGGCCTCGGCGTCGTCGGACTCGGCCGGTGGGCCGGCGCTTCCCGGCGGATTCGATTCCGGTTCGGCCGGATTGTGTCCGTCCCGGCGAGCGAATTCGGCGAAGGACGGCGCGGCGGGCGGGGGTTCGGGCGTGGCTCGGCCCGGACACGGCGATTCCTGCTCGCGCCGGTGCCGGTATTCCTCCAGGTGACGCTCATGGCGCCGCAGCCATCCGAACCGCACGGGTCCCACCTCGCCTCTGGTCCCGAAGACCTCCGCGTGACGCTATCGCGCGCGGGCCGCCGACGGGGCCGAACGGGTACGGATCCGGCCACGGCCGGCGGGTCCGTTCGGTGAGGGGATATCCACCGAGCGCGATTTTGCCCGAACCGTTGTAGATCTTGGGGTTGCCTTCACCTTACGCGTGTTGGTTTCGCGTCGGCACGATCCCAAGATCGCTAATGTGTGCGAGTTCCATCGAAGTACGGGCGTTTCGCGCCCGGCGCACAGGGGGTTCGATGTATCCGAGGACTCGCAGGATGTTGGGCGGGATCGCCGCCGCGACAGTCGCCGCGCTCACGCTGGTCGCGTGCAACGCGGACGACAAGGACAAGAAGGACACGCCGAAGGCGGCCGACACGCCGGTCGTCACGGCACCGGTCGTGGCACCGGCGTCGGGCGGCGGTCCCACCGCTTCCGGCCCGGCGGGCACCCGGGCACCGAAGTCGGCCAAGCCGTCGGCCGGCGGCGGGTCGGCCGAACCCGGTGGCGACTGTGCGCCGTACACGCCCAAGCCCGGCCACAAGGTCGTGCAACCGATCAAGCGGCCCACCAAGGACTCGCTGTACTACAAGAACACCAAGTTCGTCTGTGACCCCAACGACGGCCACTTCGAGGCGATCGGCGCCGAGCAGACGCCGCTGCTGTTCGCACCCAAGGCCACCGGCACCCTGGCCGGCCCGCCACCGAAGAAGGCGGAGTCCCTCGGCCAGGTCTGGGACCACATCGACAAGTGCCTGACCCACCAGGACGACGGCGCGAACACGTGCTCCGCCTTCGGCGTGTACGACATCACCCTGAACGCGGCGAACGAGATCACCGACATCAGGGAGATCTGGCACTCCTGATCAGCCGGAACCACCGACCTCGGCCGGCCCCTCCCACGAGGGGAGGGGCCGGCCCGGCGGCATGCGGGAAGAGGAACCGTCGACCGCGGGGTGCCGATTCAGTTCGGTAGTTTCGACGCCGCCGCTCGATCGAGCAGCCACAGCGTGGCGCCCGTGCCGTAGGCGCCGGCCGCCGGGGTCTTCGTCGCGTCGGACGAAGCCCGGGCCGTCGCGACCGCGTCGGCCTTGTCCTCGCCCGCGGCGAGCAACCACACCTCGTGCGCCGCTCGGATCGCCGGGAAGGTCAGGGTGATCCGGGTCGGCGGGGGCTTGGGGGCCTCCCGTACGGCGACCACCGTGCGGGTCGACTCCGCCGTGGCGGCGAAGCCCGGGAAGAGCGACGCCACGTGCGTGTCGGGGCCGACCCCGAACATGGCCAGCGTGAAGGCCGGCACGGCCGCGCCGTCCGATGCGGCGGCAGCCAGCTCCGCCGCATAGCGCCGCGCCGCCGCGTCCACGTCGTCGCCGTCCGGACCGTCACTGGCCGGCATCGCGTGCACCAGTTCGGGCAGCACCGGGACCGTGTCGAGCAGCGCCTCGCGCGCCTGCGTCTCGTTGCGGTCGGGGTGACCCGCCGGCAGGAAGCGCTCGTCGCCCCACCAGATGTGCAGCCGGTCGAAATCGATCGCGCCCAGTGTGGGCGTGAGCGACAACTCGTGCAGCAGCGCGTTGCCGTTGCGGCCACCGGTCAGCACGATGTGCGCCACGTCGAACTCGGCCTGCGCGTCCGCGACCCGCTGGATCAGCCCGGTCGCGGCCGCCTTGGCCATCAGCGCCGTGTCGGCGTGCACCCGGACCGGGCCGTGAGCGCTCACGCGCCGTCGCCCTTCTTCTTCCGGGCGGCCCGCGGCGCCGCGGGCTTTGCCGCGGCGGCCTTGCCCTCGCTCTTGTCGACCGCCTTGCGGGTCGCGACCCGCTTGCCGGCCGCCGCACCGGACGTGCGCTTGAGCGGCGGAGCCGTACCGACCTCCTTGGTCGCCCGGCGCAGCGGCGCCTCGCCCTCCTCGACCCGCTCCACGTCCCGCACCGGCGTCTGGGACACCGGCGACTCGGTGAACGAGGCCGCGGAAGGCACCCGCGCCGCCTCCAACGCGGCTCGGGCCAGCGTCGCCGCGTACACGTCGTCCGGGTCCAGCCGGCGCAGTTCCTCGGCGACCAGGTCGGAGGCCTCGCGGCGCTTGAGCGCGACCACGCGGTCCGGCTGGCCGGGCGAGGACAGCGACGCCATCATCCCGTCCGGGCGGTCGATCACGATCTCGCCGTCCTCGGTCACCAGCGTCACCGAGGTGATCCCGGGGCCACCGGTCTCCACTCGCTCCACATCGACCTCGAGCCGGTCGGTGAGCCACAGCGCGAGCAGTTCCGCACTCGGGTTGCCCGCCTTCGCGCCGACCTTCGCGCCCAGGATCCGGCTGTACTTCTGGTCCAGCGCCGCGGCCAGCAGACTGCGCCACGGCGTGGTCCGGGTCCAGGCCAGGTCGGTGTCGCCCGGCGTGTACGCGCTCGCCCGCAGCCGCAGCACATCGGCCCGGCGCGGCGGCGCGGCGGCGTCGGTCACCCGACGGGTGGCCAGCGCGCCCAGCAGATCCTTGCTGGGCACCTCCGGCGCCCGCCCGGGCCACCACACCACGACCGGCGCGTCCGGTAGCAGCAGCGGCAGCACGACCGACTCGGCGTGATCGGCCAACTCGCCGTGCATGCGCAGCAGTACGGTCTCGCCCACGCCCGAGTCGCCGACCCGGACCTCGGCGTCCAGGCGCGGAGCGATCTCCTGGCCGGGGCGGCCGATCACCACCAGGATCCGCGACGGGTGCTCGCGGGCCGCCTCGCCCGCGGCCTTCATCGCGTCGTACTGGTTGGCCTCGTCGGTGACGATGACCAGGGTGAGCACCATGCCCAGGGTGGGGCTGCCCATCCCGCGGCGGGCCTCCACCAGTGCGGCATTGATCTTGCTCGACTTGGTGTCCGTCAGATCGATCATCATGGGCGGCGCCAGCTCCGTCCGTCACGTGCGAGCATCTCGTCGGCCGCGTCGGGACCCCAGGTCCCGGACACGTAGGGCTCGGGCTTGCCGTGCTGCGCCCAGTGTTCCTCGATCGGGTCGAGGATCTTCCAGGACAGCTCGACCTCCTCGTGCCGCGGGAACAGCGGCGCGTCGCCGAGCAGGACGTCGAGCAGCAGTCGCTCGTACGCCTCCGGGCTCGACTCGGTGAACGACTCGCCGTACGCGAAGTCCATGTTCACGTCGCGCACCTCCATCGCGGTGCCCGGCACCTTGGAGCCGAACCGCACCGTCATGCCCTCGTCCGGCTGCACCCGGATGACCAGGGCGTTCTGCCCCAGCTCCTCGGTCGCGGTGGCGTCGAAGGGCAGGTGCGGCGCGCGCTGGAAGACCACCGCGATCTCGGTGACCCGGCGGCCGAGCCGCTTGCCCGCGCGCAGGTAGAACGGCACGCCCGCCCAGCGGCGGTTGGCGATCTCCAGCTTGATCGCGGCGTAGGTGTCGGTGCGCGAGTCCGGCGGGATGCCGTCCTCTTCGAGGTAGCCCTTGGCCAGTTCGCCGCCTTGCCAGCCGCGGGTGTACTGGGCCCGGACGGTGCCGCGGGACAGGTCGTCGGGCAGCTTGACCGAGCTGAGCACCTTGAGCTTCTCGGCGACCAGCGAGTCGGCGTCGAAGGACACCGGCTCCTCCATCGCGGTCAGCGCGAGCAGTTGGAGCAGGTGGTTCTGGATCACGTCGCGCGCGGCGCCGATGCCGTCGTAGTACCCGGCCCGGCCGCCGATGCCGATGTCCTCGGCCATGGTGATCTGGATGTGGTCCACGTAGGACCGGTTCCACAGCGGCTCGAACATGGTGTTGGCGAAGCGCAACGCCATGATGTTCTGGACGGTTTCCTTGCCCAGGTAGTGGTCGATCCGGAAGACCGCCTCGGGCGGGAAGACCTCGTCGACGACCTTGTTCAGCTCGCGCGCGCTCTTGAGGTCGTGCCCGAACGGCTTCTCGATCACCACGCGGCGCCAGGAGTCGGCCTTGGGGTCGGCGAGCCCGTGCTCCTTGAGCTGGCGAACCACCTCGGGGAAAGCCTTCGGCGGCACCGACAGGTAGAAGGCGTGGTTGCCCTGGGTGCCCTGCTGCTCGTCCAGCTCGTCGATCGTCTGGCGCAGCTGGTCGAACGCCTTGCCGTCGTCGAACTCGCCCTGGACGAACCGGAATCCCTCGGACAGCTGCTGCCAGACCTCTTCCCGGAAGGGGGTCCGGGCGTGTTCCTTGACCGCCTCGTAGACGACCTGGGCGAAGTCCTGGTTCTCCCAGTCGCGCCGGGCGAACCCGGTCAGCGCGAAGCCCGGCGGCAGCAGGCCGCGGTTGGCCAGGTCGTAGATCGCCGGCATCAGCTTCTTGCGGGACAGGTCGCCGGTGACGCCGAAGATGACCAGGCCGGAGGGGCCGGCGATGCGCGGGAGCCGGCGGTCCTGCGGGTCGCGCAGCGGGTTCTCCGGCCACACCGCCGGCTTGGACTTGGGGGCCTTGGGGCTCATCGAGCCGCTCCGTTTGCGAGGGCGCGGGCGGCGTCGAGCAGCTGCCCGAGTCCGGCCGCGCGGTCGGTCAGGTGCAGGCGCAGCACCGGGCGCTCGCGCGAGGTGATCGCGCCGAGGTCGCCGAGCGCCTGGGCCAGTTGCAGGCGGCCGAAGCTGTAGGGCTTGCCGGGCACGTCCAGGTCCTCGGCGTTGGCGCCGGTGATCTGGAGGAACACGCCGACCGCGGGCCCGCCCTTGTGGAACTGGCCGGTGGAGTGCAGGAATCGCGGCGCCCAGCCGAAGGTGACCTGCTCGCCGCCCTGTGCCTCGGCCAGCAGCGGGCGCACCTTGGGCGCGTCGGTGTCGCCGAGCCGGTCCAGGTAGGCCATCACCGCGACATAGCCGTTGTCCGGCACCGTCGCGAGCAGCGCGCGCAGCGCACCGGTGAGGTCGCTCGCCCCGTCCAGGAGCGCGGCGTCGCCGTGCACCTCGACCGCACCGTCGACGAACGCGGGTGTGCCCACGGGCAGCGGGCCGTCGTCGCCCGCCTTGGTCAGCAGAGCGCCGGTGTTGTCCTTGGACTCCTGCACGTTCGGCTGGTCGAACGGGTCGATGCCGATCACCCGGCCGGCAACCGCCGTCGCGTACTCCCACAGCAGCAACTGCGCGCCCAACGGGCCGGACACGCGCAGGTCGGCCTCGGGCCGGTCGATGTCCTCGTCACCGATCACGGTACGCACCGCGTCGGCGCCCACCGCGTGGTCGAAGCCGGGCGCGTCCACGCCCTCGACCACGACCGGCAGGATGCCACGACCCTGCTTGCCGGTGGACTCGGCGATCAACTGCTCGGCCCAGTCGCCGAAACCGACGATGTCGCCGGTGTCGGCGAGCACGAGCTTGTCCCGGCCGTGGTTGGCCGCGGCGCCGAGCACCGCGCCCAGCAGCAGGCCCGGGTTGTCCCGGTCGCCGGCGAGCGTGGGGGCGAGCGCGGCGGCGTCGTCGAGGAGTTGCTCGACGTCCACGCCGGCCAGCGCGCTGGGAACCAGGCCGAACGCGGTCAGCGCCGAGTAGCGACCGCCGACGTTGGGGTCGGCGAGCACGATCGTGTAGCCGGCGTTGCGCGCGGTGTTCTCCAGCGGCGAGCCCGGGTCGGTGACGACCACGATCCGGCCGGCCAACTGGTCGTTGGTGAGGCCCTCGTCGAGGAAGGCCTGTTCGAACGCGCGGCGGTGGCTGTCGGTCTCCACGGTGCCGCCGCTCTTGCTGGAGACGACCACGACGGTGCGCTCCAGGTCCTCGCCGAGCGCGCGGCGGACCTGGGCGGGGTCGGTGGTGTCCAGCACGGTGAGCTTCTTGCCGTAGGTGGCGGTGATCACCTCGGGCGCCAGCGACGAGCCACCCATGCCGGCCAGGACCACGTGGTCCAGACCCTCGGCGCTCAAGCGCTCGCGCAGTTCGGCGAGTTGCGGCAGCAACGCCCGCGAGGAGGCGGGCAGATCCACCCAACCCAGGCGGATCGCGGCCAGCGATTCGGCCTCCGGACCCCACAGCGTGGCGTCCGAGGCGACCAGGCGCGCGGGCACCTTGTCCACGACGCAGGCGGTGATGACTTCGGCGACTGCGGCGGCGTGCGATAGGTCACCGGAAACGGTGACGTCCACGCCGCCGGCGGTCACGCGTTCGTCGTTTGCGTGTACCACGGGCGGTCAGCCCTCCTATTAATGGGGTGGGAGTGTGCTGAAATCATGCCCTGATTGCGTGGAGTATCCGTCCTGTCGCCGCCGAACGGGTCACGTTCGGCGGCGACGGGACGAAGGGGTGCTGCGCCGGTCGGCGAGGGAGGCCGACCGGGTCCTGCGGTCCTGCGGTCCGCGCGGCCACGACTGCGACCACACGGCCTGCGATCCATGCGGTCCGCGGCCGCGGAACGGCCTGCGGTCGTGGCGCGGGTCGTTCGTCGGTCCGGCGGGCGTCAGCCCTTGACGAGCCGCTCCAGCTCGCCCTGCACGGACGCGAGCAGCTCGTTCCAGGAGGTCTCGAACTTCTCGACACCCTCCTCTTCGAGCAGGTCGACGACCTCGTCGTAGGAGATGCCGAGCTTGGCGATCGCGTCCAGGTCGGCCTGGGCCGACTCGTACGTGCCGTGCACGGTGTCACCGGTGATGGAGCCGTGGTCGGCGACCGCGTCCAAGGTGGCCTCGGGCATCGTGTTCACCACGCCCTTGACGACCAGGTCGTCCACGTACATGGTGTCGCGGTACGCCGGGTCCTTGACGCCGGTCGAGGCCCACAGCGGGCGCTGCGGCCGGGCGCCGGCGGCGGCCAGGGCCTGCCAGCGCTCCGTGCCGAAGACCTCTTCGTAGGCCTGGTAGGCCAGCCGCGCGTTGGCGACGGCCGCCTTGCCGGCCGCGGCCTTGGCCTCGTCCGTGCCGAGCGCCGTCAGCCGCTTGTCGATCTCGGTGTCCACGCGGGAGACGAAGAAGGACGCCACGGACTCGATCTCGGAGATGTCCAGGCCGGCCGCGCGGGCGCGCTCGATGCCCTCGACGTAGGCCTCCATCACCGCGCGGTAGCGCTCCAGCGAGAAGATCAGCGTGACGTTGACACTGATGCCCTCGGCGAGCGCCTGCGAGATCGCGGGCAGACCGGGCTTGGTGGCCGGGATCTTGATGAACAGGTTCGGCCGGTCGACGAGCCACCACAGCTGGCGGGCCTCGGCGATGGTCGGCTCGGTCTTGTGCGCGAGGCGCGGGTCGACCTCGATCGAGACCCGACCGTCCACCCCGTTCGTCGCGTCGTAGACCGGGCGCAGCACGTCGCATGCCCGGCGCACGTCGGCCGCGGTGATCATCCGCACGGCCTCTTCGACGGTCACGCCGCGCACGGCGAGGTCGCGCAGCTGCGTGTCGTAGACGTCGTTGCCGGTGATCGCCTTCTGGAAGATCGCCGGGTTGGTGGTCACGCCGACGACCTCGCGGTCGCGGACGAGTTCCTGCAGGTTGCCGGACTCCAGCCGCGTCCGGCTCAGGTCGTCGAGCCACACGGCCACGCCCTCGGCGGACAGGCGACGCAGGGGTTCCGTCATGACACTTTGCTCCTTATCGAGTCGGCGGCCGGACCCGGCCGCCTTGTGGGCGGCGGATCGGCGCCCGGCGTGGGCGGTGTCGGGCGGGTGTTGCCACCCGACACCGCCCACAGGGTTACGTGATCTTCAGCTACCGGCGTGCGCCAGGGATTCCCGAGCGGCCGAAACGACCGCCTCGTGGGTCAGCCCGAACTCGGCGAACAGCTTCTTGTAGTCCGCCGACGCGCCGAAGTGCTCCAGCGAGACGATCCGGCCCGCGTCGCCGACCAGCTCGCGCCAGCCCTGCGCGATGCCGGCCTCGACCGACACGCGCGCCTTGACCGACGGCGGCAGCACGTGCTCGCGGTACGCCTGGTCCTGCTCGTTGAACCACTCCAGGCAGGGCAGCGAGACGACCCGGGTCGGCACGCCCTCGGCCTCCAGCACCTCGCGCGCCGCGACCGCGGTCTGCACCTCGGAGCCGGTGCCGATCAGGATCACCTGCGGGGTGCCGCTGGACGCCTCGGCCAGCACGTAACCGCCGCGCGCGGTGCCCTCGGCCGGGCCGAACTCGGTGCGGTCCCAGGTCGGTACGTCCTGGCGGGTGAGCAGGATGCCGGCCGGACGGTCCGTGGTCTCCAGGATCTTGCGCCATGCCACCGCGACCTCGTTCGCGTCCGCCGGGCGGACCACGTCCAGGCCGGGGATCGCGCGCAGCGCCGCGATGTGCTCGATCGGCTGGTGGGTCGGGCCGTCCTCGCCCAGGCCGATCGAGTCGTGCGTCCACACGTACGTCGTGGGCAGCTTCATCAGCGCGGCGAGCCGCACGGCCGGGCGCATGTAGTCGCTGAACACCAGGAACGTGCCGCCGTAGATGCGCGTCCCGCCGTGCAGCGCGATGCCGTTCATGGTCGAACCCATGGCGTGCTCGCGGATGCCCCAGTGCACGGTGCGGCCGTAGGGGCTCGCGCCCTCGAGCGGGTTGCCCTCGGGCAGGAACGAACTGCCCTCGTCGATCGTGGTGTTGTTCGACTCGGCGAGGTCGGCCGAGCCGCCCCACAGCTCGGGGATGACCGCGCCGAGCGCGGCGAGCACCTTGCCGGAGGCCTTGCGGGTGGCGACCGGCTTGCCGGCCTCGAACTCCGGCAGCACCTTCTCCCAGCCGTCGGGCAGCCGACGGGCGGAGATCCGGGCGTGCTCGGCGGCGCGCTCGGGGTTGGTCTCGGCCCACTTGGCGAACGCGCTCTTCCACGCGTCGTGCGCCGCGCGGCCGCGGTCGACCACCTTGCGGGCGTGCGCCAGCACGTCGTCGGCGATCTCGAAGCTCTGCTCCGGGTCGAAGCCCAGCACCTTCTTGGTGGCCGCGACCTCTTCGGCGCCCAGCGCCGAGCCGTGCGCCTTGCCGGTGTTCTGCGCGTTCGGCGCGGGCCACGCGATGATCGTGCGCATGCCGATCATGGTCGGCCGGCCGGTCTCCGCCTTGCCCGCCTCCAGCGCCGCGTGCAGCGCCTCGACGTCGATGTCGCCGTTGGCCTGCGGCTCGACCCGGATGGTGTGCCAGCCGTAGGCCGCGTAGCGGGCGAGGACGTCCTCGCTGAACGCGGTCTCGGTGTCACCCTCGATCGAGATGTGGTTGTCGTCGTAGACCACGACGAGGTTGCCCAGCTTCTGGTGACCGGCGAGCGAGCTGGCCTCGGCGGAGATGCCCTCTTCCAGGTCGCCGTCGGAGGCGATCACCCAGATGGTGTGGTCGAACGGCGAGGTGCCGGGGGCGGCTTCGGGGTCGAACAGGCCGCGCTCGTAGCGGGCGGCCATCGCCATGCCGACCGCGTTGCCCACGCCCTGGCCGAGCGGCCCGGTGGTGGTCTCGACGCCGGCGGTGTGGCCGTGTTCGGGGTGACCGGGCGTGCGGCTGCCCCAGGTGCGGAACGACTTGAGGTCGTCCAGGGTCAGGCCGTAGCCGGACAGGTAGAGCTGTGTGTACAGGGTCAGGCTGGTGTGCCCCGGGGACAGCACGAAACGGTCGCGGCCGGTCCAGTCCGGGTCGGTCGGGTCGTGGCGCAGGAACTTCTGCCAGATGAGGTAGGCCGCGGGGGCCAGGCTCATGGCCGTTCCGGGGTGGCCGTTACCGACCTTCTGAACGGCGTCCATCGCCAGCACGCGAGCGGTGTCGACGGCTCGCTTGTCGAGGTCGCTCCAGTCGAGAGAGCTGTTGTCGGGGGTCGGCTTGGTGCTCACCCTGTTCAGGGCTCCTTCCGGGGTCTTCCGGGATAGGCCGAATAAAAGCGGCCGGCTCGGGACCTTCGCCCCGGCGCCTCAGGCACGTGGCCGAGCCTACCGGGGGTGACATGGTCCCTCGCTCGGAGGACGCCCACGCGGGTGGTGACTTTCACCTTGTGGACAGGACGGGAGATACGTGGGGGCCGGGTGCGACCCACGGTGGGCACGGGGCCGGACGCACGGCGACCTTCGTCTCGGCTACCCGGCGGTGCTGCGGGCATGCCCCCGAGGGTTTGTGCCCCTGGTGAGGGACTACAGTTTCCTGCTAGTGGGTCCGGGCCTGGACGCTCCGACGCCGCTTGCATACCGCTTACATATTGACGAGCAAACCGGCTTCCGGGCGGCACCCGGGCCCGGCCGAAAACGCTGCTGATGGGGTGTTCGTGACAGCCGTCGAATCCCGACCGGCCGGGCTGGTGGGAAATGCGCCCGCCGGCGCCCGCCCGCCGATGGCCCGGATTCTCGCATTCGTGGCCCTCACCAAGCCGCGCATCATCGAACTGCTGCTGATCAGCACGATTCCGGTGATGTTCCTCGCGGCGCACGGCCTGCCGGACCTGGGTCTGGTGCTCCTGGTCGTGTTCGGCGGCTACCTCTCCGCGGGCAGCGCGAACGCCTTCAACATGTACCTCGACCGGGACATCGACCGGCTGATGCACCGCACCGAACGCCGGCCGCTGGTCACCGGAATGGTGTCGCCGCGCGAGTCGATCGTGTTCGCGAGCGTGCTGGGCGTGGTTTCCACCGCGTGGTTCTGGTTCCTGGTCAATCCGCTGTCCGCGGCGCTTTCGGTCTTCGCGATCTTCTATTACGTGGTCGTCTACACGATGCTGCTCAAGCGGCGCACACCGCAGAACATCGTGTGGGGCGGCATCGCCGGCTGCATGCAGGTGTTGATCGGCTGGACCGCGGTGACCAATTCGCTGGACTGGGCCCCGGTGGTGCTGTTCGCGGTGATCTTCTTCTGGACGCCGCCGCATTATTGGCCGCTGTCGATGAAGTTCACCGACGACTACACCAACGCCGGCGTGCCGATGTTGCCAGTGGTCGCGGGCAACAAGGTCGTGGCGAACCAGATCGTGGCCTACAGCTGGGTCATGGTCGGCGTCTCGATGCTGCTGTGGCCGGCCGCGGACACCGGCCCGCTCTACCCGATCGCGGCGGCGCTGCTGGGCATCGCGTGGTTGTGGGAGGCGCACGGTCTCCAGCGTCGGGCCAAGGCCGAGATCACGGGTGGCAAGCTCAAGGAGATGCGGCTGTTCCACTGGTCGATCACCTACCTGACGCTCCTGTTCGTCGCGGTGGCGGTCGACCCGCTGTTGTTCTGATCCGATTCGGCTGGTGCGGTCCGGCTTTTCGATCCGATCCGGTCCGGTTGATCCGCGCGATTCCGGGCGACGTGATCCGGACCACGCGCATTCGCCCGGATCCGGCGGCGTGCCCTCGGTAATGTGGGCGCCATGACGGACACCGAGACCACGACGGCCACGCCGGACCCGGGTTCCCCGGATGCGCGGGTCGAGCGACAGGTGCGCAGGATCGCCAAGCACATCGAGCGCTTCACCGCCGCACACGGCGGCGGGGGCGACGCGATCGTCGAGTACGTCGGGCGCGACGCGACCCGGATCGTGCTCGTCGGGGCCGACGGGGCGTGGGGTGACCAGGTCGTCCGCGACCCGGACATCGCGCGGGCGGCCATCGCCAAGGCGGGCGTCACGCTGCACGAGGAGTTCCCGAACGACCTCGCGGCGAAGGTGCGCACGACCAAGTACGAATGGTCCCGGATGGCGGGCCTGCAACTGGGCGGCTCGCAGGGTTGATCCGGTCCTTCACGACGTCACGCGGGCGGCCCTGCGTACGGGTTGAGTGCCCGGAACCGGACGGTGTCGCTGCGACGGTCGAACCACAGTTTGGTGGAGTAGCCGTCGCCGTCGCGGTCGAGTTCGTGCGAACGGATCCACTGCGGGTTCTTCGGCCCCTGGCCCGCGAGCGACTTCTCGAACCAGGAGGAGAAGCCGTCGGCCGGCCCCTCGGAGACGAAGGCGTGGGTCGCCGTCAGCTCGGCGAGTTTTCCCGGTGCCAGCCGGGCGAAGCCGGAGAGCACCAGCTCCGGCGACGGTAGGTCGCGGTCGTTGTCCCGGCTGCTGACCCACCTGGCGTCGGTGAGCGCGCCGAGCACCGGGAACGCCCGCTCCAGCGGTGCGGTTTCGGTGTGCCAGTCCTCCTCGGCCCCGTTCGTCACCTGCCGCACGGCCCACCAGGCGGGTAGGACCGCGAGCCCCGCCCCGATCCCCAACAGTGTCCGTCGCTCCAACGCGTCCTCCTGAATGCCGCTGCGGGGGCCTCATCCGGATCGAGCGCCGCACCCGGACCACCTGTTGATCACGACCACATACGTGCCTTAAGGCAGCAGGCCCACCCGGCGGCGGAGGTCGGCTTCGGGGGTCAGGGTGGTCGGATCGATCCGGGTCCGCTCGGGCACGTACCGCTCGTAGAGGCTCTCGCCGCCGCGCGGGATCGGCTGCCGGTCCAGGAGTACGAGCAGGTCGGAGCGGGCGCATGCGTACGCCCGGACCGCCCGCACCGCCGCGTCGTGGCGCTCGTCGGTCGGATCCTCGTCCCTGACCCGCACCGCCTCGTGCGCCCGGTCCTCCGCGGCCCGGGCCCGAACGTACGTCGGCGCGACGTCGTGGTGCCAGGCGGCGAGGTCGAAGAGCAGCCTGTCGCGCCGGGCCGCTTCGAGGCGGTGACCCGAATCCTCCGCGGCGCCCTCGGGCGCCGGCGCGAAGAAGGCGAACCCGCGCTCCCGATGCAACGGATGGTCGTGCTCGTGCCTGCCGGTGTAGCCGTCCAGGTCGATGGGCGGCATCGGGGTCGGCGTCGGCTGCGCGGCGGTCATCGCACCATGACAGGGCACGCGTACGGCGTTGTCCAGCATTGGTCGCGTCGTCACCCGGACCGATGAATCGCCGGCCGGCCGGGCGGACCCGGACCCGGGCCCGGGATCGGGCGGATGGCCGACGCCCCGCCCTCCCGTGTCGAGCGGTACGCCCGCGCCCACGCCCCCGCGCGCCACCTGCGGATATCGCCCGGGGCTACCCAGGGCAACCAGGCGGTCTCGTCCCGGAGCCGTTCGGGCGCCATGTGGGCGTGGTTCGGGGTTCACGGGGGTACGGGTGTTCCGGTCCTGTTCGCCGGGTACAGCAGAGCGGGAAAGTGACATGAGGGACCGAACCGGGGACCTCGACCGGGACCGGACCACGGGACCACACGATGGACCGAAGGAGTGAGAGGGCGATGGCTACCGCTCTGAAGGAGGACGACGCACAGGCCCACGTGCACGGCGTGTGCTTCAAGACCGGCCCACCCGCACGGGTCGGGATCGAGCTGGAATGGATCGTGCACGACGGCGCCGACGCCCGCCGGGAGGTGGCGCCGGAGCGGCTGGACGAGGCCCTGGCCCCATTGAAGGCGCAGGGGCTGCCGTTCGGCAGCGGATTGACCCGCGAGCCGGGTGGACAGGTCGAGCTGAGCTCACCGCCCGCCACCTCGCTCGCCCGATGCGCCCAGGACCTCCGGGCCGACACGGCGGCCCTGGAGCAGGCGCTGGCGGCGAGCGGACTGGTGCTCGCCGGCCACGGCCTGGAGCCGTATCGGGACCCGCGACGGATCGTGGACCATCCCCGCTACCGGGCCATGGAGGCGTACTTCGACCGGGACGGCGCATGGGGCCGGATGATGATGCGCGGCACCGCGTCCGTGCAGGTCAACCTGGATGCGGGAGAGGAGGGCGAGGGCCGCCGGGGCTACCGATCGCGCTGGGAACTGACCCACCGACTAGGCCCCGTACTGGTCGCCGCGTTCGCCAACTCCCCGCTGTGGCAAGGCAAACCGACCGGATGGCGGTCGACCCGACAACTCGTCTGGGCCCGGATGGACCCCGGCCGCACCCGGCCGCCGGGACCACCGCCGGGAGCCGACCCCGACCCGCGCGCCGCATGGGCGTGCTACGCGCTGGACGCCCCGCTGCTGTGTGTGCGCGGCAGTTCGGCGGACGGCTGGACCGCACCCGAGGGGCTGACCTTCCGCTCCTGGCTGCGCGGCGCACCCGGAGTGCGCCCACCCACCCTGGAGGATCTCGACTACCACCTGACCACGCTCTTCCCGCCGGTCCGCCCGCGTGGCTGGCTGGAGCTGCGGATGATCGACGCCCAGCGCGGTGACGACTGGGTCGTCCCCGCGGCGATGGCCGCCACCCTCTTGGACGACCCGGTCGCGGCCGAGGCGGCCTGGGAGGCGACCGAGCCGCTGTGTCCGAACGGCTCGGCGGTGCCGACCGATTCGGTCTGGAGCCGGGCCGCCCGACTCGGGCCCGCCGACCCGGTACTCGGCAAGGCGATTCGGGCGTGCTTCGCGGCCACCGAGAACGCCCTCTCCGACAACGGCACCCCCGGACCGCTCCGTGCGGCCGTCGCCGAATTCACCAGGCGCTACGCCGAACGGGGCCGATGTCCCGCGGACGACCTGCTGGAAAGGACCAGTCGATGAAGTCGTTGAAGCCGTCGCAGTCGCCGAAGGCGTCGAAGCAGTCGAAGCGGTCCCGGCGAGCGAGGTCGCAGGCCGCGCAGCCGACCGAAGCCGGCCGGCCCACCCGATCCACGCGATCCGCAGAACCGACCGACACGCACGTGGCGCCCCCGGTCGCCGACCGCCGGACGATAGCCCGGGCCGCGCTGGCCCGGGCCCGAGCCCGGACGCTGGCTCTCACCGACTGCCTGACCGACGAGGAACTGACCGCCCAACACTCCCGGTTGATGTCGCCGCTGGTCTGGGACCTGGCGCACATCGGCAATCAGGAGGAGCTGTGGCTGGTCCGCCGGGCCGGCGGTGAACCGGCGCTGCGTCCGGACCTGGACCCGCTCTACGACGCATTCCGGCACCCGCGTGCCGACCGGCCCGCGCTGCCCCTGCTCGGACCCGAGCAGGCCCGGGAATACGTCGGGATGGTGCGCGAACACACTTCGCGCGTACTGGAATCCGTCGATCTCGACACCGGCGGCGACCCGCTCCTGGCCGAGGGATTCGTGTTCGGCATGCTCGCCCAGCACGAGCAACAACACGACGAGACCATGCTGGCCACCCACCAACTGCGGCTGGGGGAACCGGTGTTGCATGCGCCCGCACCGCCCGGAGCGGCCGACGCGGCTGCCCTGCCGCAGGAGGTCCCGGTCGCCGCGGGACCGTTCGAGATGGGCACCGACACCGACCCGTGGGCGCTGGACAACGAACGACCCGCGCACATCGTGGACGTACCGGAGTTCTGGTTGGACACCGTGCCGGTGACCAACGCGGCCTACCAGGAGTTCATCGCCGACGGCGGGTACGCGGACGAGCGTTGGTGGAATCCGCAGGGTTGGCGACACCGACAGGAGGCCGAGCTCACCGCGCCGCTGTTCTGGCGGCGCGACGGGGACACGTGGCTGCGCCGGCGGTTCGGCCGGACCGAACCCGTGCCGCCCGACGAACCGGTCCTGCACGTGTGCTGGTACGAGGCCGACGCCTACGCCCGCTGGGCCGGCCGGCGGTTGCCGACCGAGGCCGAGTGGGAGAAGGCAGCCCGGCACGATCCGGCCGGCGGGCGCTCGCGGCGGTATCCGTGGGGCGACGCGGAGCCCACCCCCGAACACGCCAACCTCGGCCAACGGCACCTGCAACCGGCGCCCGCCGGCGCGTACCCGGCGGGTGCCGCGGCGTGCGGGGCCCGACAGCTGCTCGGCGACGTCTGGGAGTGGACCGCCTCCGACTTCCTTCCCTATCCCGGGTTCGCGGCGTTCCCGTACCGGGAGTACTCCGAGGTGTTCTTCGGCCCCGGCCACAAGGTGCTGCGCGGCGGCGCGTTCGGCGTGGACGAGGTGGCCGCCCGAGGCACGTTCCGCAACTGGGACCTGCCGATTCGTCGGCAGATCTTCGCCGGCTTCCGGACCGCCCGCGACGCGGCGCCCCGGGAGGCGCGCTGATGTGCCGTCATCTGGCCTATCTGGGACCGGAGATCACCCTCGCCGAGGTGCTGACGGACCCGGCGCACGGCCTGTACGAGCAGTCCTGGGCGCCGCGTCGGCAGCGCCACGGGACGGTCAACGTGGACGGCTTCGGCTTCGGCTGGTACCCGGGCGGATCGGCCGAAGCGGGCTCCGGCGACGCGGCCGAGGCCGTCGTGGACGTCGAACCGGCCCGCTACCGGCGGGCGTTGCCGATCTGGGCCGATCCGAATCTGCCCGACCTGGCCCGCACCGTGCGCAGCGGCGCGTTCCTGGCCGCCGTGCGCAGCGCCACCGCCGGCACCAGCCAGGACGAGGCCGCGGCGGCGCCGTATCGGGACGGCCGCCTGCTGTTCAGCCACAACGGCGCGATCCCGGACTGGACCCGGTTGCCGATCGGGCCCGCGCTCGACCCGGCCGACCTGCTGAACCTGGAGGCGCGCTGCGATTCGGCGCTGCTGTGGGCCATGCTCGCGCGCCGACTCCGCCGGCGCGAGCCGGTCGGCGGGGCGCTGGCCTCGCTGGTGCGCGGGATCGCCGAGGTACGCCCGAATGCCCGGCTCAACATGTTGCTCACCGACGGGGCGACCGTCTTCGCCACCCGATACGGGGACACCCTCTGGTACCGCACCGCCCCCGGGCGGGTCCTGGTCGCCTCCGAGCCCGACGAGGACACGGTCGGCGGCTGGGGCGCGTGGGTCGAGGTACCCGATCGTTCCCTTCTCGTGGCCACCCGCAGCGGTGTCCGCATCGCCGCGATCCGCCCCGTACGGGCCGTCGCCGCACGTCCGCCATCCGCCGCACAGGCACAACGTCCGTCATCCGCCCCACAGGAACGGCGTCCCATGAACAGCCGCTTCACCCTCGACCACCGGCTGCCGGCCGACTATTTCGACACCACCCTGCGCGCCGACGTGCTCCGGGGCCTCACCGCGCCGACCAAGTCGCTGCCGCCGAAGTGGTTCTACGACGCGCGCGGCAGCGAGTTGTTCGAGGAGATCACCCACCTGCCCGAGTACTACCCCACCCGCGCCGAACACGAGATCCTCACCCGGCGCGCCGAGGAGATCGCCGCCGCCACCGGGGCCCACACCCTGATCGAGCTCGGCTCCGGTTCCTCCCGCAAGACCCGGCTGCTCCTGGACGCGCTCACCGCCGCCGGCACGCTGGACCGCTACGTGCCGCTGGACGTGAGCGACTCGGCGCTGACCCAGGCCGGTGAAGCGCTGTGCCGCGACTACCCGGCGCTGCGGGTCGCGGCCACGGTCACCGACTTCGAACACGACCTGGCCCTGGCCGACGAACCCGGCCCCCGCCTGCTCAGCTTCCTGGGCAGCACGCTCGGCAACCTCGACCCGGCCCAGCGCGTGGACTTCTACCGCATCCTGCGCCGTGCCCTGAGCGCCGACGACACCCTGCTGCTCGGTGTCGACCTGGTCAAGGACCCCGGCGTGCTGGTCGCCGCCTACGACGACAGCCAGGGCGTCACGGCCGCCTTCAACAAGAACGTGCTGCACGTGCTCAACCGCGAACTCGACGCCGACTTCGACCCCGACGCCTACGACCACGTCGCCCTGTGGAACGCCGAGGCGGAGCGCATCGAGATGCACCTGCGCTCCCGCGTCGACCAGACCGTCAAGATCCCGACCCTCGACCTCTCCGTCGACTTCGCGCGCGACGAACTGCTGCGCACCGAGATCTCCACCAAGTTCCGCCGCGCCCCGCTGGAAGCCGAACTCGGCACGGCAGGCTTCACCATCCGCCACTGGTGGACCGATCCCCGGGAGCGCTTCGCCCTCCTGTTGGCGGTCCCCACCCGCTGACCCGGGAGGTCCCCGAACATCGAAACGGGTCGAACCCGCGAGGGTTCGACCCGTTTCCGCGCCGGCGTCCGGCGGTCAGTAGCGGGTGGCGACCGGTTCGCGCAGTTCGGCGTCGTCGAAGTGGCCGATCTCGGCTTCGGGCGATGCGTCGCCGCGGATGCGCAGGCCGAACAGGGCGCGGGTGGCGGTGACCACGGTGAGGGCGGCGCCGAGCATGTGGGTGAGGACCATCCACTCGGGGAGGCCGTTGAAGTACTGGATGTAGCCGATCAGGCCCTGCGGGATCAGCACGGCCAGCAGCCACCAGACGCGGTGCTGGGCGTCCGTGGGGGCGTCGGTGACGCGCAGGGCCAGGGCCAGGGCGACGGCCGCGCCCAGGAGCAGGAAGGCCAGGTCGGCGTGCAGCCAGGCCATCTGGTCGATGTCCACGTCGAAGCGCTTGGCCTTGAGGTCGCCCGCGTGCGGCCCCGAGCCGGTGACCACGGTGCCGATCACGACCAGCGCGCCGGCCACGGCCAGCGTGCCGTAGCCGAACCAGCGGATCTCCGGGCGCACCGGCAGCCGGGCCGGTGCGTCGCCCTCGCCGCCGCGTTCGTACAGCGCGACCGCAGAGGCGATCAGCAGCATGGACAGCAGCAGGTGACTGGCCACCGCCATCGGGTGCAGGTCGGTCAGCACGGTGATGCCGCCCAGTACGGCCTGGCCGACGACCGTGCCGATCTGGATCCAGGCCAGCGTGGTGATGTCCTTGCGGCGCACGGTCAGCCGGTATGCGGCCACCACGCAGGCCACCGCGATCGCGCCGACCACGTAGGTCAGCATGCGGTTGCCGAACTCGATGTACGCGTGATGGCTGACCGCCTGGTGCGGCGTCCAGTCGCTGGTGTCCTTGTCGCACCGGGGCCAGGTGTCGCACCCCAGGCCCGAGTCGGTGAGTCGGACGAGACCGCCCGTGACGACGATGCCGATCTGCGCCACCAGGTTCGCGAGGAACACCCGGCGGGCGACGGGGGGGGAGACGGCCTGCAGACTCATGCGCGACATGCTACGTCGTGAATGAATTCACAAGCGCACCAGGGGTGTCGACCGATGCCGATCCCGCGCCGCACCCGCCGCGCTCGCGGACCTCACTCCCAGCGGAAGAAGCGCGCCGCCGCGCCCAGGCCCAAAACCGCCCAGACCGCCAGGATCGCCAAGTCGCCCAGCGGCAGCCCGGATCCGTCCCGGAGCACGTCCCGCAGCCCGTCCGACAGCGCCGAGATCGGCAGCAGCGCGAGCGTGTGCTCGACCCCGGAGGGGAACTTGTCCGGCGGCACGATCACCCCGCCGCCCAGCAGCAGCAGGATGAACACCAGGTTCGCGCCGGCCAGCGTGGCCTCGGCGCGCAGTGTCCCGGCCATCAACAGGCCCAGCCCGGAGAAGGCCGCGGTGCCCAGCAGGAGCAGCAGGACCACCCACACCGGATTGCCGTGCGGCGACCAGCCCAGCGCCAGCGCGATCACCACGAGCAGCGCCACCTGGAGGATCTCCACCAGGACCACGCAGGCCGTCTTGGCGAGCATCAGCCCCCACCGCGGCAGCGGCGTCGAGCCGAGCAGCTTGAGCACGCCGTAGCGGCGCTCGAACCCGGTCGCGATCGCCTGCCCGGTGAACGCGGTCGACAACACCGCCAGCGCGAGCACGCCCGGCGTCAGGAAGTCCACCCGCTCGCCGTCCCCGGTGTCCACGATGTCCGCCGAGGAGAAGACCACCAGCAGCAGCGTCGGGATGATCACCGTCAGTAGCAGCTGCTCACCGTTGCGCAGCAACATCCGGGTCTCCAGCGCGCTCTGCGCCAGGATCATCCGGCGCAGCGGCGCCGCCCCCGGCGCGGGCGCGAACGTACCGCGCGTCCCGTCCTGCGATACCGCAGCCTTCGCCACCGCGCTCAACTCCGCAGCTCCCGTCCGGTCAGCTCCATGAACACGTCCTCCAGGCTGCGTCGTTCCACCGTCAGCCGCTCGGGCATCACCCCGTGCTGCGCGCACCACGAGGTCACCGTGGCCAGCAGCTGCGGGTCGATCTCGCCCTCGATCCGGTACGCACCGCGGGACACCTCCAGCGCCTTGGCGCCCTCCGGCAGCGCGTTCAGCAGCGAGCCCAGGTCCAGGCCGGGCGGTCCGGCGAAGCGCAGCGAGTTCTCCGCGCCGTCGTGGCACAGCGCCTCGGGCGAGCCGGACGCGATCACCCGGCCCCGATCCACGATCGCCACCTCGTCGGCGAGCTTTTCGGCCTCGTCCATCAGGTGGGTGGTCAGCACCACGCTCACCCCGTCGCCGCGCAGCTCGCGCACCAGATCCCAGGTGGCGTGCCGGGCGTGCGGGTCGAGTCCGGCGGTCGGCTCGTCCAGGAAGACCAGCTCGGGGCGGCCGACCACGGCGAGCGCGAGCGCCAGGCGCTGCTGCTGTCCGCCGGACAACCGCCGGTAGGTGGTCCGCCCGCACGAGCCCAGGCCCAGCCGCTCGATCAGCATCGACACGTCCAGGGGGTGGGCGTGCAGCTTCGCCACGTGGCGGAGCATCTCCTCGGCGCGCGCCCCCGAGTACACGCCGCCCGACTGCAACATCACCCCGATCCGGGGCCGCAGCGCGGCGGCGTCGCGCACCGGGTCCAGGTCGAGCACCCGCACCTCGCCCGCGTCGGCGCGCCGGTAGCCTTCACAGATCTCGATCGTGCTGGTCTTCCCGGCACCGTTGGGGCCGAGCACCGCGGTCACCAGGCCGCGTTCGACGGTGAGCGAGAGCCCGTCCACGGCGGTCTTGTCGCCGTAGCGCTTGACCAGGCCCGTGATCGCGACTGCCGGCGGCGAGGAGTCCATGACGAGTCAGTCTAGAAAGGTCTCGGCATCCCTCGTGGCGGGGTCGTCCGGATCGGTCTACCTGACGGGCCGTCAGGAAATCCGCAGGTCGGGCCGGGTGCGACGCGAGGTGTGTTGTTAGGCACACCTAAGTGACGGACCGCACGTGATCGCCGTTTGGTCTGGGGACCGATTAACGCAACAATGGTGTTGTGGAATACATGCGAACGAGCGAAGAGGCACCGAGGCGGACCCCCGCCGCGGCTGTCGGCACGCCCGAGCATGACGGTCACGAGGGCACCCGGCACCGGGTCACCCGCTCGATCGTCGACCACGGCCCGTCCACCGCGGCGGACCTGGCCGAGCGACTGGAGCTGACCCCGGCGGGCGTGCGTCGCCATCTGGACGCACTGGTCGCCGAGGGTGTCGTCGAGGCCACCGAGCAGCGCGTCTACGGGCGCCGAGGCCGGGGTCGCCCGGCCAAGGTGTTCGCGCTGACCGACGTCGGCCGCTCCGGCTTCCACCAGGAGTACGACGAGCTGGCGGCGGATGCGCTGAGCTTCGTGGCCGAGCACCTCGGCGACGAGGCTGTGACGAAATTCGCCCGCGAGCGGCTTGCCGCGCGCGAGGAGAGGTATCGTCCCTCGGTCGAGTCCGCACCCCCCGGGGAGCGGGCCCGAGCGCTGGCCGAGGCGCTGTCCGCCGACGGGTATGCCGCGAGTGCGCGGCCCGCACCCGGCGGAGAGCAGCTTTGCCAGCACCACTGTCCGGTGGCTCACGTCGCCGAGCGGTTTCCGCAGCTCTGCGAGGCCGAGGCCGAGGCGTTCGCGCGCCTTCTCGGTACGCACGTGCAACGGCTGGCGACGATCGCCCACGGCGACGGCGTCTGCACCACGCACGTTCCCGCTGTACAGGCTGAATCGGCCGGTCCGACCGGCCGCAGGGTCGGCTCGTCCGGCCCGAAGGCCGGCTCGTCCGGTCGCAAGAACAGCGAAGACAAGAATCCGCCGCGCCGGGGCCCTTCCCGTCTGCGGGAATCGACCGACGCCACCCCGGCTTCCGGGAGGACTACTTCATGACCACCGACGCTCGCCCCGAGCTCGAGGGCCTGGGCACCTACGAGTACGGCTGGGCCGACTCGGACACCGCCGGTGCCTCGGCGCGACGAGGCATCTCCGAAGAGGTCGTCGCGGACATCTCGGCGAAGAAGTCCGAGCCCGAGTGGATGTTGAAGCAGCGCATGAAGGGCCTTCGGCTCTTCGGCAAGAAGCCGATGCCGACGTGGGGCTCCGACCTCTCCGGGATCGACTTCGACAACATCAAGTACTTCGTGCGCTCGACCGAGAAGCAGGCCGCCTCGTGGGAGGACCTGCCCGAGGACATCAAGAACACCTACGACCGGCTCGGCATCCCGGAGGCGGAGAAGCAGCGCCTGGTCGCGGGCGTCGCCGCCCAGTACGAGTCCGAGGTCGTCTACCACCAGATCCGCGAGGACCTGGAGGAGCAGGGCGTCATCTTCCTGGACACCGACACCGGGCTGCGCGAGCACCCGGAGCTGTTCAAGGAGTACTTCGGCTCGGTCATCCCGACCGGCGACAACAAGTTCTCCGCGCTGAACACCGCGGTGTGGTCCGGCGGCTCGTTCATCTACGTCCCGCCGGGCGTGCACGTGGAGATCCCGCTCCAGGCCTACTTCCGGATCAACACCGAGAACATGGGCCAGTTCGAGCGCACGCTGATCATCGCCGACGAGGGCTCCCACGTGCACTACGTCGAGGGCTGCACCGCGCCGATCTACAAGTCGGACTCGCTGCACTCGGCCGTGGTCGAGATCATCGTCAAGAAGAACGCCCGGGTGCGGTACACGACCATCCAGAACTGGTCGAACAACGTGTACAACCTGGTGACCAAGCGCGCGGTGGCCCACGAGGGCGCCACGATGGAGTGGATCGACGGCAACATCGGTTCCAAGGTCACCATGAAGTACCCGGCCGTGTGGCTGCTCGGCGAGCACGCCAAGGGCGAGACGCTGTCGATCGCCTTCGCGGGCGAGGGCCAGCACCAGGACGCCGGTTCGAAGATGGTGCACTGCGCCCCGAACACGTCGTCCAACATCGTGTCCAAGTCGGTCGCGCGCGGCGGTGGCCGCACCTCCTACCGCGGTCTGGTCCAGATCGAGGAGGGTGCGCACGGTTCGACCTCGTCGGTCAAGTGCGACGCGCTGCTCGTGGACACGATCAGCCGCTCGGACACCTACCCGTACGTCGACGTCCGCGAGGACGACGTGTCGATGGGTCACGAGGCGACCGTCTCGAAGATCTCCGACGACCAGCTGTTCTACCTCATGAGCCGCGGCATGACCGAGGACGAGGCCATGGCGATGATCGTGCGCGGGTTCGTCGAGCCCATCGCGCGCGAACTGCCCATGGAGTACGCCCTCGAGTTGAACCGCCTGATCGAGCTTCAGATGGAAGGGGCTGTGGGCTAGTCCATGGCTGCGAACACCAACACTCCCGGTAGCACGACCGCCGGATCGATTGCCGTGCGCGAGGCCGGGGCCGAGAACGTGCTCGCCGGCCCCGGCACCGGTCGCTCGGTCGCCCAGCCCGCGGACGCCCGTCAGGTCGCCGTCGCGTCCTACGACGTGGCCGACTTCGTGGTGCCCACCGGCCGCGAGGAAGACTGGCGGTTCACCCCGCTGGCCCGCCTGCGCGGCCTGCACGACGGCACCGCCGCGGGCGGCGACCGGGGCGAGGTCACCGTCTCGGTGACCGCGCCCGAGGGTGTCACCGTCGAGACGGTGGACCGCTCCGACGCGCGGATCGGCCGCGCCGGCGCGCCCGTCGACCGGGTCGCGGCCCAGGCGTACAGCTCGTTCGAGAAGGCCACGCTCGTCGTGGTCGGCAAGGACACCCAGCTCGCCGAGCCGGTCGTGGTCACCCTGCACGGCGCCGGCGGCACCGCGTTCGGGCACGTCACGATCGAGGTCGAGCGGTTCGCCGAGGCGACCGTCGTGCTCGACCACAGCGGCTCCGCGACCTACGCGCAGAACGTCGAGTTCATCGTCGGCGACGGCGCCAAACTCAAGGTCGTCTCGATCCAGGACTGGGACGCCGACTCCGTGCACGTGGCCTCGCACCTGACCCGGGTGGGTCGGGACGCGTCCTTCACGTCGGTCGTGGTCACCCTCGGCGGCGACCTGGTCCGGCTGTTCCCGCGCGTGGTCTACGACGCCCCGGGTGGCGACGCCGAGCTGTACGGCGTGTACTTCGCCGACGCCGGCCAGCACCTGGAACACCGGCTGTTCATCGACCACGACGTGCCCCAGTGCCGCAGCCTGGTCACCTACAAGGGCGCGCTTCAGGGTGCGGACGCGCACACGGTGTGGATCGGCGACGTGCTCATCCGGGCCGCCGCCGAAGGCACCGACACCTACGAGCTGAACCGCAACCTGGTGCTCACCGACGGCGCGCGCGCCGACTCGGTGCCCAACCTGGAGATCGAGACCGGCGAGATCGCCGGCGCCGGGCACGCCAGTGCGACCGGGCGCTTCGACGACGAGCAGCTCTTCTACCTCCAGTCGCGCGGCATCCCGGCGGACGAGGCCCGCCGCCTGGTCGTGCGCGGCTTCTTCGCCGAGGTGATCTCCCGGGTCGGCCTCGCCGACCTCCAGGAGCGGCTGATGAAGCAGATCGAGGCGCGCCTCGAAGGCGGCGCCCGATGAGCTATCTCAAGGCCTGCGCCGAGACCGACCTGCACGAGGACACGCCGCTGCGCGTCGTGCTCGACGAGGTCCCGGTCACCCTCGTGCGCACCGAGGGCGACGTGTACGCGATCAACGACGTGTGCTCGCACGCCAACGTGTCCCTCTCCGAGGGCGAGGTCGAGGACTGCACGATCGAGTGCTGGCTGCACGGCTCGCGCTTCGATCTGCGCACCGGCCGCCCCTCGGGCCCCCCGGCCAACCTGCCGGTCCCCGTGTACCCCGTGAAGATCGACGGCGGCGCCGTCTATGTCGAAGTGAACCAGGAGTCCTGAGTCCGTTATGGCAACGCTTGAGATCCGCGACCTGCACGTCAGTGTGGACGCCGAGAACGGTCCGCGCGAGATCCTTCGCGGCGTCGACCTGACCGTGAAGCAGGGCGAGACCCACGCCATCATGGGCCCGAACGGCTCCGGCAAGTCCACCCTGGCGTACTCGGTCGCGGGCCACCCGAAGTACAAGGTCACCGGCGGCAGTGTGCTGCTCGACGGCGAGGACGTGCTGTCCATGACCGTCGACGAGCGGGCCCGCGCCGGCCTGTTCCTGGCCATGCAGTACCCCGTCGAGGTCGCCGGCGTCTCGGTGTCCAACTTCCTGCGCACCGCCGCCACCGCCACCCGTGGCGAGGCCCCCAAGCTGCGGCTGTGGATCAAGGAGGTCAAGGAGGCCATGGAGCGCCTCCAGATGGACCCCGCCTTCGCCGAGCGCAACGTCAACGAGGGCTTCTCCGGCGGCGAGAAGAAGCGCCACGAGATCCTTCAGCTGGAGCTGCTCCGCCCGAAGATCGCCATCCTCGACGAGACCGACTCCGGTCTGGACGTCGACGCGCTGCGCGTGGTGTCCGAGGGTGTCAACCGGGTGCAGGCGACCGGCGAGATCGGCACCCTGCTGATCACCCACTACACGCGCATCCTCAAGTACATCAAGCCCGACCACGTGCACGTCTTCGCAGGCGGCCGGATCGTCGAGTCCGGCGGCGCCGAGCTCGCGGACAAGCTCGAGGACGAAGGCTACGAGGCGTACACCGGCAAGGGGGAGACTGCATGACAGTGCACCTGCCGGGGCTGCTCGACACGGACGTGATCCGCAAGGATTTCCCGATCCTCGAACGGCTCCTGCACGGCGACCGACCGCTTGTCTATCTGGACAACGCGGCCACGTCGCAGACCCCGCGCCAGGTGATCGACGCCATGACGCAGTACTACGCGAACAGCAACGCGAACGTGCACCGAGGCGTGCACGTGCTGGCCGAAGAGGCCACCGCGCTCTACGAGGGCGCCCGGGACAAGGTCGCGGAGTTCATCAACGCGCCCAGCCGGGACGAGGTGATCTTCACCAAGAACTCCTCCGAGGCGATCAACCTCGTGGCCAACATGCTGACCTGGGCGGACGAGCCGTTCAAGGTCGGCGTGGGCGCCGACGTGGTGATCACCGAGATGGAGCACCACTCGAACATCGTGCCGTGGCAGCTGCTCGCGCAGCGCACCGGCACGAAGCTCAAGTGGTTCGGTCTCACCGACGAGGGCCGGCTCGACCTGTCGAACATCGAGCAGGTGATCACCGAGGAGACCAAGGTCGTCTCGGTCGTGCACACCTCGAACATCCTCGGCACGGTCAACGACCTGGAGCCGATCGTGCGCCGCGCGCACGACGTCGGCGCCCTGGTCGTGGTCGACGCGTCGCAGGCCGCGCCGCACACCGTGCTGGACGTACAGGCTCTGGGCGCCGACTTCGTCGCGTTCACCGGCCACAAGATGTGCGGCCCGACCGGCATCGGCGTGCTCTGGGGCCGGCTGGGTCTGCTGGAGGAACTGCCGCCGTTCCTGGGCGGCGGCGAGATGATCGAGACCGTGACGATGAGCGCGTCCACGTACGCGCCCGCGCCGCACAAGTTCGAGGCCGGCACCCCGCCGATCGCGGAAGCGGTCGGGCTCGGTGCGGCGATCGACTACCTGTCGGCGATCGGCATGGATCGTGTCGCCGCGCATGAGCACGCGATCACGGGGTACGCGATCGACGCGCTCAACGCCGTCGAGGGTCTGAAGATCATCGGCCCGGCGGACAACGTGGCGCGCGGTGCGGCGATCTCCTTCACGTTCGGCGACATCCACCCGCACGACGTGGGTCAGGTGCTCGACGAGCAGGGCATCGCGGTCCGGGTGGGTCACCACTGCGCCCGTCCGGTGTGCCTGCGCTACGGCGTGCCGGCGACCACGCGGGCCTCGTTCTACCTCTACTCCACTCCGGCCGAGGTCGACGCGCTCGTGGCCGGGCTGGAACATGTTCGACAGTTCTTCGGCTGAACGGGGCGGGAGGCGAAGAGATGAAGCTTGACGGGATGTACCAGGAGATCATCCTGGATCACTACCGGCACCCCCACAACAAGGGGCTGCGGGACCCGTTCGACACCCAGGTCCACCACGTCAACCCGACCTGTGGGGACGAGGTCACGCTGCGCGTGAAGCTGGACGGCGAGAAGGTTCTCGACGTCAGCTACGAGGGCCAGGGGTGTTCGATCAGCCAGGCCAGCGCGTCCGTGATGACCGACCTGGTGATCGGGCACACCATCGAGGACGCGATGCACGCCGGGGACGAATTCCTCGCGCTCATGCAGTCCAAGGGACAGGGCGAGCCGGACGAGGACGTCCTGGAGGACGCCGTGGCGTTCGTCGGCGTCAGCAAGTACCCGGCGCGGGTGAAGTGCGCGCTGCTGGGGTGGATGGCCTTCAAGGACGCCACCGCGCAGGCGCTGCAGACGACGGAAGGGCAGAAATGACCGAGACGCAGGCGCGTCCCGCGGCTACGCCGGAGGACGTCACCGAGGCCATGTACGACGTCGTCGACCCCGAGCTCGGGATCAACGTCGTCGACCTGGGTCTGGTGTACGGCGTACACGTCGACGACGCGAACATCGCGACCATCGACATGACGCTCACCAGTGCGGCGTGTCCGCTCACGGACGTGATCGAGGACCAGACGCGGACCGCGACCGAGGGGATCGTCGCGGACATGCGGATCAACTGGGTCTGGATGCCGCCGTGGGGGCCGGACAAGATCACCGACGACGGACGCGAGCAGCTGCGCGCGCTGGGGTTCAACCTGTAGCCTCCCGGGCCGGCGGGCCCTTTGGCCTCGAACGCCGGGTTTTGCCTGGTCGGCGTTGGGCGTTTCGGTTCGGCCGGGGTGGCTTCAGGCGCCGGCCGGGCTGGGGTTGCCTGGTCGGCCTTGCGCGTTTTGGTTGGGCTTGGGTGGGTGTGGAAAGCGCCGGGTGGGTCGATGGATGTCGGCCCGCCCGGCGCTTTCGCCTTGTCAGGGGCGGGGTTGGGTTACGCCGAGGAGTTCGAGGACGTCGGTGTCGCCGCGTTGTTGGAGGCGTTGGAGGACGGCCTTGAGGTCGATGCCGGGGTCGAGGCCGATTCGGGCACCGAGGAGCTCGGGGAGGTTGACCTGCTCCGGGACCGGGTCCACGCCGGTGTGGCGTAGGGCGCGGGCCCAGCGGGGGAGCCGGACCGTGGCGTCGCCGCGGACCAGGCGGGCCTCCAGGCGGCCCTGGTGGATGGACGAGATGAAGACCATGTCGCCCTCGTGCGCGGTCAGGCCGGCCAGGATGGCGCGCAGGGACACCAGGTAGGGCGTGTCGGACCAGCGCAGCGCGGCGGGGCCGTGCCCGTGGTGCAGGCGGACCTGCCCCCCGGGGGTGACGCCCAGGGCCTGGGCGAACGCGACCGGCAGCTTGACCGGTTCGCCCTCGATCATCGCGGTGGACACGTCCACCCGGAACGCCCACGCGCCGTTGTCCTCGCGGAAGCAGCCCGCGGTCCAGGACGGATCGCCGATCGGCGCCGCCTGCCGCTGCTTCTGGGCCGGCCGCTCCAGGGTGTCCGCCGAGCGGGAGAGCACTTGGCCGTTCTCCACCTGGAAGCCGTCCAGCCGGCTGATCCAGGCGGTCTGCAGCGGCTCGCGGATACCCATCGCGGCCAGGTCGCGCTGCAGAGCCCGAAGCGGCACCGGGCCGTGTGCGCAGGCCGCGTCCAGTGTGCTCTGGGTACGCTCGGACAACTCGCCGAGCGGCGCGCCGGACAGCCAGCCGTCCACCGACGTGTGCAGGCCGAGCAGGCCGCGCAACACCTGCCACACCTGGATCTCCAGGCCCGGCACGATCTCGGTGTGCTTGGGGTGCAGCGCGCGCAGCTCGGACACCGTGGTGAGCACACCGAGTCGGTCCCGGACGAAGCTCAGGTGGACCCGGACCGGGGCGCCCTCCGAGCGGGCGATCCGCTCGTCCAGGTTGCGCCGCAGGTCCCGCTCCAGGACCTTGACCTCGGCCGGCGAGGTGCCGAACTCGGCTGCCAGCGACTCCAGTTCGCGCGGCGAGTCGGTGAACAGGCGATCCCGGGCGAGGATCTTGCGCTGCGGTTCGGCGGCGGTGAACCAGGACCCCAGGACGGCGACCGGGTCGCCGCCGCCGGGTTCGCCGGCGCGCGGCAGCGGCCGGTCGACGAGCATCGTGGCGTCCTGGGTTCCGGGCAGCGAGCCCGGCACCATCTCGACGGTGGCCTCGGGGTCGGCGGCGGCGGCCTTGGTGCCCCGGTTGGTCCGCGGCACCGCCGAGTGGTCCGGCGGCGCGGGCACGGACGGCACCTCCGCGGCGGGCGCACCGGCGGCCGGCTCCGCGACGGACGTCGGGGCCGGCGCGGTGCGCGGCGGGTGACTCGGTCGAGGCGGGATGCGCAGGCCCTCGGGCGTGCGTGCCACGTCCGACTCGCCGACCACCGGCAGCCGGCCCGCGGTGGGCGGCGGGACCTCGCCGAACGCGTCCTGCCCGAGGTCCTCGGTGGCATCACTCCCGGTGGAATCGGCCGCGGTGGACTTCGACTTCGGGTCCGACTTCGGGTCCGACTTCGACTTCGGTTTCGGCGCCGGGTCGGTCGGCCCGCGGCCCTTGATCGTGCGGAGCGGGATGTCCGCGACCGTCATCGGCGGCGTCTCGCCGAACGCGTCCAGGCCGGGCAGGTCGCCCTCGGTCGCGGGCTCGGCGGACACGGCGCGCGGCGGCACGTCCTCGGTGGTGTCCTCGGTCCGGATCACCGGCTCCCGACGGCTGCCGGATCCCGACCCGATCCCGGGCTCGTCGGACCCTTCGGCGGGGGAGGGCGACGCGGACCCGGCTCGGGGTTCGGACTCGGCCGTCGGCTTGCGGCCGGCCGGTGCGGCCGGGGCCACGTCGGCCCGGGTGGGCGGCGGGACCTCGCCGTACGCGTCGCGGCCCGTCGCCGGCTCCGGCGTCGCCGCGGGCGGCCCGCTCGGCTCGGCCGCGGCTTCGTCCGTCTCGGGCGTCTCCGGTGCGGCCACCGGCGCCGGCGGCATCACGAGCGAGGCACGCAGCCCGGACGGGACCTGGGTGAGCAGCGCGGTCAGCGCCGTTCGGACCTCGTCCGAGGCGTCCTCCAGGCCGACCACCGCTGCGGTCTCCAGGGTGACCTGGGCGAGTTGTGCCATCAGCGGTACATCCGGCGCCTGGGCGGCCAGCCAGCGCACCACCGTGCCCAGTTCGGCGGTCAGCGGCTCGGGCAGCTTGACCGGGCGCAGTTCGTCCTCGTCCAGGTCGCCCCAGTCGTCCGGGTTGTCCCAGTCGCCGTCCGCCGGCGCGGCCGGGATCGCGGCGCTCGACGCGACGGGCACCGGCTCGGGAGTGGACTCGGGCTCCGGGTCCGGCTCGGTCGGAGTCGGTTCCGGCTGCTCCTCGACCGCGGACGCGGATGCCTGCGCCGGTACGGGCTCGCTCGCCGCGGTGTCGGGTGCGCCGAACACCGCGTCCACGTCCACCGATTCGTCGTCCGCGGGCAGTAGTCCGAGCACCTCCTCGAACAGCCGGGCCACCAGGGGCCGCACCGTCGAGGTGCCGATCTGGGTCCAGTCGCCGACTTCGCGCACGGTGGTGGTGAGCAGGTCCGCCCAGTCCGGCGTACGCACCATCACGTTCGTCCGGGCGCCGTCGGGCCACTGGGACAGCCGGAAGCCGTTGCGGGCCAACCACGCCCCGGGCAGCAGGTCGCCCAGGCGCAGGTGTCGAAGTTCGGTGTAGGCCAGATCGGCGAGCCGCCCCGGGAGCTCGTCCCGGCCGAAGGTGTCCGCGGCCCGCACCACGGGCACGCTCATCCACCACGCCGCGGGCAGATCCTCGTGTTCGAGGTAGTCCGCGACGAGTTCGGGCGCGACGAAGCGCAGGGCCGGTACGAAATCGGCCAGAGTGGCCTGGAGCCGGGGCTGCATGCAGGTCCTCCGTGACGCGGTCGGTACCCCCGACGTTAGCGGCCGGGTGGCGAGCCGGCACCGGGTGTCCGGGCCGTTGCCATCTGCTTGCGGGACGAAGCGGCGGATCGGTTGGTTCCCCGAGCCCCGTCCCGGGCCGTGCGATACGAGTCACGCGGCGGCCCCGGCGCGCTGCTCGGAGCGGCTGTCGTCGGGAATCGCTACCCCGCCGAGCCGGGCGGGAACCGCGTCCGGGGCGCCCGACGGCGCCTTTGTCGGCGGCGCGCGCCGATCGAGCGCCGGTCGCGCGTCCATCGCCGGGCCGCGCCACGTTTCACCGGGGGGAAAGAAGTCGATCTCACCAACAGCGGGGACAAGTGGCGGCTAGTTTGGACAAAGGTCGCCGATGACTCCGGCCGCCTCATCCGTGCCACCAGGGGAGAGCAGGGGGAGACGTGGGCGAAACCGCATCATCGCCGCGACCCGGGGAGTCTTCGGCCGGCCCGCTGCTCCTGTCACTGCGGTTGACGGCCACCGTGGAAGCGGTCCCACGAGCGCGGCACGCGTTGCGTCGAGTGCTCGACGAGCGGGTTCCCGACGCACCCGTCGACACTCTCGAACTGCTCCTGTCCGAGCTGGTGACCAACGCGGTCAAACACTCGACGCGAGGTCATACGGTCGCGCTGGCCGTGCTGCGGCGGGAGAACTCGATCCGGATCGCGGTCGTGGACAACGACGCGGCGCTCCCGACGCCGGGCGACGCGGTGGACCTGCTCGACGAACACGGGCGCGGGCTGCTGCTGGTGGACGCGATGGCGGAGGAGTGGGGCAGCTATCCCGTGCCGGACGGCAAGGTGGTCTGGTGCGACGTCAAGACCGTGGAGTGAACTCGGGCGCGTGGCGCGTGGGTTGGTGGTCGGTGTGGGTGGTGCGCGTTCGGTGCGGCGGCGCGGGGGGTGCGGGGTGCCGGCGGTGCGGCGTGGTGCTGCGTGGTGGTGCGTGGTGCGTGATGCGGGGTAGGGGCGGTTTAAACCAATAAGGGCGATTGATGGCGTAATTGGATCTTGGCGGGCACTCTGACAGGGACAGAGTCCACCCTGTGCAAGGAGAGTCCGTTGCGCGAACAGACCATCGGGGAACACCTCGACCGGCTGGCCGATCCCGACGTCGCGGGATGGGGGGCCGCTGCCGCGCTCCAAGCCGCGCAGGCTGCGGCGTTGATCGAGCGGGCGGCGGCGCTGGCGCTGCACACGACGGACGCCGAGGAGACGATGCGCGCGGCGCGGGCCGAGGCGGGGCGGATGCGGGAGCGGGCGATGCGGGTGGGCCTTGCGGCCGGAGTGGATTCCGTTGCCGTGGGCGAGGCCGAAGTGCCGTTGCGCATTGCCGCGTTGGCGGCGGATCTGATCGGGCTCGCGAGGACGGTTCGCGATGGTGCGGACGAGGACGTGTTGCCCTGTCTCGCGGCGGCTGCGGCCGGTGCGAGGGCTGCGCTGGAGGCTTCGGCTGCGTGGCTGTCGTCGCACTTCGCCGACGGCGGGGGGCGAGATGTGCGGTTGCGGTTGGCGCGGCATCTTTCGGCTGTTGCCGATGCGGAGGAGATCGTGGATCGGTCGCGGTCGGCCTTGGTCAACGTGCGGGGCCTCAAGCGCCGGCTGGGCTGAGGTTGTGTTCGGCGGGCGTTGCGTCTTGGTTGGGTTGGGTTGGCCTCAAGCGCCGGCCGGGCTGATCGGCCTCAAGCGCCGGCCGGGCTGGGTGGCCTCAAGCGCCGGCCGGGCTGAGTGGCCTCATGCGTCGGACGGGCTGGGGT
>NZ_JBITHP010000003.1:0-106018 GCF_044458105.1 Embleya sp. NPDC050493
TTGGGTTAACCTGTGGGGGGGGGCCTGAAACTTGTTGTTATTGTGCGCCCCCCCCCCCCACCGGGGGGGGGGGGGGGGGGGTGGGTGGGGGGGGGGGTGGGGGGGGGGGGGGGGGCGGGGCCGGGGTTCGGCGCGTGGGCGGCCGTCGGCGGTGCGGGCCCGACGTGGCCGGCCATGCGCCTCACCCGCCGGGTCCGGTCGTTCGATGCGTCCGCTCACCCGGCGACGAAGCGATCCCGGGGCTCGCCGTGCAGCCGGCCCGGGGGCAACCTGCGGCCGAACGCGACCAGGAGGAGGTCCTGGCCCGTGCCGGTCAGCGGGGTGCCGCTGCCGTAGGACCAGTCGAGGTCGTCGGCCCGCAGTTCGACGCCGGTCAGGTCGACCCCGAAGAACCTGACGCCGCGCGGGGTGATCGCGTCCAGCAGGATGCGCAGCCGGTCCTCGGGCACCCGGCGATCGAGGCCGAGCGCGACCGTGATGTCCAGGCCGTGCACCACGTCGTGTCCGAGTCCGGCCGTCCTGCCGCCCGGTGGCTTCCACGGATTCTCCGCGTTGTCGGCGAGCACCGCGACGATCTCGTCCGGTGACAGGGTGGCGGCGTCCGCGCGGTCGAGGTGGTCGGCCATGCGATGGAGGTTGCCGCGGGCCTTGATCAGTTCGAGGGCGATCCGCGGCAGCGAGTAGCGAAAGCCCATCGACATGTGGGCGGCCACCTCGCGCACCCGCCACCCGGCGCACAGCGAGGGCGCATCCCACTGCTCGGCCCGCAGATCGGCGAACAGGGCGGCCAGTTCGCGGCGTTCGGCGGCGATCTCGGACCCGAGCGACGGTGTCGACGGGTGCTGCGGGTGGTGGGGTTCCGGCGCGGGGTGCGGCGTGTTGCCAGTCATGTGATCAAGCGTGGCGACCGGCCTTCGATAAGTCCAAGACGCTTCCTTTCTCGGAACTAGAATCGATGGTTATGGAGCTGAGGCAGTTGCAATACTTCGTCGCCGTGGTGGAGGAGGCCAACTTCACCCGCGCGGCCGCCCGTCTGCACCTGGCGCAGCCGGGGGTGAGTGCCCAGATCCGGCAGTTGGAACGCGAGCTCGGCCAACAACTGCTCGACCGCTCCGGCCGTACGGTGACCCCGACCCCGGTCGGCGCGGCGGTACTTCCCTTCGCGCGGGCCGCGCTCGCGGCGGTCGAGAGAGTCCGGCACACGGTGGACGAGTTCACCGGGCTGCTGCGCGGCCGGGTCACCCTGGGGCTGGTCTCCGGCGCGGCCACGCACGAGTTCGACGTGGCATCGGTGCTCGCCGGCTTCCACGACGACCATCCCGGGGTCGAGATCACCCTCACCGAGGACACCTCGGAACACATGCTCGCCGCCCTGCACCACGGCGAACTCGACGTCGCGATGGTCGGGATCGTGGATCCGGAGCCACCGCCGGGGCTCACCTTCCGGATGATGGTCGACGAACCCGTCGTCGCCGCCATGGCACCGACCGATCCGCTGCTGACGCCGGGCCGGACCACCGTCCCGCTGGCCGCCCTGCGGGACCGCCCGTTGATCGGCCTGCCGCGCGGCACCGGGCTGCGCGGGGTGCTCGATCGCGCGTGCGCCGAGGCGGGATTTCGGCCACGGATCGCCTTCGAGGCCGCCGCACCCCAGTTGCTGGTGCAATTGGCTGCCCGCGGCCTGGGTGTTGCCGTACTCCCCGCGCTGCCGCCCGCCGTGGCCGCGACCGCCGGCCTGCGCACCCTGCACCTCACCGACCCGAGCCCACGTGCCCGGATCGCCCTCGCCTGGCAGAGCACCGGCCCGGCGAGTCCCGCCGCCCGGGAACTCCTGTCCCGCCTTTGCGGGATCCCGGCCACGGGGGCATCGACCACCGACTCGACTGCCGCCGGTTTCGCGGGCGCCGGGGTCCCGGCGGGGTAGGGCGGGACGGGCCCGTCGGGCGCGGTGGAGGAGAAGTCGGCCCGGGCCGGCGCTCGCGGCGACCACCGGCGGAACCGCTCCGCGACACGGCGTACTCGGCGGCGGCGCGGGGTCGTGCTCCGGCCCGCCCTCGGGGATGCGTAAGCGTGGCGGACCGGAGCCGTGTCGTCCTGGCGGTCAGCCGGCGGTCAGGCCGCTGTCGTTGTGCAGGACCGCGCCGTGTACGTTGCGGGCCTCCTCGGAGGCGACGTAGGAGAACATCGCGGCGATGTCCTCCGGCTGGGCCATCGGACGCGGCGTCATCGCCCGGCCGACCAGGTCCCAGTCCACGTCCGCCGGCATCTGGTAGTTGGCGACCAGGTTGGTGTCGATGCCACCCGGCGCGATCGCGTTCACGCGCAGCGGCTGCTTGGCGAACTCCCAGGCCAGCGACCGGGTCAGCTGGATCACGGCGCCCTTGCTCATGGTGTAGACGACGCTGTACGCCAAGCCCATCACACTGGCGTTGGACGCGATGTTGACGATGTTCCCGGAACGCTCCAGCAGGTGCGGGATGGCGGCCTGGCACATGAAGAAGTAGCCGTCGATGTTGACGCCCATCATCCGCCGGTAGTCCGCCTCGGTGACCTCCAGGACGTGCTCGGCCCGCGCGATGCCGGCCACGTTGCCCAGCACGTCCAGCCCGCCGAACTCGGCCACCGCCGCCGCGACCGCCGCGAAGCATTCCTCGCGCACCGACACGTCGGTGATCCGGGTCGCGACCTTGCCCGCGAGTCCGGCGGCCAGCTCCGCGGTTTCGGCCAGCGCCGCCTCCGCGATGTCCAACGCGAACACGTTCGCACCCTCCGCAGCCAGGCGCAGCGTGGTCGCGCGGCCGACCCCGGACCCCGCTCCGGTGACCACCGCGGTCTTGCCGTCGAACCGACCGGACACGTGGGCTATCGACATACGTTCACTCCATCGGACGAGAGCGGTGCGAGACGCAAAAGGGCGCCCCTGACCAGTGCTGACGGATCGTGCCATAGCCACGATGGGGAAACCAGGGTCACGGACCCCTGCGCCGGGCCTCACACCCCACACCCGGCCGCGCGCGGGCCGGGGCGGGCCGAAGAGCATGAGTCGCCACCCGGGCCGGCGGCGGGATGTCGAGCGCGGGCGGAGGTGGCCGTGGTGGTGGGTCAGAGGCCGGCGTCGGTCAGGTCGGGGTTGTCGGCGTGGTTGCGGCGGGCGGCGAGTTCTTCCCGGGCCTGTTGTAGGAGGCGTTCGCCGGAGCTTTCGGCAATGCCGAGACTGTCGGCGATCTCCTTGCCGGTCAGGTCGGTTTCGGCGGCGAGGAGGGAGACGAGAGAGAGGACGCGGGGGTCACGGCGGGCGGCGCTGGTGAGTGCCGAGCCGTCCGGTCTGCGGCTCGGGCGCGGGATGTCGTGGTCGTACTCCCCGATGGGCTCGGCGCTCGGGGGCTCCGCCGGCGGGTGGGGCGTTCGTGCGGATGCGGAAGTGCCGTCGCCCGCCGCCGACTCGGTCGGGGCCGGAGGGGGTGTCGGGGTGACCTTGGGCGCCTCACGGCGAGGGGCGGGCGTGGAGGTGGTGGGGCGGCCGGCCCCGCGGCGGGTGGTGGTTGCGGGAACGGATGCCGGGTCGGTGGTGGCTGCCGGGTCCGGGTTGCCGGCGCGGCGGGCGCGTGGCTGGCGGTGGGCGTTCGGGGGGCGAGGCGACGTCGGGCGAGGGGTGGTCGCGGCCGGGGCCGTCGCGTCGCGACGTGGGGCGGGGATGTCGGGCGACGCGGCGACGGGGATGGAGGTGGGGGCGGCGGTGGTGGGATCCGGGTCTGACGCTGGGGCTGCGTCCGGGTGCGACGCCGGGTTCGGGGCCGCGTCCGGGTTGGGGTGCGGATACGAATTGGGGTGCGGGTGCGGATTCGTCGGGGTCGGGGACAGGTTGGTCTCGTCGGCGTACGTGGGTGGCGCGTCGGTCGGCGTGTGAGGTTTCGCCGTGGCGTGCGGGGATGCTTCGGGCGCGGCGTGGTGCGCGGCCTCCTGCCATCGCACGTCCGCGGTCGGGTGGTGGTGCAGGTCTCCGCCATCCCACGGGTGGGTGTCCTCCTGCCCGTGTGCACCGACGAGGCCCGTCGGGTCCTCGTCGGGCAGGCCGGTGGTCGCCGGGTGGGGTTGTGACGGGCCCTCGGCATTCGACGAGGCGTCGGGAGCACCGTGGGCACGGTGGGCGTCAGGACGCGTGGCGAGGGGATCCGACGCCGTGATACCCGCCGCTCGATCCGGGTCCGGGTCGTCCGGCCGCGCACCCGCCGCCTGGCGATTCGCGCCCTCTCGGCCGGAGGACTCGGACCGCACGTCGCGAGGCGGGTTCGTCGCGCCCACCACAGCCATGTCCGCCACATGCCGACGCGCACCGGGTGCACGCGATCCGTCGTGGCGCGTACCCGCACCGCCCGGAGGTACGACGCCCACCTCACGAGGCGGAATTATCGCGCCCGACACCGCACCGCCCGTCGCCGTCCGGCGCTCGGCCGCGGACCCCGGCGGGCCACCGCGCACGCCGACCCGAAGGTCGGCGCGACCCGATGCGGCCTGCGCCGCGTCCCGGGCCCGGCGCTCGGCGTCCGGCGACGCAGTCGGCGCATCCGCGGCCACCGGCGCGCCCGAACCCCGGCCGTCACGACCCGCCGAACCGGCCATCGTGCCGCGACCCCCGTCCCCACCCTCCGGGGATGCCGCCACCTCGGCGGTCCGGAAGCCTTGCCCGTCCGACGGAGTCGCCGCCATGCCGCGCGTCCACTCGGGGGCATCCGACGTTCCGGCTGCTCCGGGCCCACTCGGATACCCCGAACCCGTCGACGCGTCCGGATAGGGGCCGTCGACTCCCGATCGCGCCGCCTCCGGGCTCGGGCGCAGGCCGTCCGGACTCCACCGGTCCGGGTCCCCGTCCCCCGCCGAAGCGGCCACGAACTCCCGCGTCTGCTCCCCCGCATCCGCTGCTCCGGCCACCACCGCTGCTGCCTCCGGATCGCCGTACCCCGTCGACGCGTCCGGGGCGTTGGACGGCGCAGGTCGGGGCGCTTCCTCGGTCATCCGGGGCGCAGCTCCCGTGCCCGTCGTGCGTCGGGTCGGGGACGCGGACTCCGGTGGGCCGAGGGGCGCGTCCTCGGCGTGCGGTCCGGCGTACCGCGCGGCCGGCGCGGACGATGACGCCATCGCGTCTCGGCCCGGCTCCCCCACCCCGGCACGCGAAGTCGCGGTCGCGCCACCGAGGTTCGGTGCGCCGAGGGCTGGGTGTCGGTCGAGGTGCTCGTGGCCCTGTCCCGGGACGGTCGCGGCGTACGCGGTGACCGGGGGCTCGGCGGGGGCCGAGACCGCGACGCCTGCCACCCGGCGGACCAGGGTCGGGTGTGCGGCGCCGCCCTCGGGGTGTGTGGGGCCGGAATGCGGGTGGCCCTCTCGCCGACGAGCCGAGTCGGCGACGTCCGGGGTGGGCCAGGTCATGTTGGCGAGCCGGCCGACGTCGACGAGGACGCGCAGTTGTGGGAGTACGGCCGCCTCCACCGCGGCGTCGGCCAGTCGCACTCGCGCCGCCGTACGTTGGGCGAACGCCTCGGCGCGACGGTATCGGCGGTCGGTGCCGCGCTTGGGGCGTGCGGCCGAACGGCCGTCCCCGGCGACCTGTGCGGCGCGGGCCTCGGTGGCCTGGCGCAGCCGGTACAGCGCGCGGGCCGCGCGGCGCTCGCGGACTCGTTCGGTCGCCTCGGCCGCGCCCAGGTGTTCGTCACTGGCGAGTTCGGCCAGGACCAGGACCCGCTCGATCGGATGCAGCCAGCGGATCCACCCGACCCGACGGTCCGCACGTTCGGTCCGGGCGTGCCGCTCCTCGGCCAGACCCAGTTCCCACAACACGGCGGCGATCGGCGCCCAGATCCCGAGCGCGAACGCCTCGCCGAGGTTGGCTCCCTCGCTGGCCGACATCGAAGCGGACAGCAGCGCGAGCACCCACACGAGGGCCCCCGACAGGCCCGCCGCGGCTCCCCGTGCGGCCCGCCGGCGAGCCCGAAGCGCGCAGACCACCGCGGCGAAGTCCAATGCGACGAACGGCAGATACGCCCACGGCCCGTGCAGGCCCATGACGTCCCGACCGAACTTGCCGAGCTGAGCCGCCGACAGACCCGCCGCCGCAGCCGCGACCGCGGCCGTCAGCAGGTCCTCGACCCGCCGCCCCCGCCGGTCCCTGGTCGCGGATCGGTCGCTCTCCAGCGCCTTGCGGGCCTCCTCCGGCAGGGCCGCGACGCGGGCTCGTTCGGCAACCGCGCGGCGGCGGGCACGTTCGATGAGGACGGCCGAGGCCAGCACGACGAGGGCTCCGGCCAGATAGGGCCAGTGCCGGGACCAGTCCCAGCGCGCGAGGTCCAGCATGTGTGCGACAACTCCTTCGTCCCGCGCGGGAGGCGCGGGTCCGAGTCGGGAAGTGCTCGTGTCGATGGGTGATTCGGGCCGCGGAAGAGGGGTCGAGCGCCGGCGGGGAACCTCCGACGTTCGGGGGACCATCCTTCGTACGGGACCGTTCGTTCTGTCGGGACGGTCCTTCGGTGGGCGAACCTACCTTCGCGGCGCGGGAGTCTGCTTTCGGCATCCGCTCCGCCCGCTGGACCCGCCTCGTCTGCCTCGTCTGCCTCGGACGCCGATCGGTGATCGAGTCGGCAACGTTCGATGCGACCGAGACAACCAAAGCGACCGAGGCAACCGAAGAAACCGAAGCAACCGGAGATTGAGCGGACGACGGACGACGGGCAGCAAGCGGGCGGACCACCCGGGGTATCCGATCAGGCGCCGCGGACATCCCTCCACCGCATGGACAGCGGGCGCCGCGCACCAGCACCGGCAGGTACGTGCGCGCGTACGCACATGCCTGCGGCCACCGATCGGCCGGCACCTCCGGGAGGGCACCAAGTGCACGCGATCCGCGACGTCGGCCGAGCGCCCCAACGCGCCACACGAAGCCGTCAGGACGCGAAAGCACGGAACCGCCCGGGCGACGCCGGATCACCGCGACCCGACGACACACCCGCTCGCGCTCGCGCTCGCGCTCGAACGCACCCGCGTCCAGCCCACAACGGCACCCCGGCCGAGTCCAATTGGACTCACCCGGAGCCCTGTACCGATCGCACCGATCGCACCGATCGCCCCGATCCCGCCCACAGCGCCCATCGCGCCCACCGCGCCCACTCGCCGTACGGCGCCGAGCGCCCCGCGGCGGCTACGCCGAGACGACGCCCCGGCCCGCATCCGAGCGCGCGCCCGGGACGGCACCCGAACCCGCCCCGGGATCGGCCCCGGGTTCCGTCCCGGAACCGTCCGTCGCGTCCGTCGTGTCGGTCGTGTCGGTCGTGTCCGTCTCGGCAAGTTCTCGTCGCGCCCGCGCCACCTGGCGTTCGAGTTCGTCCAGGTAGGCCACCGCCGCCGCCCGGTCCTGCCGGGCCAGCGAGGTCAACCATCGGCGCGGGATGGTGTCCGCGGCCTTGGCCGTGTAGTCGACCACCCGATCGCCCTCGACCTCCGGCTCGATGCCGAGCGAGTCGAGGTAGTTCCGCACCTGTTCGACCGCCGCCGCGGGTGAGAACGCCTCGCCGACCGCCGCCACCGCACCGCGCAGCACGGCCGCCGTCAGCGGTACGGACTCCGCCTCGGCGACCGTGCGGTACACGGTCACCGCCGCCTCGTTCCCGTACCGGCCCGCGAGTGGCACGAGTTCGCGGACCTGGGCCTCGTTCACGGCCTTGAGTCCAATTGGACTCAACGCCTCCGCGATCGGCCAGGCCTGGATCAGTCGGTCCGCGTACCGGCGCTGCATGTCCCAGCGGTCGAGGCAGTAGTCCTCGAAACTCTCGTAGCGAGTGCGGTACAGCCGGGCGTCACGAACGATCTGCAATGCCTTGCCGGCCGCCCAGAACGCGACCCGCAACGTCTCGATCGCCGCCTCGCACGCGGCCAGTTGCCGCTGCTCGTCGTCGATCAGTACCGGGCTGTCGGACAGCGGTCGAAACGGCGCCGGCAGTTCCTTGGCCATGTCGGCGGCGGTCCGCAGCCGACGCGGCTCGGCGGCCGTCCTGGGGGCACGTTGCCGGCCCATCAGATGGCCTGCTCGATCGCGAGGGCGAGCTTGTAGAAGTCCTCGCGGGCACGCAACGCCGTACCGCTCTCCTTGTATTGGGTGACCACGAGCCCGCCCTCCGCCGCATGAGCGTGAATCTTGTACTTGCGAATCGGCTCCCGCGCCCGGGGGTAGCCTCGTTCGTCTATCCACGCCTCGACCCGGGCCCGGTCGGTCTCCCCGTCGCGCGGATCCCACAGGTTCACCACCGCGATGTACGGAATCCCGCGCGGCTTGAGCACCCGCTCGATCGTGTACTCGCTGGGCGACCAGCTCATGAACTCCGGCGTGATCGGGACCACGGCCAAATCCGCCACTTCGAGCATGTCGCGCAGGGCGTCCGCGGCCGCGCCGTGCCCGAGCGGGTCGGTGGCGAGTTCGGCCTCGGGGTCGGTGTCCATGAAGCCGGGGCTGTCCACGACGATGCGCGCGACCCCCGGATCGGCCTTCAACTCGGCGAGCATGCCGGGCTTGCCCTTGGTGGACATGTAGTCGAACGGCAGGAGTTCCTCGGGAACCCGGTCCGCCCAGTCCTCCATCGACCCCTGCGGGTCGATTCCGCACGCGACCACGGGTGCGTCGGCGTCCGGATCGATCGGCCCGGTGGGGGTGAAGTTCTGCCCCTGCACGGCGGCCAGGTTCACCGCGATGGTGCTCTTGCCGACGCCACCCTTGCGGTTGATCACGACCACGACCTTGGCCTTGGGCGGTGACGCCGATCTGCGGGCAGGGCTCATCTGGGACCTCCGTTGGCTTCCCCATCACGGGTACTCGGACGTCGCTCAGCATGCCAGAGCCCCGAACGGCAACCCCCTTTCGGGACGCGCGACACTCCGCGAAGTCGACCACATCGGGGAAACCGGGCAATCACGAACGTCAGCGGGTGATCCGACCGTTTCCGGCGCACCAGACTCTTGCGTTATAGGCAAGGTTGTATGCGTTCACAGCAAGATGCGGTTAGCGTCGTTCGTGTTCGGCCCCGGCCCGCCGCACGCCGACCCGAGCAGGCGAAGGGTGTGCTCGCCCCCACCTGCCGCGCGGCGCCCGCGCTTCGGCTCTGCTCCGGCGGTAGGCGGCGATCGGCGGCCATACCCACATGCCGTTCGGGAGGAATCCATGAATACGAACCAGCCCGATCAGGCGACCGCCGACCCGAGCGGCTCCCCCGGCGAGAGCGTGCCGGACGCGCGCCGGCGTCGCATGATCCTGATCACCGTCTGTATCGCCTTGATGGCCGTCATCGCCTCGGTGTCCGGGCTCAACGTCGCCCAGCCCGACCTCGCCGTCGCGTTCGGTGCCTCACAGCGCACCATCCTGTGGATCATCAACATCTACACGCTCGGCCTGGCCGCGCTCCTGTTGCCGCTCGGCGCGATCGGCGACCGCCTCGGCCGCAAGCCCATGCTGCTGGCCGGTCTGACCGTCTTCGGCGTCGCCAGCGCGGCGGCGGGTCTCGCCCCGTCGGCCGAGGTCATGCTCGCCGCCCGCCTGTTCAGCGGTGTGGGTGCGGCGATGATCATGCCGATCACCCTCGCCGTCATCACCTCGACCTTTCCCGCGGAGGAACGGGGACGGGCGATCGGTGTGTGGACGGGCGTGGCCGGCGGTGGCGGCGTCCTGGGCATGTTCCTGTCGGCCGCCCTGGTCGACGTGGCGAGTTGGCGGTGGCTGTTCGTACTGCCCGTCGCCCTCGTCGTCGTCGCCCTCGTGCTGGCGCTGCGGTCCGTCCCCGACTCCCGCGCGGCGTCCGGACATTCGTTCGACACCGTCGGCGCGCTGACCTCCGTCGTCGCGGTCGTCGGGCTCATCTTCGTCCTCCAGGAAGGGCCCGAACGAGGCTGGACCACTCCCGTGACCCTGCTCGGCCTCGTCGTCGGGGTCGTCGCCGCGATCGGCTTCGTGGTCTGGGAACTGCGCCGCGGGGAAACGGCGCTCCTCGACGTGCGCCTGTTCGGCAGGCGGACCCTGGCCGGCGGCTCGATCACGCTCCTGGTGGTCTTCGGGGTCCAGGCAGGCATCTTCGTGGTCCTCTTCCCGTTCCTCCAGGCCGTCCTGGGCCTGTCCGGGTTGGTCTCCACACTGGCGCTCATGCCCATGGCCGTACTGATGATGGCGGCCTCCGGCCTCGCCCCACGGTTGGCCGCGCGGGTCGGCCCCCGGGCGACCATGGCCACGGGCATCTTCCTGGCCGGTGCCGGTTCGGCGCTCATGGCCGTCCTCGTCTCCGTCGACGGCGGCTACCTGTCCGTCCTTCCCGGCATGCTCCTGATGGGCATCGGCATGGGCCTGTCGATGACGCCCTCCACCGAGGCCATCACCAGCGCCCTCCCACAGGAGCACCAGGGCGTCGCGTCCGCGCTCAACGACGTCACCCGTGAGTTCGGTACCGCGCTCGGCGTCGCCCTGCTCGGAGCGCTCCTGTCCTCCGGCTACCGCGACGCCATCGACTCCCGCCTCGCCGGTGTTCCCCAAGGCCCCGCCGACACCGCACGCGAAGGCGTCGCCAATGCTCTCGACGTCGCGAACCGGACGGGGCCACACGCGCAGACGCTGATCCACGCGGCCCGGGAATCGTTCGTCGACGGCTGGCAGCAGGCCATGTGGGCGGGAGTCGCGGTCATGGCCGCCCTCTTCCTCTACGTCCTCGCCCGAGGACCCCAATCCCCCACCCACACACCGGCGAACGAACCGAAGCCGGAGCCGGAGCCGGAACCGAGACCGGAACCGGAACCGGCCGACACGACCACCCGATGACCCCGAACGACCGCGAGCCGTCTCGACCCGGCGGCTGAACGAACGGCCGGCACCCGACCCGAACCACCCGTGTGCCCCTGTGCCCGTGTGCCCGAGGCGAGCAGGGTCGGGGCCGGTCCGGCGGATCCCGCCGGACCGGGCCCCGGTCCCGAAAAGGGTCAGCGCTTGAGCGTGAAGGTGAAGTCACCGGAGAGCTTGCCGCTCAGCCGGACTGCCGACACGACTTTCCCCTCCGTGATCAGTCTCTCCACCTCGGCCCGCGAAAGACCGCACCCTTCGGCGATCAGTCGCGCCGGCCGGACCGGGATCCGCGCCGCGAAGCGAACCGAGACGTCGATCACCTCGCCGTCCGGGGATTGCGATTCGCCGGTGTCGAGGCGCCAGGCGTCGTCCCAGTCGAGGGCGATGCGATTACGGCGCCGCACGAACGGATCCTGGAGCAACTCGGCTGTCAGGCCGGGGTCGTTGGCATGCAGCCGGTCCAGCAGCTCGGGCCGTACGGAGCGCACGTTCATCCGCTCCAGGACCGTGAGCTTTGCGGTTTCCCCGCAACCGGTACAGCGCGCGAGGAGCCAGGCGTCGATCAGCTTGTGGTTTGCGTTGACGCGAAATTTGTTGCTTGCCCGGAAGCGCTCGGATGCGCACGTATGGCAACGGCGGAGAACGAGCGGTAGGCAGGCGGGCGCGACCACCCAGATTTCGAGCACAGAAGTACACCGGTTTCAGTGAGAAATCCGCAGCAAAAAGGAGCGCGGCGCACAGGCGCGACGCGCGACGATTCAGCGCTCGGGAGGTCTCACAGGGTGTACAACGGCACGTCCTTCACCAGACGACTGGGTTCGACGGCACGGTAATGGCGTACGGCGGCGCTGTTCCACCGGTTTTCGAGCGCCTCACCGCAGGTTCGGTCCGGCGAATCACGGACGAAGCCGGAGCCGAAAGGCGAGCCGTACCCGCAGCCAAAGGCGGAGCCGAAGCCGAACCGGAGGCCCGAAACCCGGCCGGGACAGGGGCCGTAGACGACGAAAGACGCCGCCTTTAGGGTGGACCGATGGCATCGATCAAGAAGTTCCAGGTCACCTTCGACTGCGCGGAACCCGAGCGGGTCGCTCGCTTCTGGTGCGATGTGCTGGGGTACGTCGTACCGCCGCCGCCGGAGGGGTTTGCCACCTGGGACGATTACGATCGCTCGCTGCCGGCCGAGCGTCGGGGTGCGGGGTTCGTATGCATGGATCCCACGGGTGTGGGCCCGCGAATGTACTTTCAGCGTGTTCCCGAAGGCAAGGTCGTCAAGAATCGGGTGCATCTCGACGTGCGGGTCGGCACCGGGCTCGTGGGCGAAGAGCGCGTGGCCGCACTCGAGGCCGAATGCGCACGACTGGTCCCGCTCGGCGCGGTACGCGTGCGACTGCTGCGTGCCGATGAGTACAACGAGTCGTGCCTCCTGATGCAGGACATCGAGGGCAACGAGTTCTGCCTCGACTGAGCATTGCGGGACGGTTGATATGACGCCCATGACTCGGGTGCTTCGGGTCGGGCACGCCCGATGACGGCCGGAATGCACGCTCGTTTCCTCGGCATCGGCGATCTGGTCGAAACCCCATCCGTGGCGGTCGTGGTCGACGTCATGCGGGCTTTTACCGTGGCTGCCTGGGCCTTTGCCCGAGGGGCGGAAAAGATCGTGCTCGCCGAGTCCTTGGACGAAGCCCTCGCGCTGAAAGCTCGCCACCCGGATTGGATGGCGATCAAGGACGGTCCGCCCGCGCCCGGATTCGACACCGTCAACTCCCCGGGCCTGCTGCGGTCCATCGACTTCGGCGGACGGACCGTTGTGCAGAAGACCACGGCCGGGACGGTCGGCGCCCTTGCGGTCAAGGACGCGCCGCTGGTGCTGTGCGCCGGCTTCGTGGTGGCGGAGGCGACGGCTCGGCTCTTGCGGACCCGCGAGGGTGACAGTGTCACGTTCGTGGTCACCGGCGAGGATGGGCGGGCCGACGAAGATCTGGCGTGTGCCCAGTACATCGCTCGCAGGATCGGCGATGCCCGGACGGATGCCGCCGAGTTCCTCCACCGGGCTGCCGCATCGCGCGCCGCCGCCGAACTGGCGGAGGGGGTGCGTCAAGGAGTCCATCCCGACGACGTTGCGCTCTGTCTCGAGGTCGACCGGTTCCCCTTCGCCATGGTGGCGGCCTCGGAAGGCTCGCTCATGATCCTGCGTCCACGCGCGGTGCCTGCGCTGACCGACGAGGGCCCGGTCCCGGTCTGACGGCCGGCGAGGTTCACACGCAGCACGCGAGAGCGGGCCCGCCGTCGGGTAGGCGGCGTTCCGGCCGGGCTCAGCCGTGGAGGATGGCGGCGGCGTCGGCGAAGAAGCGGTCGCCGGCTGTGGCTGCGGACGGGGCGAGTCGGTCCATGGTCAGGAAGCCGTGGATCATTCCGGGCTCGCGGCGGTGCCGGACGCGGACTCCGGCAGCGGCGAGACAGGCGGCGTACTCGTCGCCCTCGTCGCGAAGCGGGTCGTGTTCGGCGGTGACCACCACGGCCGGCGGCAGGCCCGAAAGGTCGGCGGCGAACAGCGGGCTGACCCTCGGATCGGCGCGACGGGCCGCGTCCGCAACGAAGTTGGCCACGCCCCACGCGACGGCGTCGGTGGTCAGACCCCAGCCGGTGGCCTTGTCCCGCGTACTCGGGCGGGACAACGTCAGGTCGGTGTTGGGGAACGCGAGGATCTGCGCCGCCGGCAACGGGGCGTCCTCGGCGCGCATCCGCAGACAGGTCAGCGCCGCCAGGTGGCCACCCGAACTGTCCCCCGCGACCGCCGGCGGCCCCGCCGCACCCGACAGTTCGCGGGAGTGCTCGGCGGCCCAGCGAAAAGCCGCGGCGGCATCGTCGGGCCCGGCCGGCCAGGGGTGTTCGGGGGCCAGGCGGTAGTCGACGGCCAGTACCGCGACCCGCGCGGCCAGGGCGAGTCGGCGGCACAACCGATCGTGCGAGTCCAGGCCGCCGATGGTCCACATGCCACCGTGCAGGTAGACCACCAGCGGGAGCGGATCGAGGGTGGGTCGGTACAACCGGGCCGGAATCGGCGGCACCGTCACCGCCGGGCCGTCCACGAGGAGATCCCGAACCTCGGCAACCTCGGGCCCGGCCGGCCCGCCCGCAAGGCGCTGCCGCTGCCGCCGCCGCATCTCGACGGCACCGAGTTCCCGCGCAGCGGGCCCACCGGCACGCCGCTCCGTCTCCAGGTAATCGGCAAGCTCCCGATCCGCAAGAGCCCTCACTTCGTCATTCCCCATACCGCCCAGCCTGCCGGCCACCCCTCACCACGACCCACTCGCTGTAGGGGCACTCCAGCGAAGACTCAGCGTCCGGTGGTGCCGTCGATGAGTTCACGGAGGATGTCGGCGTGGCCCGCGTGCCGACCGGTTTCCTCGATCATGTGGGTGAGCGCCCAGCGAACGCTCGGCGACGGGCCCGAGCGCCCGGGCCGGGGAAGCGGTGCGCCGAGATCGGTGCATTCGTCGAGAACCTTGTTCGCGCGGTCGACGGTCGCCCGGTAGCGGGCGACGACGTCGGCGACGGTGTCCTGGGAGTCGGGGCGGAACGTCGCCTGCCAGTCGCCGACCTTTTCGCCGAGGAACGTCGCATTCTCGACGGCGACCAGGTGGTTGAGCAGGCCGAGCAGGGTGGTACCCGAGGGCACGTCCGATGTCCGGACCCGAGGCTCTGCGGCTCCGTCGACCTTCGCGGCGATCGAGGACCGCAGGTAGTCGAGGAATCCGCGCAGCACCTCGACCTCGCTGTCGGCGGTGCGGGGCGGAGGGGTGTCACGGCGGCGGGAGGCGGGGGACACGGCGTACTCCTTCGTGGCGCGAGTGCGGTGCTTGCCGGGGCGGAAACACTCGGTCCGGCGGACCGGCGAGACGTGGTCGACAACCTCGGTGGTGTGCCCCTCGGCGCCGACCGCAATCCGGCGCGGCGTCTCCTCCCGGCTTCGGTGTGGCCAGTCTCGACCGACACGTCACGAGGTGGCGACAATCCTTGCCGTTTCGGCAAGCCGATGGACCGTGAGCCGTCAGCGTCGGATCGCGGACATAATAGATCCGCAATTCGGGGATAGACTTCGGAGATGACGCCGTCGCAAGAGTCATCGCCGCGCCCCGCGACGGGGCGCATCATCTTCCTGAACGGCACCTCCAGTTCCGGCAAGTCCAGCATCGCCGCCGAACTGCTGCGCATCCTCGAACCGTCGCACTACCACCTCGCGGTGGACGCCTTTCACGCCATGCGGTCGAAACGGCACATTCCGCCGGACCTCGTGGACGCCGAGGTCGACCGTACGGTCAAGGGCTTCCATCGCGCGGTTGCCGGCATGGCCGCCGCCGGCAACCCGGTCGTGATGGACCACCTTCTCAGCAAACGTTGGCGCCTGCTCGACTGCCTGGACGTGTTGCCCGCCCGCGACGTGGTCCTGGTCGGATTACGGTGCCCACGCGCCGAGTTGCTCCGTCGCGAACAGGCGCGCGGGGATCGCACACCGGGCACGGCGGCCGTTCAGTTCGACCGGGTGCACGCGCACGGGGTGTACGACCTCGAATGCGACACGCACACCGACAGCCCCGCCGAATGCGCCCGCCGGATCCGCGACTTCCTGCCGAGCCGCCCGACCCCCACCGCCTTCGAACGCCTGCGCCGGATGCTGCGCAGCGAGTGAATCCGCACGGCACGCACCGGCCTCCCGCACGAGCCGGCTGATCCGAGTGCTGCGATGCCGCCCGGCCACCGCCCGGATGCGGGCCGGCGCTCGGACCATCCGCCCGGCGCATGCGAATCACGCCCGACCCCAAGTCCCGCACCCCCGCGCGCCGTCGTGATCATCGGTGCGTCACCGGGCCGGGTTTCACGCCTTCTCGGTCATCTGATCGTCGGCAAAACTGCCATACGTACGCCGGCCGGCCGACCCGGGCGCCCCACCACAGGCGCCCCACCACGGACGCCCCACCACGGACGCCCCAGCGCGGATGCCCCACCCGGGCCCCCGCGCCGTTCGGCCCGGCGGCCGTGTGTCCACGTCGATCGAACCCTGGAGGGACATGTACGCATGCCCGAGACCCCGCCGGCTCCGCACCGCGGCCGACTCGCGATTACCTCGGCGGACCGCGGTGCTCGCCGACGTCGGGCCGGGCGGGTACCGGCGTGTGTCGTCCGCCGACGCCGAACTCCCGTCGCCGGAAAGACCTTTGTCACCGGTGAGGCCCGCGTCGCCGGTACGGCGGATGCCGAGCCGGTCCGCCCCGCCACGTCGAAGCCGCGCGAGCGCGGGGACGCACCCATCCGGACAGGAGGCACCCGCATGACCGCCACCGACCTCGACCTGCCCGGGGTTCCCACCCACGTGCCGGTCCGACGCCCCTCACGTCGGATCGACGTCGGCGCCGTCCCCGTCGGCGACGGGGCACCGATCAGCGTGCAGACCATGACCACCACCTCCACCGCCGACGTGGACGCGACCCTGCAACAGATCGCCGAGGTCACCGCCGCCGGATGCGACATCGTCCGGGTCGCGGTGCCGTCCCGGGACGACGCCGACGCGTTGGCCGCGATCACCGCACGGTCGCCGATCCCGGTGGTCGCGGACATCCACTTCCAGCCGCGCTACGTCTTCCAAGCCATCGACGCGGGCTGCGCGGCGGTACGGGTGAACCCGGGCAACATTCGCCGGTTCGACGACAAGGTCCGGGAGATCGCGGCGGCGGCCGGCGCGGCGGGTGTGCCGATCCGGATCGGGGTGAACGCCGGCTCGCTGGACCCGAGGGTACTGGCCCGACACGGCGGCCGGGCGAATCCCGAGGCGCTGGTCGAATCGGCGCTGTGGGAGTGCTCGTTGTTCGAGGAACACGGCTTCCGGGACCTCAAGATCGCGGTCAAGCACCACGATCCGCGCACGGTGATCGAGGCCTATCGGCTGCTCGCCGCGCGCTGCGACTATCCCCTGCATCTGGGTGTGACCGAGGCCGGGCCCAGTCTCCAGGGTTCGATCAAGTCCGCGGTGGCCTTCGGCATCCTGCTCGCGGAGGGCATCGGCGACACGATCCGGGTGTCGTTGTCCGCGCCCCCGGCCGAACAGGTCAAGGCCGGTTGCCACATCCTGCAATCCCTCGGACTGCGCCCGCGTCGGCTGGAGATCGTCTCCTGTCCGGGCTGCGGCCGACTCCAGGTGGACATCCACCGCCTGGCCCGCCGCGTCGAGGCCGCCTTCGACGGTTTCCCCGTCCCGCTGCGCGTCGCGGTCATGGGTTGTGTCGTGAACGGCCCGGGCGAGTCCCGCGAAGCGGACATCGGCGTCTCCTCCGGCAACGGCAAGGGCCAGATCTTCGTCCGCGGCGAGGTGGTCAAGACCGTCCCCGAATCCCACATCGTCGAAGCCCTCCTCGAAGCGGCCCTGAACCTCACCGACCCGCCGACCACACCCTGACCGCCGCAACACCCCGCCGCCTACGCCCGCCCCCACGGCCGCCCCCGGCACGCCGGGCGGGCCCGAAGCGCCGGATGCCGGAAGCCGGGCGCGGCACTAGGGTGCAGAGCCATGACGTACGCCACCGATTCACGCGTCGACGACTACATCGAGGGCCTGCCCGACTGGCAGCAGGCCATCTGCCGTGAGGTGCGCGACCTGGTCCACGGCGCGGACCCGGAGGTGGTCGAGACCATCAAGCGCACCAACCGACCGTACTTCGTCCTCCAGGGCAACATCTGCGCCCTGCTCGCGGCGAAGGACCACGTCAACGTCTTCCTCTACGACGGCGCCATCGTCCCGGATCCCGAGGGAATCATCACCGGCGGCCACGACAACAAGACCGCCCGCACCGTGGCCGTACGCCAGGGCGAAACCATCAACGCACCGGCCCTCACCGCGATGTTCAAGCAGATCATCGCCAACAATCGGGCCGGCGGTTGGCGCAAACTCAAGCGCTGACCCCGAACCTGCCGACATCCCACTCCGTCCCTCGGCGGCCGGGTACGCCCGGCGACCGTGCATCGCCGGCCACAAGGAGCAGGCCGCAGGTCGCCGGGCCGCAGGCCCCATGCACAGCGCTTGCGCGTTTGCGCAAAAAGATGACTTCCTTCGTACTACTCTTGCGCTCATGGTGCGTCGACTTGCTGAGGTTGCGAAGAAGGTCGGAGTGAGCGAGGCGACGGTCAGTCGCGTGCTCAACGGGAAGCCGGGGGTGTCGGAGGGGACGCGGGCCGCGGTGTTGACCGCGTTGGATGTGATGGGCTACGAGCGGCCCACCCAATTGCGGGGCGAGCGGGCGCGGTTGGTCGGGCTGGTGTTGCCGGAGTTGCAGAATCCGATCTTTCCGGCGTTCGCCGAGATCGTGGTCGGGGCGCTCGCGCAACGCGGGTTCACCCCCGTGTTGTGCACCCGGACCGCCGGCGGCGTGACCGAGGCCGACTACGTCGAGATGTTGCTCGACCAGGCCGTATCCGGGGTGATCTTCTTCGGCGGGTTGTACGCGCAGGCCGATTCGCCGCACGGCCACTACGCCCGCCTGGCCGAGCGCAACCTGCCCACCGTGTTGCTGAACGCGGCCGTGGACAACCTCGACTTCCCCCGGGTGAGCTGCGACGACGCGGCCGCCGCCGAGCAGGCCGTCGCGCATCTGACGGCGCTGGGCCACGATCGGATCGGGATGATCCTCGGCCCGCCGGACCACGTGCCCTCCAACCGCAAACTCGCCGCCGCCCGGCGCGCCGTGCACCTTCCGGAGGACCGGGTCGAACACGCCCTGTTCTCCCTCGAAGGCGGCCAGGCCGCCGCCACGCGGTTGATCAATCGCGGCATCACCGCGCTGGTGTGCGCCAGCGATCCGCTCGCGCTCGGCGCGGTAAGGGCCGTACGCCGCCTGGGACTTCACGTCCCGGGCGATGTGTCGATCGTGGGCTACGACGACTCCGCGCTGATGTCGGCCACCGACCCGCCGCTGAGCACCGTGCGCCAGCCGATCGAGCTGATGGGCCGGGCCGCGGTCGAGTTGCTGATGGCGGAGATCGCCGGCACCCCGGTCACCCACGACGAGCTGCTGTTCGAGCCGGAGTTGGTGCTGCGCAAGTCGTCCGGCCCGGTGCCCACAGCCGACCGGGAGACGCCCGGAACCCGCCCGACCGGCCCCACCACCCACTGAAGGGCGGAATTCTGCAAGTCGGGATCGAGGGAACCACCGACCTCTGTCGCTAATTTGCGAAATCTCGTCGACATCTTGTAGAGCCATGGCCCCTCGTGGTTGAGTGTGCAGCGCCACGCAGCGCCCGGAACGCGCCGTCCCGGAAGCCTGCGCCTGCTCGTTCCATTCGTCGGGTTCCACCGAGTTTCCGACCGAGATCGGCACGACCGACCCCGGGCCATGTCGTGCTGCCCGCGTTCCCCCGCGGGCGGCCGACGACCCGGCCGACGGCCGACGCGGGTCCGCACGGTCAGAAGGGCTCCCTCAGATGCGTCAGACGCGCAACACCGCGACCAGGTACCGCAGATCCTCCGCCGCACTCGTCGTCACCGCCGGGCTGCTGTTCGCCGGCGTCGCCTGCTCGGACGACTCCGGCGACAAGGCGGACAGCGCCGACAATGCCAAGGCCGACCCCTCCGGCGCCGCGAACGCCCCCGGGACCGGCGGCGGCAAGAAGGTCTCGATCACCGTCAACTGCAAGCCGCCGCGCACCGCCGAGGTCGACCGCAGGCAGTGGGAACAGGACGTGGCGACCTTCGAGAAGGCCAACCCGAACATCAAGATCGAGTCCAAGGACGCGTTCCCGTGTTCGGACCCGACCACGTTCGAGGCCAAGCTGTCCGGCGGCCGGATGGAAGACCTGTTCTACGTCAACTACACCAACGTGCAGACCGTGCTCGCCCGCGGCGGCGCGGCCGACATCAGCGCCTACATGGAAAAGACCGTGTCGGGCAAGGAGCTTCGCCCCGACCTGGTGAAGTACTTCCAGGACACCGGCGGCAGGACGTTCGGCGTACCGCGCACGAACTACTCGATGGGCCTGGTCTACAACCGCGCTCTGTTCACCAAGGCGGGCCTGGACCCGAACAAGCCGCCGGCCACGTGGGACGAGGTCCGCGCCGCGGCCAAGAAGATCGCCGACAGCGGGGGCGGCACCGTCGGCTACGCCGACTACAGCGCGAGCAACCAGGGCGGCTGGCACTTCGTCGCCGAGCTGTACTCGCGCGGCGGCGCCGCGGTGTCCCCCGACGGCAAGTCCGGCACGGTGAACACGCCCGAGGGCCGGGCCGTCCTACAGACCCTGCACGACATGCGCTGGACGGACAACAGCATGGGCAGCAAGCAATTGCTGACCATCGCGGACGTGCAACAGATGATGGGCAGCGGTCGGCTCGGCATGTTCCTGGCCGCGCCCGACAACATCCCCACCATCGTCAACGAGTTCGGCGGCAAGCTCGCCGACCTGGGCATCGCACCGATGCCGGAGGGCAAGGGCACGCTCGCCGGCGGCGACGGCTACATGTTCAACAAGAAGTGCACGCCCGAGCAGATCGAGGCGGGCCTGAAGTGGCTCGACTTCCTCGCCCTGACCCCGGGCAAGGGCCTCAACGACTGGGCCCGCGGCAAGACCGACAAGGAACCGGTCGGCCTGCCGGAGCCGGCCATCTGGACCGGCGCCGCCGCCAAGTCCAACATCGACCTCAAGGCCGCCAACGCGAACCTGCCGGTGGAGAACTACGCAAGCTTCGCCGCCGCCGCCGTCCCGGCCATCGCCGAACCCCCGAACGGCCAGCAGATCTACTCGATCCTGGACGGCGTGGTCTCCAGCGTGCTGACCAAGAAGGACGCCGACCTGGACAAGCTGCTCGGCGACGCGAACGCCAAGATCACCCAGCAACTCGCCAATTAGGCACACCGCGCACTCGACGGGCCGGCCGGGACCCCACCCGGCCCGCCCGGACCCGCGGACCCGCCCGGCCCACCCGACGAGCCCCGTCCCGCCGGCCGCCCACCCGCCCGGCGACAGCGACAGCGACAGCGAGGGAGCGCACGCAATGACGACCACGGTCGCGGTCTCCAAGCCCGATCCCCCGGGCCGCACCCGATGGCGCCCCGGCAGCTCCCGAGGCGGCACCCGAAACGGCTCCGCGCAGCACCCGCACGGCCCGAGTCGCCTGCGTCGCCGGATCCACGCCAATCTCACCGCCTACGGCTTCCTCGCGGGCGGCCTGCTCTGCTTCGCGCTCTTCTCCTGGTACCCGGCCATCCGAGCCATCCAGCTGTCCTTCCAGCGCACCGGCGGCCGGGCCGGCGCGGACACCGAGTGGGTGGGGTTCGCCAACTTCACCACCGTCTTCGACGACCCCGAATTCGCCGCCGCGTGGCGAAACACCTTCTACTTCACCGGACTTGCGCTGGTGATCGGGTTCGTGGTGCCGTTCGTGCTGGCCCTGCTGATCAACGAGATGCGGCACGCCCGGGCGTTCTTCCGGCTCGCGGTCTACCTGCCGGTGATGATCCCGCCCGTGGTCACCGCGCTGATGTGGAAGTGGTTCTTCGACCCGGGCCCGGGCCTGTTCAACGAGGTGCTCCGGGCCGCGCACCTGCCCACCTCGACCTGGACCAACGGCGAGGACACCGCGATGATCTCGCTGGTCCTGGTCGCCACCTGGGCCAACATGGGCGGCACCGTGCTGATCTACCTGGCCGCGCTCCAGGGCATCCCGGGCGAGCTGTACGAGGCGGCCGAGTTGGACGGGGCGAACCTGTGGCAGCGGATCCGGCACGTGACCGTGCCGCAGACCCGGTTCATCATCCTGATGCTGATGCTCCTGCAGATCATCGCCACGATGCAGGTGTTCGTCGAACCGTTCATCATCACCGGCGGCGGGCCGGGCGACTCCACGATCACCGTGTTGTACCTGATCTACAAATACGCATTCGTCTACAACAACTACGGGAGCGCGTGCGCGCTCAGCGTGCTGCTGCTGATGCTGCTCGCCGCGTTCTCCGCGCTGTACCTGCGGTTGACCCGGACGAAGGACTAGGGGGCCGGCGATGGCGATCACGATCGGATCCCGCGACCGACGGGCCGGCGCGCGGGCGGACCGCGCCGCGGAGCGCGCCCGGCGCCGCGCGGGCACGCAGGTGCGCACGCTCGTCTCACCGATGCGACTGCGCAGCACCCGCGGCAGGATCACGTACTGGGTGGTCTTCGCACTCACCCTCGCCGGCTTCACCGCGGCGTTCCTGTTTCCCATCTACTGGATGGTCACCGGCGCGTTCAAGTCCCCGGACGAGATGTTGCAGAGCCCGCCGACGTACGTGCCGAAGGAGTGGCACGCGGACAACTACGCCGAGGCGTGGCGCCGGATGGACCTGGCCCGCTACCTGAGGAACACCGCGCTCCAGGCGGGCGGCGCCTGGCTGTTCCAGATCGTGCTGTGCACCGCGGCGGCCTACGCGCTGTCCAAACTCAAACCGGTGTTCGGGCAGATCGTGCTCGGCGCGATCCTGGCCACCCTGATGGTGCCCGCATCCGCGCTGCTCGTGCCCAGGTATCTGACCGCGGTCGACGTACCGTTCGTCGGCACCAACCTGTTGAACACGCCGTGGGCGATCTGGCTGCCGTCGGTGGCCAACGCCTTCAACCTGTACCTGCTCAAGCGCTTCTTCGACCAGTTGCCCGACGACGTCCTGGAGGCCGCGTCGATCGACGGCGCGGGCCCGCTGCGCACGCTGTGGTCCATCGTGCTGCCGATGTCGCGGCCCGTGCTCGGGGTGGTGTCGATCTTCGCGGTGGTCGCGGTCTGGCAGGACTTCCTGTGGCCGCTGCTGGTCTTCCCGGACACCGACAAGCAGCCGATCAGCGTCGCGCTGGTGCAACTGTCCGCGAGCCTGCCGCTGACCTATCTGATCGGCGCGATGGTCATCGCGAGCATCCCGATGGTGGCCGTCTTCCTGGTCTTCCAGCGGCACATCATCGCGGGGATCAGCGCGGGTGGCGTCAAGGAGTAGGAGGAGGAGCAGAAGCAGGAGTAGCTCTCCTGCGTGCAGGGGAGCAGGCCCCCCGCCCCGATCCCCCGTCTCCCCCGTCCCTCGTCTCCCCCGATCCCTCGTCTCGCTCCGAGACGCATCCCCGTTTCGAGACGGCGACGGCCGCGCCCGGCGCGGTACGTCCCCGTCGTCCTACCCGAAAGGAACGACGACGTGGCAGAACACGGCCGACAGGGAGCACAGGCGGCACCGTGGTGGCGTGGCGCGGTGATCTACCAGGTGTACCCGCGCAGCTTCGCCGACGGCGACGGCGACGGAACCGGGGACCTGGCCGGCGTGCGCGAGCGGCTACCGTACCTGGCCGAGTTGGGCGTGGACGCGCTGTGGTTCAACCCCTGGTATCCCTCGCCGATGGCGGACGGCGGCTACGACGTGGCCGACTACCGGGGCGTGGCACCGGAGTTCGGCACCCTGGCCGGCGCGGAGAAGCTGATCGCCGATGCGCTGGAGCTGGGCATCCGCACGATCGTGGACATCGTGCCCAACCACGTCTCCAGCGAGCACCCGTGGTTCCGGGCCGCGATCGCCGACCCGGCGGCGCCCGAACGCGAACTGTTCTGGTTTCGGCCCGGGCGCGGCGAGCACGGCGAACTGCCGCCCAACAACTGGGTCTCCGAGTTCCACGGCCCGGCCTGGACCCGCTCCACCGACCCGGACGGCACCCCGGGCGACTGGTATCTCAACCTGTTCGACTCCCGGCAGCCGGACCTCAACTGGGGCCACCCGCGCGTGCGCGAGGAACACGAGGACGTCCTGCGGTTCTGGTTCGACCGCGGCGCGTCGGGAGTGCGGATCGACTCGGCGGCGCTGCTGGAGAAGGACCCGGCGCTGCCCGACCTGGACCCGGATTCGCCCGCCCCGCACCCGTACGTCGACCGGGACGGGCTGCACGCCGTCTACCGCTCGTGGCGCACGATCGCCGACTCGTATCCGGATCCGCGTGCGCTGATCGGCGAGATCTGGCTGCCGGACACCGAGCGCTTCGCTCGCTACCTGCGGCCGGACGAGTTGCACACCGCGTTCAACTTCGACTTCCTGTCCTGCCCGTGGGAGCCCATGCGGCTGCGCGCGTCGATCGAGGGCACGCTGGCCGCACACGCGCCGGTGTCCGCGCCGGCGACGTGGGTGCTCGCCAATCACGACGTGACCCGCACGGTGACCCGGTACGGCCGCGCGGACACCTCGTTCGGCTTCGCCGCCAAGGCGCGCGGCGTACCGACCGACCCGGTGCTGGGGATGCGCAGGGCGCGGGCCGCGGCGTTGCTCACGTTGGCGCTGCCGGGCGCCGTGTACGTCTACCAGGGCGAGGAGTTGGGGCTGCCGGAGGTGGAGGACATCCCGCCGGCCGCGTTGCAGGATCCGATGGCGCTGCGCTCGGGCGGCACCTCGCCCGGGCGGGACGGTTGCCGGGTACCGCTGCCCTGGTCGGGGGACGCGCCGCCGTACGGCTTCAGCCCGGCGCGCGCTTCGGCGCCGCCGTGGTTGCCGCAGCCGGCCGACTGGGCCGACCGGACCGCGGCGGCGCAGAGCCGCGACCCGGAGTCGATGTTGTCGCTGTATCGGACCGCGATCCGGCTGCGCCGCGCGGAGTCGGCGCTCGGCGACGGCGACGACCTGAGGTGGCTGCCGGGGGTGCCGGCGAATGTGCTCGCGTTCGGGCGCGGTGATCGGTTCGCGTGTGTGGTCAACCTGGGCGGGGAGTCCGCCGAGCTGCCGGCGCATCGCGAACTCCTCTTGTCGAGCGGGCCGTTGACCGAAGACGGCGGACTTCCCTCGGATACGGCGGCCTGGCTGCGATTGTGAGCGGATACCCGGCCGCGGGCCCGCCGGCGGGCCCGCGGCCGGTGGCGCGGTTGCGGCCCGGAGGTCGCCGGGCGGGCGTTCAGCCCGGTGGGTACCGGTCGATCGGCAGGCCGAAGAAGGGGAACAGGTCGGCTCGGTGGAACGTCAACACCGCGGAGACGCCCGCCTTGGTCAGGGTCGGCACCTGGATCGTGTGCGCGTGGAAGGCGCCGTCTCGTCCGCGGGTGTACATCGCGAACGCGGGCCGGCCGTTCGCGGACGTCTCCACCAGGATCCGCTGCCCCTCCCCCGGCCGCAGTTTCGCCGCGAGCAGCCGCAGCACGTCCCGGCGACCGTCGAACCAGGTCGGAATCGGCGGCATCTCCCAACGGGTGTCCTCGGTCAGCAGACCTTCGAGGGCGACCATGTCGGCCCGCTCGAAGGCCCGGGCGTAGCGGTCCAGCAGTGCCCGGCGCACCGGTTCGTCCGGTTCGGCGAACTCGTCCTCCTCCGGGGCGAGCCGGGCGAGTTCCGCCCGCGCCCGCTGGAGCGTACTGTTCACCGCCGCCGTGGTCGTGCCGAGCAGATCCGCCACCTCGGATGCCTGCCAGGACACGACGTCCCGGAGGATCAGCACCGCACGCCGGCGCGGGGGCAGGTACTGCAATGCGGCGACCATCGCCAGCCGCAGGCTCTGCCGGGTCCCCACGACCAGCGCCGGGTCGGCGTTCGACAACGGCTCCGGAAAGGGTTCCAGCCAGGTCGCCTCCCGGACCGGCGCCTCCAGGTCGTCGGGATCGGTGCCGGGAGCGCCCAGCGCGGACGGCACCATTCGACGGCTGCTGTGCTTGAGCATGTTCAGGCACACCCGGGTGGCGATCCGGTAGAGCCAGGTCTTGACCGACGAGCGCTGCTCGAACTCCGCGAATCCTCGCCACGCCCGCAGGTACGTCTCCTGTACCGCGTCCTCCGCGTCGTGCAGCGAGGCGAGCATCCGGTAGCAGTGGGCGACCAGTTCACTCCGGTACCGGGCGAATTCGTCCTCCAGGCTCATGCCGCCTCCTCGATCGGCTTCTGCCGGGTGGCCGGACCCGCCGGAGCCGGCGGACTCGTCGGACCCGCCGAACCTGTCGGTCGAGGCGCACGGCGTACCGTGATGGCGAGTCCGGCGAGTGCTCCGAGCAGTGACAGTACGCCGCAGCCGGCCAGGGTTCGGGCGAATGCCGTGGTGGGGGACGCATACCCCCCGCCGCCGGCGAACACGGTTGCCAGGACGGCGACTCCGACGACACCGCCGAGTTGGCGCATCATGGCGTAGATGCCGGAGGCGATGCCGACGGCTTCGCGGGGCAGTGCTCCGACACTGGCGCTCTGCGTCGCCGGCATCGCCATCGAGACGCCGCAGCCGGCCACGACCAGCGGTGGCAACAGTTCGACGTAGTCGACCGAGGCGTCGGTGACCAGGGCGATCCAGAACATGCCGACGGCTTGCAGGACGAGGCCGCCCACGACGAGCGGGCGTTCGCCGATGCGGTCCACCAGGCGGCCGGACATCGGCGCCACCAGGAAGAGCGTGGCGGTCCAGGGCAGCAGTTGCAGCCCGGCCTTCATCGGTCCGGAGCCGAAGACGGTCTGCATGTACTGGGCGAGGAAGAACACCGCGCCGAAGAGTGCGGCGGTGAGGAGGAAGCCGGCCGCGTTGCCGGCCGAGAACGCCCGCGACCGGAAATGGGACAGCGGCACCATCGGCTGCGGAGCGCGCTGCTCCCAGGCCAGGAACGCCGCCGTCAGCAGGACGCCGAGGGCGAACGAGCCGAGCACCTCGATGCTTGCCCAGCCCGCGTCCCGGCCGCGGACCACGCCCCAGACGATGCCCAGGACGGCCGCGGAGATCAGGGCGGCACCGCGGACGTCCACCCGGCGGGCCGGTCCCCGGCTCTCCGGGATCCTGCGGAGCACGAGCGGGATGGCGAGCGCTCCGACCGGCACGTTGATCCAGAAGATCCACTGCCAGGCCAGCCCCTCGGTCACGGCGCCGCCGACCATCGGGCCGCTGAGCACGGCCAGGCCGGTCAGGCCGCTGAAGATGCCGATCGCCCAGCCGCGGCGCTCGGGCGGGAAGGCGGCGCCGAGCAGGCCCATCGCCAGGGGCATCACGACGGCGGCACCGACGCCCTGGAGCATGCGGGCGGCAATCAGCCACGCCACCGAGGCCGCCAGCGCGCAGGCGACCGAGGCCACGGAGAAGAGGGCGAGGCCGGTCGCGAACATCCGCCGCCGCCCCCACCGGTCGCCGATCGCCGCCGCGGTCGGCATCGACATCGCGAAGGTGAGGCTGTAGGCGTTCACCGTCCATTCCAACTCTTCGATCGAGGCGCCGAGATCCTGCCTGATGGTGGTCAGCGCCGCCGCGACCACCAGGGCGTCGAGTGCCACCATCACCGAGCCGATCGCGGTCAGGCCCAGCACCCACCGCTGCTCGACGGTCGTGCGTTTCGTGCTGCTCACGAAGGTCCCTCCAGAGGTTCGCTCTCATGGGTACTGACAACCGCGGAGGGCCGAAGTAATCGTGATGTGCGCGCCGGTGGCGATGAGTTCGCCGAGTTCGCGTTGTCCAAGTCGGTGAGACGACTCGGCGGGACAACCGGCGGGGCGGCTCGGTGAGACGGCTCGGTGAGACGACTCGATGAGACGGCTCCGTGAGATGACTCGATGGAACAGCTCGGTGAGACGACTCGGTGAGACAGCTCGGTGAGACAGCGAAACCAGCGAGGAGAGCCCGTGAGTACAGCAGTGATCCGCTATCGGACCAGGCCCGAGGCGGCCGAGGAGAACCAGCGCCTGATCGAGAACGTGTTCGCCGAACTGGAGAGCACGGCACCGCCCGGCCTGCGGTACAGCAGCTTCCGCCTGACCGACGGTGTCACCTTCGTCCATGTCGTCGACGGTGACGGCCTCGTCGAACTCCCTGCCTTCCGGGAGTTCCAGCGCAATCTCGGCGACCGCCTGGCCGTCGACGTCAGCCGCGACGACGCCGTCGTGGTGGGCTCGTACGCCTCGGCGATGCGGCCCGCGCAGGGCTGACGCGGCGGGCGGTGCATCGTCGGTGCGCGCCGGGGAACGACAGGTCTCCCGGCGCGCACCGAAGGTTGCGGGATGGCGGAACGCCGGCCGGGATCGGAGAGGCCCGGAGCGCTTTCCCCGCACCGGGGCCGGTCTGCGGTCTGCGGCTCACCCGCCCGATCGGGTGTTGAGTCGCGCCGCCTGTCGGGTGAGGTGGTTGCGTTCGGGGAGACTGGGCGCCGATCGGGCGGCTTCGGCGTACAGGCGGGCCGCGGTCACCAAGTCGCCGTCGCGCTCGCGCAGGTACGCCTCGACGGCGGTGCGGCGGGGCAGGGCGGGGTCGAGCCCGGACAGGGCGGCCAGGCCGGCCCGCGGGCCGTCGGCCTCACCGACCGCGACGGCCCGGTTGAGGCGGGCCACCGGGCTGTCGGTGAGGCGTACCAGTTCGTCGTACCACTCGACGATCTGCACCCAGTCGGTCTCCTCCGCCGTTCGGGCGTCGGCGTGGAGTGCGGCGATGGCGGCCTGGGCCTGGAACTCGCCCAGGCGGTCGCGGGCGAGGGCGGCCTGGAGCACGTCGACGCCCTCGGCGATCAGGCGGGTATTCCACAGGCTGCGGTCCTGCTCGGCGAGCGGCACGAGCCGGCCGTCGGGACCGGTCCGTGCCGGGCGCCGTGCGTGGTGGAGCAGCATGAGCGCGAGCAGGCCCGCGACCTCCTCGTGGTGGGTCTCGGCGGCCAGCCGGCGGGTCAGCCGGATCGCCTCGCCGGCAAGGTCGACGTCGCCGGAGTACCCCTCGTTGAACACCAGGTAGAGCACGCGCAGCACGGTGGCGACGTCGCCGGGTTGGTTGAACCGGACGTCCGAGACGGTCCGCTTGGCCCTGCTGATCCGCTGGGCCATGGTCGCCTCGGGCACGAGGTAGGCCTGCGCGATCTGCCGCGTGGTCAGGCCGCCGACCGCGCGCAGCGTGAGGGCCACCGCCGAGGCCGGGGTCAGGGACGGGTGCGCGCACAGGAAGTACAGCTGAAGCGTGTCGTCCACCGCCTCGACCGGGCCGGGCGCGGGCTCGACCTCGACGCGTACCTCGCGGTGCCGTCGGGAGGCATCGGCGCGGGCGGCGTCGAGGAACTTGCGCCAGGCCACGGTGACCAGCCAGCCCTTGGCCTCACGCGGAGGATTCTCCGGCCACACGCGCACGGCCTCGACCAGGGCTTCCTGTACGGCATCCTCGGCCGCCGCGAAATCCGCTCCGCGGCGGACGAGGACGCCGATCACAGTGGGGGTGAGGGTCCGCAGCAGGACCTCGTCCACCATGCGTCACTCCGTGATGGTCGTGGGTTCGGAGAAGAACGGGCGCACTTCGAGCCACTCGCCGATCGGCTTTCCGCCCGCCCCCGGAGCCGCGGACAACTCGGCGGCCAGCTCCAGCGCCCGCTGGTGGCTCTCGACGTCGATCACCATCCAGCCGGCGATCAGGTCCTTGGTCTCCGCGAAGGGACCGTCGGTGACCGGCGGTCGCCCTTCGCCGTCGTAGCGGACGAACGTGCCCTCCGGGGAGAGCGCCTGGCTGTCGACGTACTCGCCGGTGCCTTCGAGCCGGGCGGCGAAGTCCTGCATGTACTGCACGTGGGCGGAGAGTTCCTCCGGCGTCCACTGGTCCATCGGCACGTCGTTGGTCGGTGCCGGGGCGCCGCGATAGTGCTTGAGCAACAGGTACTTGGCCATCGTGTTCTCCTCGGTGCGGTCCGGCCCATTGTGGCCGTGTTCACTGCGGGGACGCAGCTGCGGGCGGGTTCTCGACATCCTGCCGCGAACTTTTTCGGCGGGGGGTGATTCGCCGGGTGTGGGCGCGCACGGCCCGGCTGGCCGGGCGGGCGGCTGGGCCAGTGGGCGGGGGCGGGCGGCGGTCAGCCGCGCCGGCGCTCTTCCCGCTGCCGGATCAGTTCCTCGACGGGGCTCGGCAGGGTCGTCTCGAAGTCGATCAGCTTCGCCCACGTCGGGGTAACCACGATCCGGACCATGCCGTCGTAGAGCGAACGCACCTCCGCTTCCCATTCGATCCGTTGCTCGGGCGTCATCTCGTAGGAGCCGTTCATTCGGAGATACTCCTCCGGGATGCCGTCGACGACATCCAACTCGGCCCGACCGCGGATGAGCAGGATCTTGGGCGGGTGCACCTCGGTGTCGATGGTCAGGGCCACCGTCGGGTTCGTGCGCAGGGCCGGGAGCTTCGGGGCGTTCTTCGTGGTGCACATGACGACCTCCGAGCCGTTCCAGGTGAACGCGATCGGGATGGTGCGTGGTGTGCCGTCCTTGGCGACGTAGGCCAGGCGGGTCACGTCGCGGGCCAACAGTTCGCGGCTGATCGGTCGGTTCAGAACCTCGGTGATCTCGTTCGGGTGCACGGCGATTCCTCCTGGTGTCGGGCCGGTTTCGGTGGTCGGGCCTCCGGCGGCCCGTCGTGGCCGCCGACATCCCTGGGACGGAGCCGGCGCCGCGTTCTCGACATCGCGGGCGCACCGATATCGAAGGCGCGCCGATTCGGATCGCCGGCGACCGGCGCCCGGAAGGTTTTTCGAAGAAATCCGGGAGGAGGTGTGCGATCGGGGCGGTGGCGTTCGTAGCAGGGGTGAGGCCGCCCGCAACGGGGCGGCGCCGAAGCGAAGGAACCGCGATCATGAAGCTGACGACCGTCACTCGGGTCACCGTCGATGGCGTGATGCAGAGAAACGGCGGCGCTGTCACCCGGCGCCGGCGATGGAGAGCCGCGTGGCGCTGACCCTGCGCATGGTCGGCGGTCTGACCGTGCCCGAGATCGCCCGCGCCCGACCTCGATGCGTCCACACCCACAGCGGGGCCGACGCCGGTGCGCCGTGGCGGTGCATTCGGCGCGATCTCGGCCACCGGTATCGACACCGGGGAAGTCCACCGGTATCAGGACCGCGGTCCTACTGTTGGCTGATGCGCGCACACCACATCGACCGCCCGGCAGATCTCGACGTGGTCCGGGATTCCTATGACCGGGTGGCTGACAACTACGCCCACATGGTGGTGACGACGGGGGTCGGTGACATCCGTAGCCATCCCTGGCTCAAGGCATCGATCGACGCCTTCGCCGACACGGTGCGCGGGCTCGGGCCCGTCCTCGACGTCGGCTGCGGGCCCGGAACGGTGACGGCCTACCTCGCCGAACGCGGACTGGACGTGTCCGGAGTCGATCTCTCATCCCGCATGATCGAGAACGCGCGCCGTCTTCATCCGCGATGCCGCTTCAGTGTCGCCTCCGCCACCGACCTCGACCTGGAAGAGGCGTCCCTCGGCGGCGTGCTCGGGTGGTGGTCACTGTTCAATCTCCCCCGCGACGTCCTTCCTCAGGTTCTGGCCCTGTTCGCGCGCGCCCTGAAGCCGGGCGGCCACTTCATCACCGCAACACACGTCGGCGACGAAGACGCGCTGCGCACCGAGGCATATGGAGGAGTGCCCGTTCGCTGGACCACGCACAAATGGCGGCCGGAACAACTCGTGGACCTGATCGAGCAGGCCGGACTGCGCCCGGTCGCCGAACTCCGGCTCCCCGCGGATGAGCAGAGCGGGCCGGGCCTGGTCGTCATGGCCGAGCGCCCCGCCTGAGGGCCGGGCGGGGGTGGATCCGCCCAGTCGGATGGTGGACGGATCTCCGACCGCAACCACACGCAACCACAACGGAGTTGCGCATGGGAACGTGGACGGCCAGCCCTTCGGCTCGCATTCGAAGACGCGGTGGCCGGCGCTCGATCGCCAGGCGGACAGGACGGTGAAGTGCGCCCGTTCGAGCAGTGCGCGCAGATCGTGCTCGCCGAGACCGCCGGTGTCCTTCCCGCACATCACCATCTGGAAGAGCACGTGGGCGGCGTCGGACTCCTGGTCCGGCAGGGGTTCGAGCACGAGCAGCCGAGGCGGGGCGAGGCCGGGTTCACGTGCTTCGGCGGTGCGGCACATGGCCCGGCCCACCGCGGTCAGCAGGCGTACGCACGTCTCCGGCGGCCAATCGTGCCCCGGAAGCAACGCGGCCGCCACCCGGATGGTCCGGGGTTCATCGAGGCCCTCGCCCCTTCCCGTGACCGGACCGCGAAGCCGGACCGTTTCCTGCGAGGGGCGCGGGCGAAACCCGGGCCGTACCCCGCTCCACGGAAGGCTGTGTGCAGGCGCGACTCGTACTGTTCGGCCATGACGTTTCCCACCGCGCGGTTCGAAGGATGCTTTCCCGAGCTCTTCGGCTTCGTGCTGCTCGATGCCACCGGGCTCGACGATGTCGGTGGAGGCAGCCCTGTCGGCAGGAATCTGCTGCACCTGTTCAGCACGAGTGAGCAGGGCGATCGGGTCGTACGGGACGGCATCGCGATTCCCGCGCAGCACATCGATCCCGGCTTCTACACCGTCCTCGTACGCCACGCCCGGAGCCCTTCACCGTGGCAGGACCCCAAGGTGACATCCGCCGGGTGGGTTCTGCACGTCCGCTCGGGAGAGCTGCTGCTGTGCGGCCTGGGCTACCTCACGAAGTGGACGCCCGACCATCCCCGGCATCGTCGCGTTTGCGTACCACCCGGCTGGTACGAAGTGGAGGTCCACGGACACCTCCTGGACCCCGACGACCCTGACGACGCCGCCTACGAGTTCGTCCTGAGCGGCCCGACCGGCGCCCGCCCCACGTTCCACGCCGACCTCGACCACGGCCTCAACCTCAGTGACGACGACTGACCACATCGGGCCCATTCGTCCAGAGGTCGTCCCGTATGTCGGGGGTAAGGTCGCGGAGCCTGGTGCTCGTTGTCGACCTTGTTCGGGCGTGGGTTGTTGATCGTTGAGCTGCGTCCCTGGTCGTCCGGCTCTCCGTGCTCCCGGCTGCCTGTGCGGATGACCCGCCCGGTCTCGACCCGGCGCCGGCGGCCGGCTACCCGCCGTCGATTCGTCGATCGAGGTCGGCGAGGACGAGGTGGCACGGCACTCCCTATCGCATGGCCGGCGAACGCGGTTCAGGCAGACGACCGTGGAAGTCGACCGGCGCTCGCCACGGCACGTGTTCGCCGGTGGGGTTGTGCGCCACCATGCGAAAGCGAACGTCATTTGGGTCTTGTTCGCTCGAAGCCGGCTGATTCGAGGTTGTGCGGCGTACCGTGGCGGGAGTGACACACCACACCCCCGGGGGTCGCCGTGAACGTGCCATCCGACCTGTCCATGGGCGAGCGCATTCGTTGGCTGCGTGAGCGTCGCGGGATGAGCCGACCGGTGCTCGCCGGACTCTGCGGACGCGGACCCGATTGGCTCAAGAAGATCGAGAGCGGCGAGCGTCCGTTGCGCGACTATCGCCTGCTGCTTCGGGTCGCGGCGAACCTCGGTCTGACCGATCTCGGTGTCCTTACCGGGACGGGCGACGTCATGCAGCCCATTTCGCCCGCGTTGCACCACGAGTCGATCCCGCAGATCTGGACCGCCGTCAAACGCCGCAATCACACACCCGCCGCGAGCGTGACCCCGGATGTACCGTCGCTTCGAGGCCGGGTGGACGCGGCATGGGCCCTGTGGCACAGCGCCCGGTTCAACCGGACGCGGATCGGCATGCTTCTCCCCGACCTGATCACCGACGGCGAGACGGCAGTTCGCGTTCTGGACGGCCCCGCCCGTCGCGAGGCGTACGCCGTACTTGCCACCATCTACCACCTCGCCCAGCAGCACATCGCGTACATCGCACCCGCGGAGCTCGTGTGGGTGGTGGCCGATCGCGGGATGTCCGCCGCGCAGTACGCAGACACGCCGGAGGCCCTCGCGGGTGCAGCATGGTGCTACGGCAATGCCCTGCGCGAGGCGGCCGACCCGAGTGAGGCGTTGACTGTGGTGACCGAGGCCGCCGAGGACATGCGTCCACATCTCGACGACATCCCGGATGACGCCCGAGGTCTTTACGGCGCCTTGCGTCTGCATGCGGCGGTCACGCATGCCAGGCAGGGCAACGAGGGTGAAGCCTGGGCGAGTTGGCAACGAGCCGACGCGGTGGCGAAGAGCCTGCCTGCGGGTTATGTGCACCGCTGGACGGTGTTCGGCCGAGCCAACGTGGACTTCCACGCCGTGAGTGTGTCGGCCGATCTGCGGGCTGCGGGTACCGCGCTGGACTACGCGGATCGCGCCGACCCGTCCGCGATGCCCAGCATGGAACGCCAGTCCCGTCTGTGGACCGAAGCGGCCCGCAGCCACCTCCAACGCGACGACCACACCGCGGCGTTGCATCTGATGCGCCGCTCGGTGGAGGTGGGCCCCGAGGCGGTTCGCTACACGCCCGCCTCGCGCGCGGTGATCGCCGAACTCTGGCGAACCACACGCGGTCCATTGCACCGCGAGGTGGTAACCCTCGCCGAGGACGTCGGCGTCCTGGCCGGCTGACGGGCCTACTGGCGGACCCCGACGCATCCGACAGGGACGATTCGTCCCCCTTCACAGTAGGGGACAAATCGTCCCTGTCGTCGCGTGATCGTCCCACTACGTTCGGATGACTTCCGATCGGCGAGAGGGACGCAATGACTCGGCGCTTGTGTACACATGCCGCGCTCACACTCGACAGTGCACCGACCCTGGATCAGGGCACCGGCGAGCTTCGGCTTCCAATCACCCTCTACGACGTCGATCGAGTCGTGGGTCGCGTTGATCTGGTGGTCTCCGGAACCGAGTCGGCGCCCCCACGATGTCTGAAACCCGACACCGCGACCGTGGGCCCATCCGGCTACGGGGACCGGCCCATCGAGATGCGCCTGAAGGACGACGGCGGGATGACCACGGTCCACTGGACGCGCGAGCAGTTCCGTCACATGGTCCAGGCGGGTCAGGCCGAATTGGCACGCACTCTGCCGGGGCCGATCATCCAACGCTCCGGCACTCAGGACGACTGGTGACCCCATGCCCGGTTGAGGGCGCCGATTTCCGCCCGCACCGAACTTGCACCCATGACCACCTCACCACCCGGAGATTCCCGTGACCGACACCGAAACGGCCCCCATGACCGTGACCCTGCCCGCGTGGAGCGTGCGGCTTGCGCCGAGTGGGCGTGTGGAGCGGCCGTGGCGGGTCGAGTTCTTCTCGCTCGGGAATCACCCGACGAGCGAGGAACCCGACCGGGCCACCGCCCACCTCACGGACACCGAAGCCGCCCAGCTCGCCGGCACGTTGATGCGGCCCGGCCACCCCGGTGAGTCGACGTCCGGGCGGGCCCGACTCGTGCGCGACGGATTCGGGTTGCGGCTACGGGTGGTCGTGGCACCGGCAGACGACGAGCCCGGTGTCGTCGCCCACGTCCAGGAACACCACCGACTCGTCCTCCTGCACCACTTGGCCCGACACCGACCCGACCTGATCCCCACGGTCACCCCACCCGACCCCCGCATGTGCCTGGGTCCCGTCCCGATCACCGGCCTGACCGTCGACCAGGCCGGTGAACTCCACACCCGCCTCGGCCGATGGCTCGACAGCGAAGGCATCCGCGCCGCCATCACCGACCGCGACATCATCCACCGCATGACACCCGCCGGCACTTCCTGACCACCGGCCACGCCGGTACCGCACCTCAACGGAAGGCGGCGCGGACGGGGACGCCGTCCTGTTCGCGCCGGTGTCAGGTGCCGTTTCGGGGACGTGGGGCGTGGGTTGTGGTGAAGGGGAGGAGTAGGGCGGCGGTTTGTGGGGGGTCCTCCACGATGGGGGTGTGGCCGGAGCCGGGGAGGAGTTCGACGAGTGCGCCCGGGACGACGCGGTAGTCGGCGGCCGACGACGGGCGCCATCGGCGGTCCTGGTCGCCGAAGATCACCTGGAGCGGCTTGCCGAGGGTCTTCAGGCGATCGGGAAGCGTCTGTTGGTCCAGATAGGCGCGGGACGCCTGCATGGACGTGGTGAACGCGTGGTGGGTCATGCCGCGCATATCGTCGACGAGCTCCTGCGGGATTCGAAAGCCCGCGCGAAAGGCCGTTGTTGCCAAGTGCCGGACCTGTTCATCGGTCGGCGGCCAGTGCTCGGGGCCGATGGCGGCGGATTCCGTCGCGACGAAGGCGTCCAGGCGGGGACCGGTGTTGACGAGCGAAAGCGCGGTCACCAGGTCGGGGCGCTGCTCGGCGAGGGCGGTGGCGGCGTAGCCACCGCTGGAATGGCCGACGACGACGGCGTGCTCGACGCCGAGCCGGTCCAGGGCCGCGCCGACCGTGCGACCCTGCTCGGTGATCTCGTAGCCGTGGTCGGCCGGTTCGGACGACCGGCCGTGGCCGAGCAGGTCGATCCGGACGACGCAATGTGCCGCGGTCAGCAGCGGAACGAGTCGGTCCCACGAGCGGGTCGAGGAGGCCGACCCGTGGATGAGCACGAGCGCGGGGGCGTTGCGGGGGCCGTCCCGGCGGACGTACACGTCGCCGTGCTCCAGAGGCAGGAGCGAGCCTTCGGTGGTTGCCGCGGCAGCGCCGTCGTTCACCTGCGGTCGATCGTCGGGAAGAGTCATGGGCTCAGCGTCGTCGCCGGGGTGTGCCGGTGGATTGTATGAATGTTCCGTCCCCGGGCCCCGGGTAACCTGTGACGATGCGGTCCACCGCGAATGCGCGTGAGGATCCGGTTGCGTGGGACGTGGCGCGTCCACGCCGGGCCGGCCGGATGGCAGGCGTCGACATGGCCGGGTTCAGTGTTCCCGGCCCGCTCACGGGTGGCTTGCGGGTGGTCCCGCACCCGGCCGTGATGCTGATCCTGGAGTTCGGGGCGAGCCGGCCCGTCGTGGACGACGGCACCGGGCGGCGGCGTCGGGGAAGTGTCGTCGCCGGGCCCGGCTTCGGGTGCGGAGGCGCGGTCCGGGCGTGGGGCGAACACGTCGCGTGCGTGCAGGTCCGCCTGTCGCCGGTGGTGGCCCGCACGATTCTTGGCGTCGGCCCGGCCGACCTGGACGGCGCCCTGGTGGACCTGGAGGACCTGTGGGGCCGGGAGGCGTCACGAATTGGCGAGCAACTGGCGGAAGCCCACTCGTGGCAGGACCGCTTCGCGTTGACGGAGGCGCTGCTCGCCCGCCGATACGAGACACGGTCGCCGGTGGATCCGGAGGTGGCCCGGGCCTGGCACCGGATCGGGGTCGGACGTGGCCTGGTCCGGATCGACCGACTGGCGGCCGAACTCGGCTGGAGCCGCAAGCGCCTGTGGACCCGATTCCAGGCGCAGATCGGCATACCGCCCAAGCGCGCCGCGAAACTGGTCCGCTTCGACCACGCCGTGCACCGCCTGGTCGCGGGTGACGCCGCGGCCCGAGTCGCGGCCGACGGCGGCTACACCGATCAGTCCCACCTGCATCGGGACGTCACCGCGTTCACCGGACTGACCCCGGCAACCGTGGCCGGCGAACCGTTCCTGACGATCGACGACGTCGCCTGGCCGACCAGGCAACTCCCGGCCGCAGCCCACCCGTCGGCCGCCCCCTCGGGCCGATGATCGATCATTTGGCGTTCGGCGCGCGGGAACTCGGCTGGACCCCGAAACGGTCGGTGTCGGAAGGGGTCGTTCGCGCACCGGGTCGTGCCGATGCCGATCCAGGGGCCGCCCACCCGCCGTCACCGCGGCGTCCGCGGCGTCCGCGGTGTTCCCAGTGTCCCCAGTGTCCGCGGTGCTCCCGGGTCCGGGTCGGACCCGCGTATCTCGACAGACGTGACGACGGGTGGCCGGGCGACATGCCGGAACCTGAACGCCCCCGTACGCGCACCGATCAGTGCGACCCGTCGAGCCTTGCGTCGTCTCGACGAACGCGTGATCGTCGCCGCGCTCAGGGTCCGGCATCGCCCGGGAGGGGAACTTACGAGGCGTCCGCGTTCCACGTTCCGGCGGCGGCAGTGGCGCGGGCGTAGTCGGCGAAGTCCCTCGGCGCACGTCCGAGAACTTGGCGGACGCCGTCCTCCAAGTGCGCGTTGCGGCCGTCGAGCACGGTGGTGAAGAGGTAGATGAGGAAGTCGATGTCGTCTTGGGGCAGGCCCGCCTCCTTGAGCACCACCGCGTAGTCGTCCGCGCCGACGGGCACGAAGTCGATGTGGCGTCCGGCCGCGGCCCCGATCTCCGCGACGGCGTCGGCGAAGGTGAGCAGGCGGGGACCGGTCAGTTCGTAGATCCGCCCGTTGTGCCCGTCCTCGGTGAGTACGGCGACGGCGACGTCGGCGATATCGTCCGTGTCGACGAAGGGCTCGGGAATATCGCCGACGGGCAGGACGACCTCGCCTTCGAGAACCGGCCCCACGAGGAAGTTCTCGCTGAAGTTCTGGCTGAACCAGCTTGCGCGCAACACGGTCCAGGCGATCCCCGAGTCCGCCACGATGCGCTCGCAGACCTGGGCCTCCTCCTCGCCCCGCCCGGACAGCAGCACGAGGTACTGCACGCCCGCACTCGTCGCCGCCTCGGTGAAGGCCTCGATCGCGGCAGAGGCTCCGGGCACTGCCAGGTCCGGGTAGAACGACACGTAGACAGCGCTCACGTCCCGCAACGCCGGAGCCCACGTCGCCGGATCCTCCCAGTCGAACGCCGGGTCGGCACTGCGTGAGCCCACCCGTACGTCGACCTCGCGCTCCCGGAGTCGATCCACGATCCTGCGACCGGTCTTGCCCGTTCCACCCAATACCAGGATTCGGCTCGAATGCTGCGTCATGTCACGTCCGTTCGGCGTCGCGAATGTGTGCCTCAACGATCGATCAGCCGCAGGCCCGGAACAATAACGTCTTGATCAACTATCGTTGAGCAGCACGCAACGATCAAGAAGGGGGCGGTCGTGGAGCGCTACGAGATCGAGGCATTCCTCGCGCTCACCGAGACGCTGCACTTCGGTCGTGTGGCGGAGCAGCTGGGGGTGTCCACCGGCCGCGTCAGCCAGATCATCAGCAAACTCGAACGCCGCATCGGCGCCCCCCTGTTCGACCGGACCAGCCGTCGCGTCTCGCTGACGACGATCGGCGCCCGTTTCCACGACGATCTGCGTCCGGGCTACGAGCAGGTACAAAAGGCACTGGCGCACGCGATCATGGCCGCCCGCGGCTTCGACGGTCCCCTGCGGGTCGGCTTCCTCGGCGCCGCTGCGGGCGGGTTCGTCATGCAGGTGGCTCGCGCCTACCGCGCCGAACACCCCGCCTCCGACGTGCTCATCCACGAACTCCAGATGAACACCAGCATTTCGGACCTGCGCGATCACCGCACCGACATGGTCCTCAACACCCGCCCCATAGTCGAACCGGACATGGTCACCGGCCCCACCCTGTGGGGCGAGCCCCGCTACCTTGCCGTCTCCTCCCGGCACCCCCTGGCCGCCCGGTCGCAGGTCAGCCAGGAGGACCTGACCCGCGTCACGCTGTTGCGCATGCCCGACAACGCGCCCGCCTCCATCTCCGAGGACCGGGTCCCCCGCGTGACCCCGCAGGGGCGGCCCATCGCGCACGGGGCACGCGTGTCCTCCTTCCAGGAGGCGCTGGCCATGGTCGGGGCCGGCGAAGGCGCCTTCACCGTCGGAGGCCAGGTGATCCGCTTCTACACCCGCCCCGACGTGGCCTACATACCCTTCACCGACGCCGCCCCCATCGAATGGGGCTTCCTGTGGCGCGCCTCGCACGAGACCGCCCGTATCCGGGCCTTCCACGACAAGGCCGTTGCCCTGCGGCCGTCACCCCCACACGACAACACCCAAACGGCGATGCGAACTCGCTAGCGCGGCACTAGGTCGTCGCCGACCGGTCAGCCGCCCGCCAGACCCACGCCCGCCAAGGCGAACCGCACCGTGTGGTCGGTGGTGTCGGGCGTGACCGCCGTGCCGGCGCGCAGGTGGTCGTGCAGGGTGGCCAGGGTCAGGCGGTAGACCGCGAGCGCGTCGGCGGCCGGATCCCGGGTCGGCGCCGCGGCCAGCGCCTCGCGAAGCGGGCGGACCATCGCCTCGACCGAGTCGCGTTGTTCGGCGGGGAACAGGTCGGCCAACCGGTCCTGGTGGGCGACGAACGGGCGGGTACGCGCGGCGGCGACCGGGTCACCGGCCTGGGCGAGGACGCCCTCGATCCAGGCCGCGATCTTGCCCGCGGCGTCGGGCGCGGCCGATATCCGGCGGTCCAGGTACGCGGCCATCCGCCGCCGGCCGTCGTCGAGCAGCGCGACGAGCAACTCGTCCTTGGACCGGAAGTGCCGGTAGAACGCCTGATTCGACAGCCCGGACTCGCGCATGATGTCGCGCATCGTCGGATCCAGGCTGCCCGTGCGCTCGACCACCCGGTAGGTCGCGTCGACCAACCGCCGCACCTCCTCCTCGTACGCCGCCCAGCGCGCCTCCAGCGGCCGGCGGACCGCGCTGCCCATCAGGCCGGCGGAGTTCGCCGCCGCTTCGATCCCGTCCACCGGCGATCCCCGCTTTCCATCCCACGACGCTCTTGTTTGTCGGAACGCCTCATCCTACTATCCGGAACAACGTTCTGACACATACCTCCACCGTTCCGAACGGCAAGACACACGAGGCCCCAGAACACGAGGCACGAGAACACGAGGCACGAGACACGTCCCGCAGGTCCTCCCAGGCATCCGCGAAGGGGTTCCCATGCAGCGCGAGGTTCTACTGACCGGGATCGGCGGCCAGGGCATCCAGCTCGCCACCGCGCTGTTGGCCGCCGCCGCGGTGGCCGAGGGTCGGCATGCGATGTACTTCGGTTCGTACGGCGGCATGATGCGCGGCGGCAACTCGGACACCACGCTGGTCCTGGGCGACGACCCCATCGACAGCCCGCCGACGATCGGCTCGGCCTGGTCCGCGCTGGTCCTGCATCCCGCCCACGCCGGCGGCGTCTACGCACGGCTGCACGACGACGGCCTGCTCGTGCTCAACACGAGCCTGTGCGATCCGGCCGACACACCCACCATCGGCCGGCTCGTGCCCATCCCCGCCTCGGAGTTGGCCGCGAGCAGCGGCAACGCCTCGGCGGTGACGATGATCGCGCTCGGCGCGTACGCCGCGGCCACCGCGGTCGTCGGCCTGGACACCCTCCTGGCCACGGCGGCCGAGGTGCTGCCGCCGTACCGGACGCAGCACGCAGAGGGCATCCGCAGCGCGCTGCGGGTGGGACATGCGCACGCCGGACCGGCGCTGCGGGCCTGGCCGGTGTGCGCATGACCGCCCGCGAACCGGCCGGCCGCGAGTTCGAGGCCGCCCGTAAACCCGCCGCCCACGCACCCTGCACCCACGCACCCGCCACCCGCGAACCCGCCACCCACCCCGACGGCCCCGTGCTCAGCAAAGGCACCCTCGTCATCGACGTCGACGCCTGCAAGGGCTGCGACCTGTGCATCGACGCATGCCCCGTGGACGTGTTGCGCATGACCGTCGACGACGTCAACGACCGCGGCTACCGCTATCCGCAACTGCTGCCGGGTTGCATCGCCTGCAAGGCGTGTTCGGCGATCTGCCCGGACTTCGTCTTCCAGGTCTACCGGTACGACGAACCCCGCGACGAAACCGGAGGCACCAGCGGATGAACACGATCGGCCCTCGGCCACCCGTACTGCCCGGTTCGGCCGCCATCGGCGAGGCGATGATCGCGGCCGGTTGCCGGTTCTTCGCCGGCTACCCGATGACGCCGTTCACCGAGGTGCTCGAACACATGGCCGCCCGACTGCCCGAGGTCGGCGGCGTCTGCGTCAACGCGGAGAGCGAGTTGGAGGCGGTCGGGATGGCGTGGGGCGCCGCCGCCACCGGTACGCCGGCCGCGACCGGATCAACCGGGCAGGGGCTCTCCCTGATGCAGGAGTCGCTGGCCGAGATCGTCTATGCGCGGCTTCCGCTCGTGGTGCTGAACATGGCCCGCGCGCAGGGCGACTACTTCCAGGCCACGCGCGGCGGCGGGCACGGCGACTACCGGCATCTCGTGCTCGCGCCGTGCGATGTGCGCGAGGCGGTCGAGTTGACCCAATACGCTTTCCACCTGGCCGAGTTCTGGCGCAGCCCGGTGCTGGTGATGGGCGACTACTACCTGGCCCACACGCACGTCTCGGTCGACGTCCGGCGCCGCGACTTCGGCCCGCTGCCCGCGCGGGACTGGGCCCTGGACGGCTCGACGGGCGGTACCGGCGCGGCCAGGCTCGTCTCGCCGCTGTCCGACCGCAAGCAACGGCACGCCGGCGATCGCACGGACGCCGGCTACGACCTGGCCGAGTTCTACACCCGGCACGGCGGCGCGATGGAGCGCATGGTCGCCGAGACCGAGCCCCGCGCGGAGACCGGTTTCCTGGCCGATGCCGAGGTCGTGGTGGTCGCGTACGGGACGCCTGCGCTGTACGTGCGTCAGGCCGTTCGCGAGCTGCGGGCGCTGGGCCTGCGGGTCGGCTACGTGCGGCCGATCACGCTGGTGCCGTTCCCGAGCGAGATCGTGCGCGCCGCGGCGGCGGGCGCGCGGCTGGTGGCCGTGTACGAGAACAGCGGAGGACAGATGGTGGACGACGTACGCCTGGCCGTGCTGGGCGCGGCGCCGGTGCGGTTCATCGGCCGGCTCAGCCTGGATTCGTCCGGCTTCGGCATCGCGCCCGACCTCGAAGTCGGCGCGATGCGGCGCCGGATCGAGGCCGCGTTCGGGTCGGACGGCGACGGACCGGCCAGGGTTCCGGATCCGCACGCCCACCCGGCCGGCGATTCCCGACGAGCGGCGGATCCACGATGAGCGCCGCAACGCCGACGGGCGGTGGGTCGGTGACGAACCCCGGAACGCCGACCGGCGACGAGTCGGTGACGAACCCCGGGACTGCGGCAACGGCGCCCCGAACCGGCCCACAGCCCGCCGGGCGTCGCGAACTGCCGGTCCTGACCACCACGACCGCCGCGCCCACGTGCGGCGCCCGGCTCGTGCACGACTTCACCCCCGACCTGATCGACGTCGGGGCGCACCACCTGTGTCCGGGGTGCGGCGAGCCGATCGCGATGCGCTCGATAGTCGAGCAGGTCCAGGAACTCGACCAGGTCGCCAAGGCGATCGCGGTGTTCGGGATCGGCTGTTACACGGCCTACTCCAACAACCTCGACATCGAGGTCCTGCAAGCACTGCACGGCCGGGCGCCGTCGCTGGCGACCGGCGTCAAGCGCTGTCGGCCGGACACTCTCGTGTTCACCGTGCAGGGCGACGGCGACATGGTCAACGAGGGCCTCCAGGAAGTGCTGCACACGGCGGCGCGCGGCGAGAACGTCACGTGCTTCATGCTCAACAACGGTGTCTTCGGCGAGACCGGCGGGCACATGACCGCCACGACCGTGCTCGGCCAGCGTACGAAGAACACCCTCGGCGGGCGCGACGCGGCCGAACACGGCTACCCGATCCGACTCGCCGATCTGATCGCCGAACTCGACGGCGCCGCGTACGTCGCGCGCGGCGCGGTCAACGACATCGTCAACATCACCCGCACCACCCGGATGATCAAGAACGCGTTCCGTGCCCAACTGCGCGGCGACGGCTTCTCGTTCGTGGAAATCCTGACCATGTGCCCGACCGGCTGGTTCGTGGACACCGCCGCCGCGCCGGACTACCTCGCGAACACCCACGCCGCCACGCACACCCTCGGCGTACTGAAGGACCGGAGGACCTCCGCGTGATCCACCCGCCCGGGCCCGAGCACGGGCCCGTCCCCGATGCCCCCGAGCAGCCGCCGATCGTCGTCGGCATCATGTACCCGTCCGCCTGGGACATCCGTCCGGCATCCGAGCTCGCGGCCGATCTGGACGCGGTGCGCGCGCTCGATCCCAGGCTGGAGATCGTGGACTGCCGCTACGTCGAGCCCGAGGAACTGCGCACCGCGCGCGGCCGGCCGGACGCCGCGACCCGCCCGGCGCTGCGCGAACTGGCTCCCGTGTTGACCGCCGAGCAGCGCGACCTGCTGGCCCGGGCCGAGATCGTGCTGGTGGCCGACCTGCCGTTCGACGTGGCGGACCTGGCGCCGAGGCTGCGCTGGGTGCAGAGTTGCGCGGCGGGCAACGGGCAACTGCTCTCGGCGGGGCTGCCCACCGAGCGCATCCGGCTGACCACGGCGGCGGGCGTGAACGGCGCGCCGATCGCCGAGTTCGTCTTCGCCCGGCTGCTCGCCTTCTTCAAGCGGCATCGCGACCTGGATGCGCTCCAGGACGTGCGGCGCTGGAAACCCGCCTTCGGCGGACTGGTCCGGGGCAAGACCCTCGGGCTGATCGGCGTCGGCGGGATCGGATCGCAACTGGCGCGCCGGGCACAGGCGTTCGGGATGACCGTGCATGCGACCCGGCGGCGTGTGGAGGTGCCCGCCGAGTACGTGGACCGGCTCTTCCCCCCGGACGACCTGCACGAGATGCTGGCCGGCTGCGACGCGGTGGTGTCGGCGGCGCCGGAGACGGCGGACACGGTCGGCACGATGAACGCCGCCGCATTCGCCGCGATGCGCGAGGGCGCGTTCTACTGCAACGTCGGTCGTGGCTCGTTCGTCGTCGAGCCCGACCTGATCGCCGCACTGCGCGGCGGCCGGTTGGGCGGCGCGGCGCTGGACGTGGTCGCGGCCGAACCGCTGCCCGCCGACGACCCGCTGTGGGACGCGCCGAACCTGTACCTGTCCGCGCACTGCTCCAGCGCGGCTCTCGAACACTTCACCGAGGTGTTCCGGCTCTTCCGCGACAACCTGGCCCGGTATCTCGCGGGCGAGGAGCTGCGCAACCGGGTCGATCCGGATGCGGGCTGCTGACGGCCGGCCCGCCCGGCCCCGGAAGGGGCGATGCCCGAAGGCACCGCCCACGTGATCGACCGACCGATCGACCCATTGACCGACCCATTGATCCACCCACTCACCCAAGGACGGATCGGATGAGCGACGAAACCACACCCGCGGCAGCGGAGCCGGCCGCCGAGCGCACTCTCGGCGGGATCGGTACCCGAGTCCTGTTCGAGGACGACAAGGTCCGCATCTGGGAGTTGGAGCTGGCCCCGGGCGCGCGCAGCGACGCGCATCGGCACGATTTGGACTACTACCTGATCCAGATCGCGGGCGACCGGATCGCGGTCGAGCCGGAACCGGACAGCCGGGGCGAATACCGCGAGTACTTCGCCGCCGACGTGGTGCCCGGCGTGGTGGTGCCGATGCGGCGCGGCGGCGTGGAGACCGCGGTCAACGTCGGTGAGCAGCGTTACCACGAGATCATCGTCGAGCTGAAGGACCGCTGAACCGGCACGACGCGACACGGCACGGCACGGCACGGCAACGGCTGCGCGCAGTACGGCGTGGCCCGGCACGGAACGGCTCGACCGCCGACGAAAGGGCATGACGATGGGGCACGACGGTCTGGTGATCGGCGCCGTGTTCACGGGTGCGGCCAGGGCCGTCCCGGACCGGCCGGCGGCGGTCCTGGGGGACGACGCGCTCACCTTCGGCGAACTGGACGCGGCGGCTCATCGGACCGTACGCGCGCTGCGCGCCATCGGCGTCCGGCGCGGCGACCGGGTCGTGTGTTGGAACCGGACCACGCTCGACGTGCTGCCCGTGTTCGTGGCGCTGGCCCGGATCGGCGCGGTCTACGTCCCGCTCGGCCCGGCCCTGTCCGCCGCCGAGGCGACCGCGACGGCCCGGGTGGCCCGGCCCGCGCTGCTGATCGCCGACGACACCGTGCCGGGCGCGGCGGTGGGGGCCGCGATCGGGGTACCGGTGATCGGGCTGGGCACCCCTGCGGATCCGGCGGGCGCGGCGCCGACGCCGGACGTCGCCGAGGGCCCGAACGAGACCGACCCGCACGTACTCTTCTTCACCTCCGGCAGCACCGGTCGGCCCAAGGGCGTGATCCTGTCCCACCGCACGAACGTGCTGCGCACCCATCCCGGTTCGCAGCTCGAACCGCGCGGCGCGATGGTGTGCCCGTATCCGCTGTTCCACATGGGTGCGTGGACGATCGCACTGCAACAGTGGCAGGCCCGCGACACGGTGGTCCTGGTCGCCAGGGCCGACGGCGCGGAGATCGTCTCGGCCGTGCGCCGACACCGCGCGACCCGGCTCAACTGCGTGCCGGCGGTGTGGCAACGGGTACTGGACACGCTTGCGGCGGAGGAGCGGTCCGGGCCCGGCGGGTGCGGCCGGCTGGAATCGTTGCGCTTCGCCGACACCGGTACGTCCCGGACCCCGCCGGAGTTGCTCGCGGCCATCGCCGAGGCCGCTCCGAACGCGGTGCTCCGGGTCTTCTACGGCTCGACCGAGGCGGGCAACGTGGCCGCACTGGAGGGCGTGGACGTACCGCGCAAGCCCGGCAGTTGCGGCGTGCCCAGCCCGTACCAGGACGTCGAACTCGGTCCGGACGGCGAGGTGTGCGTGCGCGGACCGCTGCTGTTCGACGGCTACTTCGACGACGAGACGGCCACCCGCGCGGTGTTGCGGGACGGCCGCTACCACACCGGCGACCTCGCGACGGTGGACGCCGACGGCTACCTGAGCATCGTGGGCCGGGTCGGCGAGCTGATCCGCACCGGCGGCGAAGCGGTCGCGCCGGGCGAGGTCGAGGCGGTGCTGGCGCGGGCCGAGGGGGTCCGCGAGGCGGCCGTGGTCGGCCTGCCGGACCCGACCTGGGGCGAGCTGATCTGCGCGGTCGTGGTGCCCGGCAATCCCGCGAACCCGCCCGACCTCGCCGCGTTGCGCGCCGCCTGCGCCGGTCGCGTGGCCGCACACAAACATCCGCGCCGGGTGGTGCACGCCACCGAACTGCCCCGCACGCTCGCGACCGGACAGGTGCTGCGCCGGCGCCTGGTCGAACGGATCGTGGCGGAGGACGCATCGGGGCCGAACCCCACCCGGTGGCTTACGGCCGAGAAGGAATCGGGCCCGGTCGACCGAATCGCCGCAGTACAACCAACGAGCGCGGCGAGCGTGGCGGACGCGGCGCGCACGTCGGACCGGGCGCGCACGTCAGCCGGTGTGGACGCGCCGAACGGCGTGGACTCCGCAGACGGTACGGACCCGCCCGACGCGCCCGGACCGGAATAGGTAGCACCGATCACCGACAATCCCTCGGGCTCGCACCGAGCGTCCCGCTATGCTCGCGGGGAACGGTCGATCGACGGGAATCTCCGCCGCACATCGGGTGGTTCGGGGGCGCGATGATGAACGGAAACGAGATGCGGGGGCCCCGCGCGCAGGTGCCGCCGTGGACTCCGCTGGACGACTTCCTGCTCTACACCTGCGACGTGGTCGCCGACGTGATCGAGGACCGCGTGGCGAAACGGCCGCTGGTCCCCAGCCCGATCCGATTGGATGCGGGCGATCGGGCGCTGGCCACGGGGCAGGCCGAGCGGTTCACCATGCGGGCGGCGGGTGACGGCAGCTACCGACACAGCAACATGTTCGTGTTCGGCGGCCCGGCGTTCGTGGTCGGCTCGCTGGCGGCCAATGCGATCGGCAACAACGTCCGGCGCAACAACGCCGCCCGAGCCGCGCAGCCGCGCTGGATGCCGGACGGCTTCGGCGAGGTCACGGTGACCCTGCGACACGTGCGCCTGGTACATCCGATCGCGCCGCTGTCGCTGTACTGGAACGGCCTGGACGCGGTGGACCTGCCCGGCCCCGGCGTCTTCCAGGCCTCGTTCCAGGACACCTACGCGAACCGATACATGAGCGTCCGGCTGCACACCGGCTGGGCTTCGCTGATGTTCGCCCTGGCCGCGCTCGATTCCTTCCCGGCACACCCTCGGCTGCTCGCCGGCACCTGGCTCCCGCCGCACTTCGAACAGCACGCCGCCGCGCACGGCCACTACTGCCGCCCGGCGGCGAGACTGGCGATGCACCGGGCAAGCGGCTGACGCACCGGCGACGGCCCCGGTGCCGGCACCGGGGCCGTCGGAAGCCACGAACGAGGCTTCCCGGTGTGCTCGGTCAGGACAGGAACTCGACGTACCCTTCGGTTCCGTGCACGCGGATCCGCTGTCCGTCGCGGATCAGCCGGGTGGCCTGTTCCACGCCCACGACGGCGGGCAAGCCGTACTCCCGGGCGATCACCGCGCCGTGGGTCATCAGGCCGCCAACCTCCGTCACCAGGCCCGCGATTCCGACGAACAGCGGCGACCAGCTGGGGTCCGTGAAGGGGGTGACCAGGATGTCGCCCGCTTCGAGATCGGCCTCCGCCATGTCGAGGATGACGCGGGCCCGCCCCTCGATGGTCCCGGCGGAAACCGCCAGTCCGACCAGGGCGCCGGCCGGCACGTCGTCACGCCGGTACGCCCCGGTGACGGCCTCGCCATCCGAGGTGAGCACCCGGGGCGGTGTGAGCGCGTGGTACGACCGGAACGCGTCCTTGCGCCGCCGGATGAGCCGGTCGTCCACCCGGTTCGAGCGCACGACGTCGTGGAGTTCCTGAAACGTGAGGTAGAAGACGTCCTCCTTCTCGGCAAGCACGCCGGCCTGCACGAGGCGCTCGGCCTCCCCCAGCAGGGCCTGCTTGTAGACGAAGTAGCGGCTGATGATGCCGTACTTGGGGTACTCCCGATATCCGATGAAGCTTCTGACCCGGTCGATCATCCGCTTGGTCTCGCCGGCTTTGCGGTCGCCGTCCGGCAGGGCCCGCAAGCGGGACAGCACTTCCTGTTCCTTCTGCCGCGCCTTCCGTCGTCCCTGCTCGAAGCGCCGCTCGGCCGCGCCCGGCTCGAAGTTCCGGACGTTGTCCAGGATCACGGGCACGAGTGTGTCGGGACGCTCGCGCCAACGCGGCCTGGTGATGTCGATCTCGCCGACACAGCGCATGCCGTACCGATCGAGGTAGCCCTCGATGGCGTCGCGCGCCTCGGTTCCGCCCTCGATCTTGGCCAGCTCGTCCAGGAAGTTCTCGTCCCGGACGCCCCGCAGGAAGGCCACCACCTCCGGCCGCGGGCGGATCACGTCCGCGACGTCGAGCAGCGCCAGTCCCATTTGGGACGTGATGTTGTCGGGAGCGGACAGCGTCAGCGTGTCGGCCGCGTTCTTCTCGCCCAGCCACTCCCACAGCTTGTCGTTGAGCCACCAGGTGGCCTCCATCGCCGCCATGATCGCCCGAAGGTTCAGCGGATCACCGAGGACACGCTTGTGCTCCTCGAAGGCCTCCAGCAGGAAGTCGAACAGCGCCGGTCCGGTCTTCGTCCGGATGTCCCGCTCCAGGGCGGCGATGGACGCCCGACTGCGCTCGATCAGCTCGGTGACGATGGCCGGATCGGCCTCGGTCGGGGCGGAAGCGCCGCCGGCGGGCGGCCCGCCGGGACCCGCGTCCGGGAGCGACGGGACGAAATCGTCGCGGTCGAGGACGGTCTCCAGAGCGTCCCTGATCAGCGGATCACTTCTCCCGATGACGTCCAGGAGGCCGGCGCGGCTCACGGGCGAGGCCAGGCGCCGGGTGACGTCGACGAACAGCCTTCCGCCGGCCTCGTGCATCGGCACCATGGCCGTCAGCCGCCACATCGAGAGCCCCAGGGGCTTCATCGGGTCGGTCATCATCTGCCCATGACCGACGGAGACGTAGACGTGATTCTCCCGGTCGCCGGTCTCGGTGACCGGAACGGGGAACAGCGTCGTGATCGGCCGGCTCTGCACGATCCGGAAGGCGTCGTCGACCAGGCACCATTCGATGTCCTGCGGGCGACCGAAGTGTGCTTCGATCCGTCGTCCGAGCTCCACGAGCCGCACGACCTGAGCGTCCGTCAGCGCCGGCTGCTCCTGCCGCTGCGCGTCGATCGCCACCTCCTGCGTGCCCCCGGCCGGCAGGGCGTGCACGGCACGCTGTTTGGCGGCGATCGCCTTGGCGACGATTTCGCCGTCCCGCACCTTGAAGACATCCGGGTTCACCAGGCCGGAGACCAGGGCCTCGCCGAGGCCGAAGCCGGCGTCCACGGTGGCGACCTTCCGGTTGCCCGTGACGGGGTCGGCCGTGAACAGGATGCCGGCCGCATGCGGGAAGACCATCCGTTGCACGACCACGGCCATCCGGACCGTACGGTGGTCGATGCCGTTCCGCAGGCGGTAGATCACGGCCCGCTCGGTGAACAGCGAGGCCCAGCACCGGCTGACGTGTCGGAGGATCGCAGTCGGCCCCACGACGTTCAGGTAGGTGTCCTGCTGGCCGGCGAAGGAGGCCGTCGGCAGGTCCTCCGCCGTCGCGCTGGATCGAACGGCGCAGCCGGCCTGCTCGCCGAGCCCGGCGAGCGCGCGGGTGATCGCCGCCGCGACATCGCCCGGGATGGCGATCCCTTCGATGGTTCGACGGATCTGCGCGCTGAGCGCGCCGATCGCCTCCCGCTCGTCCGGGTTCAACCGCGACAGGCGGTCGAGTCGATCGTCGATCGACGGCGCCTCCGCCATGATCCGCCGGAAGGCGTCCGTCGTCACACAGAACCCATCCGGCACGCCGACGCCTTCGATCCGGGACAGCTCGCCCAGATGCGCGCCCTTGCCACCGACGACCGCGACCTGCGTCTCGTCGATCTCTCGCAGATCCAACACGTACTGCTCGGTCATCGCGACACCTCCGGGCCGGCCGTGCTCGACTCCACCGCGGTGGCCGATCGCCTCACCGGCGCCGGCGCCCAAAACCGCACCGCCGGTCCCACCGCCGGTTCGACGTCACCGCGTCCCTCGTCCGTCGACAACAACACAGGCACGACGTGGCCCCATTTCCGCAGGTTGTGGCTTCGGCCGACGATTCTGCGCGGTGACCGGGGTCTTGCCGCAAGTCCCCCGGTGCGCTATAGCTTGGTAGTGGCGGGGAGAGTGATCTCCCTGCCTTTCCTTTTGCGCCGAGGTGCGGTCACCCGGCCGCCGGGATCGGTGACCGCGTTCCGGCCCGTCCGCGCACCCATGCTCGTCGCCGCGCGCTCGGCGACCTCCGCACCCGAACGCGATGCACCATGGGACCCACTCGATGTCTCGAATCGGTGGACGGATCGATCGGTGTGAGCGGAGGCGGGCCGGGCGGTGATCGAGGTGGAGTTGAAGGCTCGGGTGGGTGATGTGCCGGCTCTGGCCGGTGCCCTGGAGCGGCTCGGGGCCGGCGGGCGGGAGGAGGTGTATGTGGACACCTACTACGACGACACCGATCGGGCATTGGCGGGCGGGGACCGGGAGTTGCGGATCAGGACGGTGCGGGGCGCGGGTGCGACGGTGTCCGTGCTGACGTACAAGGGTGCGCGGGTCGAGGCGGTGTCGGGGTCGAAGCCCGAGCACGAGACGCGCGTCGAGGATGCCGCCGGTGCGGATGCGGTGTTGCGCGGGCTCGGGTACGTCCCGACGATCCGGTTCGAGAAGCGGTGTCGGAACCACGCCTTCGAGCGGGACGGTCGACGCCTGCTCGCGTCCCTGGTGGAAGTACCGGAGTTGGGTGAGACGTTCGTCGAGGTCGAGACCCTGGTGGCGGACGACGACGGGGTGGCCGCGGCGCTGGAGGTGGTGCGGACGGTGCTTGCCGACCTCGGGGTGCCGCGCGAGGCGGTGACGACCGAGACATACACGGAGGCGGTGGCGGCGGCGCGCAGGCTCCGGGGAGAAGCACAACAGGCCCCGGGATCGGGGTGATCGGATCGATTTCCGGACCGTTTGCGGCCTGTTCGGTTAGTCCTTTCGGGTGTTGGGGTCGAATGCGGCTTCGGGGCCGGGCCCGGTGCGGTAGACAGGGGGGCATGTCTCTGAAGACGCGTGCCGCCAGGGTCGGCTCGATGGATGTGAACCGCATGGCCCCGGTGGAGTTGCGGGTGTTCGCGCTGTTGGCCGCAGCGGCCGCGGCGGGGCAGAGCATCACCATCCGCGAGGTCGCCGGACTCGCCGGGCCCAACGGGCGCACGATCGGCTCGCGCAGCGCGATGAGCATCGCCGGCGACCTGGTCGACAGCGGCCTGTTGGCGCTGACCCCGGCACCGACCGCGGTCGGCCTGGACGGGCCCATCCAGGTGTCCGTGGCCGGCCGGGATACGGCGGAGCCCGCACCCGCGCCTGCCTCCGCACCGGTGCTGCCGCGGCCCTCGTCGCCGCTGCTGCCCGAGTTGCGCGAGCCGATCGCACCCGTGGCCGCCGTGCCGCCGACCCGGAACACCCGCACGGCGCCGGAGCCGCGGTCGTCCAAGGAGGCCCGCCGCCCGCGCGAGCCCAAGGGCTCCAAGGACGGCGAGCAGACCGGCCTCAAGCGTTTCGGCGTGCTCACCGTGCCGCCCGGTCTGCCGGAGCCGCTGCTGGCCGAACTCACCGCGATCGTCGAGGGGTTCCGCGCGCACCAGGCCGGCGGCGCCGCCGATCTGACGGTCGTCGCGGAGTTGACCAAGCGCAAGGCCGCCGCGCTCACCGTGTGGGCCGACGCACCGTATCCGCTCGGCACGGGCCTGGTCCGGGCCGAGGCCGAACGGGCCCACCGGGCGTACGAGACCACCCTCCAGCAGTTGGCCCAGCAGCGCGGCATCCCGTGGGAGAGCGCCCGCCCCGGCGCGGAGCCGGGTGGGCACTGGGCGGTGAGCGGCCTCGGCGAGCCGGTGCGCGGCGCGCTGACCTACATCGGCCGGACCGCGCCCGGCACCGCCCCCGTCGCGCGACTGCTCGCGCTGGTCTGCCTGTTGCGCGGAGTCGGCACGGGCGTGGCCAACCTGACCGGGCCGGACCTGCGCGGCGTGTGCGGCAAGGAGGCCGAACTCGCGGTCGGCGAACTGACCGCGTCCGGGTGGCTCACCGTGGACGTCGAGGACCTGCTGGCAACGGAGGAGGACCCGGTCGGGTGCGGTGTCCCCGGCGCCGAGGGCTTCTCCTTGGGCAAGTTGCCCAGGACCCGATCCTCGGGTTGGGTCGCCCGGCTGATCTCGCACAAGAAGCTGCGCAAGCAGCCCGCACACGTACGGCTGGCCGCACTGGGCATCACCGCCCACTCGGACGCGAAGGGCGACACCCGCGTGGAGGTCGCGTTCCTCACCGGCCTCAGCGCGACCGCGGCCGAACAGGTCGCGGCCGCCGCCGACACCCTGGTGACGGAGGGCTGGCTGGCCGAGGCCCACATCGAGGACGGCGAGCTGCGCGGCCGGATCGCCCCGGACAACCTGATCTTCGTGGAGGCGTTGCGCACGAACACGCCGGTGCAAACCCTCCAGGCGGCAGCCAAGGCCGCGGCAGCCGAAGCCGCGGCAGCGGCGGAGGCCGGCACGACTTCGGATGCGGCGCAGGTCTAGGTAGCAGGTCCCCGGCCTGGCGGCGAAGCCGGACGGTCGGGCTCGCAGTCGGGATCCGCTCGGTCTGCGGCGCCCCCGTCCCGCATGTGGGTGACCCGGGTGGTCGGGGGTCGCGTGGACGACCACCCGGCCGGCCAGCCGGACCCCGGCTCCGTCGATCGGGACCGGGCCGTCCGTCCGGGTTCGGCATCGCCGGGATGCCGGGAGTCCGACCCCACCCGCGCGTCCGGCGCGCGCGACCACCTCGGCCGACGCGTACCCGGTGAGCCGGACGGCCACGTCCGAGGGCCGCCTGCCCGGGCGGCTCCGACCGCACGTCCGGCGCAACGTGTGGCCGCCGGCCGTCGGTCGTCACCCACGGCGGCGCGGTGCCGTCGGCTTGGACGAGGTCGCCTCGGCCGACGCGTACCCGGTGAGCCGGACGGCCTCGCCCCAGGGCCGGCTGCCCCGGCGGCCCCGACCGCCGCATGCGCCGACCCGGGGTTCGGAGGCACCGCGTGCCGCCGCCGGGCGCTTCGGGGTCGGCGCCGGGACACCCCCGCGCGCTGCGCCGATCGACGCGTGTGCCGCGGATCGCAGCCCCGTACGCCGGCGGAAGTTTGCCTGGCCGTCACCCGCGATCCGCTCCCCGGTCGACGGCGGACCGATGAACTGCGTTCGTCCGAACACCTGCGCACGCCCGAACCATCCCCGTACGTGCGAACAGCTCGGCACACCCGAACCACCCCATCCGTGCGACCCCTCGCACGGGCGCTCCCCGCATCCGAAAGGGCTCTTCGTGTCGGCCTCCCCCCAGCCTCCCTCCGGCGTATCCCGCCGCCGCCTGTTCCAGCTCGGCGCGGGCGGCGCGGGACTTGCCGTCGCCGGCTCGCTCCTGCCGCCGTCCGTACAGCAGGCCCTCGCCTCCCCGCCCCGGCGCGGCGGGTTGAAGGCGATCAAGCACGTGGTCGTGCTCGTCCAGGAGAACCGGTCCTTCGACCACTACTACGGCATGCTGCGCGGCGTCCGGGGCTTCGGCGACCGCAATGCGATCCGGCTCCGGGACGGGCGCGCCGTGTTCGAGCAGCCGGGCGGCCCCGCCGGTCGCGTACTGCCGTTCTCGATACGCAAGGCGGCCCAGGAGGCGTCCAAGGACCTGCAGTACATCGGCGACCTCGACCACGGTTGGGACGGCGGGCACAAGGCCTGGAACGACGGCTGGAACGACGGCTGGATCGGCGCCAAGACGCCCGCCACGATGGCCTACTACGACCGTACCGACCTGCCGTTCCACTACGAGCTGGCGGACACGTTCACGATCTGCGACGCGTACCACTGTGCGCTGCCGTCGTCGACCTCGCCCAACCGCAACTACCTGGTCAGCGGCTACACCGGCTACGAGCCCGGCAGCAGCACCCGGCGCGCGATCGACAACGCCGCCTACTCCGAGGACACCCACGCGGGCTACTCGTGGACCACCTACGCCGAGCAGCTCCAGCGCGCGGGCCGGTCCTGGAAGGTCTACCAGGAGTGGGACAACTACCAGGACAACAACCTGGAGTTCTACGCCTCCTTCAAGCAGGTCGCGCGGAAGGCACTGGCCGCTGCCGGCGACTTCAAGAGCCTGGACTCGTTCTACGGCAAGCTCGGCGGGCTGCCGGCCGCCGAGCAGGAAGCGCTGCTGGCCAAGCTGGAGCAGGGCGTCGCCGCGCTCCCGGCCGCCGACCGGGCGCTGTACGAGCGTGGTCTGCGGCGCGGCCGACCGCACTCGCTGGCGGACGCGCTGCGCGCCGACATCGCGGCGGGCACCCTGCCCGAGGTGTCCTACCTGGTGCCCTCGGCGGCCGACTCCGAGCACCCGGGCGCGTCCTCGCCGGCCGCCAGCGCGACGATCACCTACCAGGTGCTGGATGCGATCGCGTCCAACCGGGAGGTCTGGGACTCGACCGTCGTGCTGCTGACGTTCGACGAGAACGACGGCTTCTTCGACCACGTGCCCGCGCCGTGCCCGCCGGAGGAGGTCACGGACGAGTACTACAAGGGGCTGCCGATCGGGTTCGGCGCCCGCGTGCCGATGATGATCGTGTCGCCGTGGACCGTCGGCGGGTACGTCTCCTCGGAGATCTTCGACCACACCTCGGTGACCCGATTCCTGGAAACCTGGACGGGAGTTCGCGCGCCCGACATCAGCGCGTGGCGGCGCACGGTGTCCGGTGACCTGACCGGCGTCTTCGACTTCGACCGGGCCCGCCGCTCGAACGTGCCGCCGCGCCCGGCCCCGGCCCCGGCGTTCACCTCGCGCTGGCGGCCCACGCCGCCGGCCGACCAGAAGCTGCCCGAGCCCGAGCGCGGTCGCCGCCCGGCCCGCCCGCTGCCGTACCAGCCGGACGCCTCCGCTCGGCTGGACGCCGCCAAGCGCACGCTGACGCTCGACCTCGCCAACGGCGGGCAGTCCAGCGTGCACCTCCAGCTGTTCCCGTACTCGGGCGAACTGCCCAAGCCCAAGCACTACGACGTGCGCGGGCGGCGCTCGGACACGTTCACGCTCAAGGGCGACCGCTACGACCTGACGCTGGTGGGCCCGAACGGCTTCCGCCGCGAGTTCGCCGGGACCACCGCGACCGCCGGCGCCGAGGTCACCTCGCGGATCCGCAGCACGGGTCGGATGCTGGATCTGGAACTGACCAACCACGGCAAGCAGTCGGTGACGTTCACGCTCACCCCGAACGCCTACGGCGTCGGCTGCTCCGACCGCGAGCGTACGATCACCCTCAAGCCGGGCCGGGACCGTACGGTGCACTGGTCGACGGGTTCGGCCGACGGCTGGTACGACGTCACGGTGACGATCGAGGGCAGCGACGGCTTCACCCGACGCCTGGCCGGCCACATCGAGAACGGCCGGGAGAGCGTCAGCGGCTGACCGGCGGATCGACCGGCAGGTCGCGGCTGCGACCCGCACCATCGCGCACGTCCCGGCGACTTCCCCACGCCGGGACGTGCGTTCTCGGAGCGGCGCCCTTCGGCCGGGGCCGGGCGGCGCCTTCGGCTGTCGGAGTTCGGCGCCTTCGGACTTCGACGGGCGGCGGGTGGATGGCGGCGGCCGACCGGCGGGGAACGGCCGGCGGCGGGTGGGAAACGGGAGGTGGCCGGCGGCCGGCGGGCGGCAATTCAGGCGGCGGTTCGCACCTTGCCCTTCGGCGAGGGTGTGGTCGCGTCGTCGCCGGTGGCCGGTGCGCTCGGCGCGCCTGATGCGCCCGGAATCGCCCGAGTGCTCGGGACCTGGTCGGTGCTCGGCTTGGTGGGCTGCAAGGTGCAGCGGCCGTCCTCACATTGACGCTCCAAGCGGCCCGCCGAGATTGCCCCGATCAACCCGATCACCCAACAGGTCGGGCAACCGCGCAGCGCGATCAGCCCCACGGGAGCGAGCAGCAGGGCTGCCGGGCCGATCACGGGGAGCAGCGCGAACGCCCCGACGAGCGCTCCGAACCCCAGCGCGCCTCGAACCAGGTGCCGCGCCACCGAGACATCGGCGGCGCGTCGGTCAGTGCCGGCTTTCATCGAGAACCCCCTCATCTCCGTCGAGCGGTTGCCGAAGTCCCTCCCGGACCGCCGCCCGGGCCCGGTGCAGACGCGACTTCATGGCGGCCGTACTCAGCCCCAGCGTCTCGGCGACCGACCGACCCGGCAGACCCTGCACATCGCGCATGATCAACACCCGGCGCAGATCGTCGGGCAGCGCGGCGATCACCGCCGCCACCCGCTCGGCCTCCAGGCGCCGCAACACGTCGTCCTCCAGGCACTCGGTGGCCACCTCCCGGTCCGGTTCGGCCGGCCGCAGCACCGTCCGAGTGCGCCGCAGGCACTCGTTGCGCACGATGCGGAACATCCACGAGCCCAGCGCCGCGGTCGCCCGCAACATCCCGATCTTGCGGTAGAGGATGATCAGCGCCTCCTGCGCGGCGTCCTCCGCGTCGTGCGGCGACGCGCACAACGAGTGGGCGAAGCGCAGCACGTGCGGATACGACCCGGAGACCAGCGCGGAGATCGAGTCGACGTCCCCGCGCTGGGCGGCGAGGACCAACGGTTCGCCGGGCCAGTCCTTGTCAGCCACGCGACTTCCCCCGCTTCCGGATCATCACGACACACGTACACACCAGCATCGCAACACCTACGGCGACACCGACCACGACAACTCCCATGGGTACCCTCCTCGGACTCCCGGGCCGACCGAGCGGTCGACGCACACACATAAGAGCCCGTCGGGCCGCGAAAGGATTCACCCGGGAACCCGAAACCCGAAACCCGGAATCGGGAGGCTCGGGTTCGTCGGTGGGTGACAGCCCGATCCGAGCCGATCCGAGCCGATCCGAGCCGAGCCGAGCCGGGGCTGTCCGAACGGTCGTACCCGAACAATCAGGCCCGGAAGGGGAGCACCGTGCGGGCACGGACCAGTTCCCCGTACGGCTCGGGCGTGCCGGCCGGAAGCGTGGCCAACCACAGGACGTCGGCGGCGGCGCGCTCGATCTCCGCGGCGCGCTCGGCGGGGTCCACCGGTTCGGTCGGGTCGGCGCGGCACACGCTCGCGGCGTTGACCACGATGTCGCGCCGGGCCGCGTGCCCGGCCAGGTCCCGGGCCAGGATCTTCATCGCGGCGATCCGGCCGATCATCGACGGGACGCCGATCCAGGCCGGCCAGCCCTCGGCCGCCGCCCGACCCTGCTCGACGGCGCATACGTAGTCGTCCATCACCTCGGCCAACTCGGCCAGACTCGCCCGATCCACGTCGAAGCGCGTTCGCAGCCGGTACGGGAGGTGCCGCAGTCCGCCGAAGTCGCCCGCCAGGAGTACGAATCGCGCCCCGTCGCCGAGCAGCGGCGCGAACGCCTCGATCAGCCGGTGGGTGTCGTGGTTGTCGGTCTGCACGTAGGACCTGACCTGGTCCTGATTGCGTACGCCGAACGCGATCCGGGCGGCGGTGCCGGCGATCACCACGTCCACGACGCCGTGTCGCTCGGCGAGCGTGTCGGCCAGCGCGCCGACGCCGGCCGCGTCGCCCGGTTCGAGCACCGCGAGCCGCGGCGCGAATCCCTCGCCGTGCAGCCGGGCGACGGCGGCGCGCCCGCGTTCCGGGTCCTGGGAGGTCAGGTAGACCACGCCGTCGTCGCCGAAGCGACGGCACAGCCCGCGCACCAGCGCGAGACCCAGCGCGCCGGTCGCGCCGGTGACGAGGGCGGTCTTGGCCATGGTGATCCCCGATTCGGTGAGGGTGGGAGGTACGCGGCCGGGCGCCCCGATCGGTCGCGTCGATCGGTCGCGTCGATGTGGTGTTCGAGCGTTTCACTCGGCGTGTCTCTACGATCGTGCCGGGACGGCGCCCGAGCAACGACGATGCTCGCAACCCTTGTTAACCGAGGGGTTACCGATGACGAAGCGGGAATCCGATCCGGCTCGGTTCGGCTGACATCGAACAGGACGCCGCACGGGGCAGCGGGGCAGCGGGGCGCAACCCGTGCGCGGCAACAACGGCAGGGCACGGCACGACGCAACACGGCATGGCATGGCGCGGCGACGAACGGCGGGGGCGTATGGAACTGCGGGACATCGAGATCTTCCTGGTGCTGGCGGAGGAGTTGCACTTCGGCCGCACCGCCGAGCGGTTGTTGGTCTCCTCGGCCCGGGTCAGCCAGGCGATCAAGCAGCAGGAGCGCCGGATCGGCGCACCGTTGTTCGAGCGAACCAGCCGGCGCGTGGCGCTGACCCCGATCGGTCGGCAGCTTCGCGACGACCTCGCGGCGGGCTACCAGCGCATCCAGGACGGGATCGAGCGGGCCGCGGCGGCGGCCCGCGGCCTCTCCGGAACGCTGCGCCTGGGCACGATGGATGCCACGCTGGCCGAGATCCCCGACGTCGTGGACACCTTCCGGACCCGGTATCCCGACTGCGAGCTGCGGATCCGCGAGGCGCACATCGGCGACCCGTTCGGGCTCCTGCGCAGCGGCGAGGTCGATCTGCAACTGGTGTGGCTGCCGGTGGAGGAGCCCGATCTGACGGTGGGTCCGATCGTGCTGACGGAGCCGCTGGTGCTCGCGGTGTCGGCCCGGCACGAATTCGCCGGCCGGGCCTCGGTCTCGATCGAAGACCTGGCGATCGGGCCGGTGTTCCGGACCGACGACTCGGTCCCGGCGTACTGGGCCGAGGCGATCAACCCGACCCAGACACCCAGTGGTCGGCCGATCCCGCGCGGCCCCTCCAGCGCCACGGCACACGAGACGCTCACCGCGATCGCGGCCGGCCTGGGCATCTCGCCGGTACCCCTGCACGCGGTCAAGTACTTCCCGCGCGGCGACATCGCGTACATCCCCATCCACGACTCACCCACTCTGGCCTGGGGCCTGGTCTGGCGCACAGCCGCCTACTCCCCCCTCGCCCAGGCCTTCACCCGGGCCGCCACCGACACCTTGGCGGCGTCGGCGAAGCCGGGCCCGGATCCGGCCGGCGCAACCCGCCGCCCCTGACCGACCGCGCGGCCGACAACCGTCCGAGGCGCCGATCGAGGCGGCCGTCCACTCCTCGGACGAACCGCCTCACCCGGAGCCGGCAACCGATCCGGCCCACCCCGGACCGGCCCGCGCAGCCAACGTCGCCCAACCGGGCCGCGTCGACCGACACCACGACACCGCGGCTGCGGGGCCGGGGCGGCGGCGTCCACTCCTCGGCCGTCTCCCGCCCAGGCCGTGTCCGGTGGATCCTGGTGGATGAGGTCGCGTCGTCCGGTGCCGTGGCTCGGCGTGCCGGAGAAGCAGCCGCACAGTGGTTCCATTCGGCTGTTTCCCCGGTGCGGCGAGGTGCGGTGCCGGGCGGCGCGGCCCCACCAAGATCCGCCGGACACGGCCTACTAGGACTTCACCCATTCCCTGGGGTCGCCGTCGGGGCGGCGGACGGTGCCGGCGGCGAAGTCCTGGAACCCGGCGAGCCGGTTGCGGACGGAGTCGGCCACGTAGTCCTCGATGGACGCGGCGAGCCCGAGTCCGATCAACGCCCGTACGCGTTCCACGGCTTCCGGAGACAGGCTGACTCGGACCTCGGCCCCACCGGCGCGAGTTGATTCGATACTCATCCGACGGACGCTATCGCCGCGCACCGACACGGCCCCCGGTCCGACATGCCACAGCCCGGCCGGTGCGACCCGGCCACCGCACCCGGCCGTCGGCGGCCGGTCCTCGCAGGCCGGACGCGCGGGCCAGGATCGACCGCCACGGAACCGACTACGGTGTCAGCACGATCCGGCCGAAGACCTCGCCCGCGTCCATCTTCCGGTGCGCCGACGCGGCTGCCTCCAGTGGCAGCACCTCGTGCACCACGGTCTCGATCGCACCGCGGCCCGCCGCGGCGAACTGCTCGCCTCGCACGGCGCGCCGGTCGGCTCCGGGGACGGTTGCCGCGCTGAAGGTGGCGAAGGACATCGACTTCCGGAACGCCGCCATGATCTTCATGCCGAAGTCCGCCGGTGGCGGGCCTGCGACGGCACCCACGGCCACCATGCGGCCGTTCGGGTCGAGCCGGTCGAAGAACGACGGCATGTCCTTGCCGGCCACCACATCGATGATGACGTCGTACCCTTCGGGCGCTCGCCCTCCCCCGCCGCCGGAGCGGTCCAGCACGTGGGTCGCGCCGAGGCGTCGCAGCCGCCCGCCTCGTTCGGCCGAGGAGGTGGTGACCGCCACCGCGGCGGCGCCGCCGCGAGCGGCGAGTTGCACGGCCATGATCCCGATGCTGCCGGCCGCCCCACGCACCAGGACCGTCTCCCCGGGAGCGAAGTGGGCGTGGCGGAGCCCGAAATGCGCGACCACGCCGGAACTGCCGAGCGTCACCGCGTCGACGGCGGACAGGTTCACGGGCAGGGGGACGATCTCCTCGACCGGCACGAGGGCCTGTTCGACGTACCCTCCCCCGGTTCCGGTGAAGCCCCATACCCGACGGCCGATCCACGAGGCGTCGACGCCGTCACCCACCGCGATCACGGTGCCCGCCACCTCGCTGCCCGGGATGAAGCCCTCCTCGAAGCCGTAGGCGGCCAGGGCCCCGCTTCGGATCACGACGTCGACTCCACCCACGCCCACGGCCTCGGCGCCGATCAGCACCTGTCCGGCAGCAGGCGTGGGGGCCGGCAGGTCGACGACAGCCAGACCCTCCGGGCCTCCGTACGCCTGGATCACGATCGCCTTCAACGTCGCCTCCCCTGTGCTCGGGCCGATCGAGATCACCTGCGGCCGTGCCCGGGCACCCGCCGCCTCGCTCCGATCGCCGCCGAGGGCGGGAAGGGGTTCACGGCGTGACAGGGATCCGATCTCGGCGCGGCGCGCTCGGTGATCTCGCTGAACTGCGATGCCTCGAACGTAACGGACGCCCCCGTCCGTTTGGCTAAAGTGAGAACGTGATCGAACGTTTGCCTCACACGCTGCGTTCCGACGCGCTGGACAACCGTGAGCGCATCCTCGACGCGGCCCGAGCACTGTTCTCCACGGTCGGCCTGGACGTGCCGATGCGGGAGATCGCGCGGCGCGCGGGTGTCGGACCCGCCACCCTGTACCGTCGCTTCCCGACCAAGCAGCTACTGGTCGCCGAAGCCTTCGCGGACCGGTTGCGCGCTTGCCGCACCATCGTCGACGAGGGCTGCGCTCATCCCGATCCGTGGCGTGGCCTCTGCCTGGTGATCGAGAAGCTCTGTGAGTTGCACGCGCGGGATCGCGGCTTCACCGAGGCCTTCCTGGCAACCCTCCCCGGAGCACCCGATGTCGCGGGACGCGAGTACACGGTGAAAGCAGTCGCCGGACTGGCCCGGCGAGCCAAGGCCGCAGGGCGCCTGCGGCCCGACTTCGTCCTGGACGACCTCATTCTCGTCCTCATGGCCAACAAGGGAATCCACGCCGGATCGACGGCCACCCGGGTCATGGCCTCCCGACGCTTCGCGGCGCTGGCGATCCAGGCGTTGGAAGCCTGCCCTCGGCACGCACCGCTACCACCGGCGGCACGACTGGCGCCGAATGCACCGGACGGCGCCCGACCATAGGCGAGCGGTATCCACGCTCGACGAGCGAACCACCGCACACCCGGGAGGGGATCGCCGGGCCGAACCCGTGGGAACAGGTCGCCCGGGTCCGGCGCCTCAGCCGACACCGACGGTCTGTCGCTCCGGCTCGATCACGGCCACGACGCGTTCCTGCCCGCGGGTGTAGGGCGCACCGGTGTACTTCGTGGCGATGCGGTCGATGATCGTCCAGGCCGCCTCGCCCTCCAGCCAGTCGACGACCCGCCCGCGGATGACGACCGGCTCGAACGGGTTGTCGCTCGGCGTCAGGGAAAGCGCCACCCGCGGGTCGCGCCGCAGGTTGCTCGCCTTACGGCTGCCGGGCCCGGTGAGTATCACCACGTGGTCGCCTTCGGTACCGATCCAGACGGGAACGGAGTGCGGAGCGCCGTCCGGGAGAAGGCTGGCGAGGTGGGCGATCGAAGTACCGTCGAGAATGCGTCGGACGTCGGGGTCGAGCATGTCTGTGCTCCTTCGGCGAGAGTTGTGGTCGGCACGGGTCGTATTCGGCGAGACGACCGGGGTCATCGCACCACCTCGTAGCGCAGGTGGGTGACTCCGGGTGCCGGAACGGCCTCCAGCAGACGGAGTCGCACGTGCTCGGGCAGGCCGTGGAAGTACGGGCGGCCGGCGCCGAGCAGGACGGGCACCTGGTGCAGGATCAGCTCGTCGACCAGCCCCGCCTTCAGCGCCTCGGTAACCAGGACTCCACCCATGAGGGCGACGTCCTTGTCGCCGGCCGCTTCCCGGGCCGCCGCGACCGCGTCCGCCAACCCCGTCGTGATCAGCCTCTGGCGGTCGCCGGTCATCCGCGGTGCCGGCCGGTGGCTGACCACGAACAGTGGCGCCGCCGGGTGCGGGGTCCCGTCGTCGCCGAAACGGTCGGAGTCCTCGTACGTGTTGCGGCCCGCGACGCTTGCGCCGACCCGACCGGCCGCGTCGTCGAAGAACCGGGCACTGGGCTCGGAGAGCCTGAAACCGTCGAAGACCCGACTGGGCACGTCGCCGTCGAAGTACCAGTCGAAGAGCATCCCGCCATCGCCGAGCCCGCGGCCGGGGGCCGGGTCACGACCGGTGATGTATCCGTCGACCGATACCGACAACGCGCTGAACACCTTGCTCATCACCGGACTCCTCTTTGGGGTTCCTTCAAGAGACTCCAAGACCGTATCAGGTGAAGTTCCGTAAGGGAACCCCGATTGCTAGACTTCCGTCCATGCAACGCACAAGCTTCCGCGAGATGGCCTGTTCGATAGCGCGCACACTCGACGTGATCGGAGAACCGTGGTCGCCGCTGATCCTGCGTGACATCTGGGTCGGGATGAACCGCTTCGACGAGATCCAGGCCGACCTCGGCATCTCGCGCAAAGTCCTGACCGAGCGACTCAACCACCTCGTAGAACACGGGGTGCTCGAACGCCGCCCCTACGACCGACGCCCACGGTACGAGTACCACCTGACCACCAAGGGCACCGAACTCGTCGACCTGCTCATGGTCATGGCCGACTGGGGCGACCGCTGGCTCGCCGGCGAAGCCGGCCCTCCGGTGCTCTACCGCCACCACGCCTGCGGGGAGATCAGCCGAGTCGAACTGCGCTGCGCCCACTGCGGCAAACCGATGCACGCAAACGATGTCGACGTACTGCCGGGCCCGGGCAGCGCGACCCCCGAGGCCGCGGCAACCCCCTCCGAGCCGCGCTGACCGGGGACGGTCGGCCCTCTGCGGCATGCTCGCGCACGATGGTTCAGGCCACGAGAGGGCGAAGGTGCTTCAGGCCACCGGAAGGCGAAGGCGAGCTGCGCGGTCGCGCTGCCGCCGCGGCCGGGCGCGGTCCTGGCCACCGGGGGACCGTCCTGGTCGTCGCGTTCGGGTTCGCCAAGGTGCCCGCCCGCGGTTGTGGCGGGCGTGCCCCGCCAGGCCACGGGAGGGCGGCCACGGTTCAAGCCGCCAGGGGCGAAGTCGGTTCAGGCCACGAGAAGACGGAGGCCGAGTTCTGCCGCGTCGAGGGCGACGAGGTCGTGGTTGCGTTCGGCCCACCGCCCCGAGGAGAGGTCGTCGCGGAGTCTGCCGACCGCCCGCTGCTCGGCCGCCGGCCCGACTCTGGTCCATACCGATACCGCGCGGCGCACGTGTTCGTCCAGGTACGCCTCGGGCCGGCGCCAGTAGGCCTCGAAGAAGCCGTCGGCGCAGTCCCATGGGATGAGCACCGGTTCCATGCGCGCCCCGATCGCGTCCGCCAACCGGTCCACCGACGGCCGACCGGCGACCAGGCCGGCGACCTCGGGCAGGTAGTCGCGGCTGAGCCAGAACCGCTGACGCCAGCCGGTGTCACCGGTGTCGTGCGTGAACACCACCACGCGGCGGGCCACGCGCCGCATCTCGCGCAGCCCGGCGATCGGGTCGTGCCAGTGATGAACGGTGCTGAAGGCCATCGCGGCGTCGAAGGATCGGTCCTCGAACGGGAGGCTCTCCGCGTCGGCGGCCACACAGGGCGCCGCGCCCGCAGGACGCTGGGCCCGCATGACCGCCGACGGTTCCACCGCCGTGACGTCGCGGTCGGGGGGCTCGTAGGAGCCGGTACCGGCCCCGACGTTCAGTACCGTCCGGGCGTCCCCGAGCGCCTCCCAGACCCGCGCGGCGATCCGCGGTTCGGTGCGTCGCGTCGCGGGGTACGCCGACCCGATCGTTTCGTACAACTGCGCGCCGAACACCTTCAGTTGCTCCTCCGGTGTCGTTCTGATGCCCATGGCCCGGGCCTCCAGTTCGCTGTCTATGGCCGCCACCATGGCGGCGGTGCGGTCGCGCTGTTCCAGCAGCAGGCCGCGCAGCCGGTGCAGGTGCGCGATCGCGTCGGTGGTCGGGTCGTCGACCAGATCCGCGATCTCGCGCAAGCCGAAGCCCAGTCGCCGATAGGCGAGCACCTCCCGCAACCGCTCCACGTCACCTGCCGCATAGGCCCGGTATCCGGCCGCGGTCCGCGCGGACGGCTGCACCAGGCCGATCTCGTCGTAGTGATGCAGCGTGCGCACGCTCACCCCGGCCAGTTCGGCCACACGTCCCACCGTCAAGTGCTCTTCCACGCCACCGACAATGCGGCATGACGCAACGTGAGAGTCAAGCGCCGCCCGGTCGCGCTCACCGCGGGTGCCCGGGTGGCCGGGTGCCCGGGTGACCGGGTGACCGGGTGACCGGGTGGCCCAGCCCCCGCACCCGACCCCACGCGAAGGCCGCCGACAGGCCCACCCGACCGTCCCGTCTGCCGTCGACGTCCGTGATGCCCTGCTCGGGGAATTGCGGGACGCCGCCTAAGCTGATCGGCGTGCCGCCATTGCCGATCATGTGGAGCGATCCCGGCTCCTACGGACTCACCGTCTTCCACGACCGCCACCCCGAACTGGTACGCAGGCTGGCCGCGGCCTTCCCGCTCGCCGCACGACAACTGGACGCGTTGGAGGGGCTGGTCGCCGAGACGCTGCACGACGTCGTCCGCCCTCTGCCCCCGGAGGCTCACGACGCGGCACGGTGGGCGGCCTGGGCCGAACACGGCGGGTACTACGAACGTCCGTGGACGCAGGCCCCGTTCCTGTGGGCGGAAAGCTACTTCTACCGTCGGTTGCTGGGCGCCTTCGGCTACTTCGACAGCGGGCCGGGTGCGGGCCCCTGGCGCGGCATCGATCCGTTCGGCCCGACCAAGCGCGTCGAACTCGACGGTCCCGCCGTCGACGAGGAGTTGGCGGGCCTCGCGGCGACCGCCCGGCTCGACGCGGACGAACTGCCGTACGCGCTCGTCATGGCATCGCTGTGGGGCAACCGCGCCGACCTGGGCTTCCGCCTCACCGCGAAGACCGACTCGGGCACGGCGACGACCGACGCAGGCACCGCGGACAGCGACTCGGGCCCGGTGGGAACCGACTCGGGCACCGCGAGGCATCGTTACGGGCCGCAGGGTCCGCTGGTCGCCGACGACACCGCACGGCTCCTGCGCCACCTCGCGGCCGAACCGGGCGGACGCGTGTGCGTGGTCGCCGACAACGCGGGCGGCGAACTGATCCCCGACCTCGTACTGATCGACCACCTGCTCGACACGGGACTCGCCGCCGACGTCGTACTACACGTCAAGCCCCACCCGTACTACGTCTCCGACGCGACACCGGCCGACGTGCTCGCGTGCCTGCGTCGACTCAGGGCCGCCCCCGGGCACGCGGGGCGCGTCGGCGAACGCCTGTGGCAGGCGACGGCGGCACGCCGACTCGACGTGCGCACCCACGCATTCGCATGCGCGCCCCTGCCCTACACCGCGATGCCCGAGGACCTGCGCGCCGACTTCGCCTCGGCGACGGTGACCATCCTCAAGGGCGACCTGAACCACCGCCGCCTGGTCGGCGACCTGCACTGGCCGCCGACCACCCCCTTCCGCGACACGGTCGGCTACTTCCCGGGCCCGGTCGCATCGCTACGCACCCTCAAGTCCGACGTGATCGTCGGCCTCGAACCGGATACCGTACGCCACCTCGACGCCACCGAACCCGCATGGCGCACCTCGGGCACACACGCCCTCGTACAGTTCCACGCACCCCCCGACACCACTGCCCGCACCGACTGAATCCCGGCCCGTCTTCCTCCACCCCGGTGCCGGTCGGTGGTCGGGATGCACCCGGGGCCCGGGTGGGGCCGGCGCCGAGAGGGCCGGGTGTCGTCCGGGGCCGCGGGCGGTGTTGTCGGTCGGGCCGCCGTTCGGGGCGCCGGCGACCGGTCGCGCGGAACGGACGGTGGTCATGTGGAGATGCTGGTGACCGCGTCGATGCCGTAGGTGCGGGCATAGCCGTTCTCGGTGCCGACGAGGAGGTCGACGATGTCGAAGTAACGGTCCCAGAACGGGGTTTCGCGCAGCGCGTCGATGAGGAGCTGGTAGGCGTGGTGGTCCACGGCCTCCCAGACCCAGACGTCGGTGACGCGCGTGGAGTAGAACTCCGTGTCGTAGAAGCGTGACCGGACGCCGGTGACCTTGCCCTCGATCGCGGGGACGACCTCGGTGGTGAAGGCGTCCAGCCGCTCCCGGGGGGTCATCGCGAGCCATTCGGGCGTGGTCTTGACGAGCATGAACGCCGTCACCGGGGTTTCGGTTTCCACAGAGAGCATGGCAAATCCTTTGAGGCAGTGGTGGTTTCGGTGCGGTGAATGCCGCGGATGCGAGCTGTTCGCGGTGGGTGTCAGGGGTGGAGGGCGGGCATGAGGGTCTGGGCGCACCACTGTTCGAAGGTCGTGGGGGAAGCGGTGTCCGGGGTGCGCGTGACGCCGGCGTCCAGGCCGTCGTCCTTGGCCCGCTTCATGTCGACGATGCCCTGGACGAACGCCTCGTTGAGGCCGTAGCCGACGAGGTCGGTCCGCAGACCCTCGTAGGACTGGCGTTCGTAGCGGACGGAACGACCCGACTGCTCGCCGATGATGCGGGCGACATCGTTGGAGGAAAGGTCTTCCGGACCGAGGACCGGGACGCTCTCCGTGCCGGTCCAGGAGCGGTCCAGCAGCAGTCGGGCGGCGACGGCGGCGATGTCGGCGGTGGCGACGAGAGGGGCTTTCCGGTCGGGGGCGACGACGTCGACGAAGACGCCCTTCTCCCGGATCGAGTCGGCCTCCTCCAGGAAGTTCTCGAAGAAGGACGGGCAGGCCAGTGCCCGGTAGGCGACGCCGGTGCCGGCAATGAGGTCGTCCATGGCGAGGGTCGCGGTGACGAGTCCGGCGCGGTCGGCGAGCGGGGTGCCGCGGCCGAGCGCGGAGATGCCGACGACGTGGCCCACGCCGTGGGCGGCAAGCGCCTTCGCGGCGGGAAGGGTGAAGCCGGAGTAGGCGTCGTAGGGGGTCAGGGAGGCGTCCGGCGGGGCGAGCCAGAAGACGGCGTCCGCGCCCTCGAAGGCACGGTCGACGACCTCGGGGGTGCCGTGCGAGCCGGTGATCACCTCGGCGCGTTCGCGCACCGCGTCGGTGAGTCGGGCGGGGTCGCGCACGATCACGCGCAGTTCCTCGCCTCGGTCCGAGACGGACTCCAGGAGCAGGGTCAGCAGCCGGCGGCCGATGTTCCCGGTGGGAGCGGTGACGACGATCATGAAAACCTCACGGGTCGTGCCTGATGGGTACGACCTCATCCTGCGGAGGATCACGGTGTTGCCACAATAGGAATCTCAGCAACGAATCATTGCCTGAAATGGAATTACCCTGGTGAACAACCCCGACGCAGTCATCGACGCCAACCTCGCCGTCGCGCTGGACGCCCTGTTGACCGAGCAGAGTGTGACCCGCGCCGCCGCGCGCCTGCACACCTCCCCCGCCGCCATGAGCCGTACTCTCGCCCGCCTGCGCCGCATCCTCCAGGACCCCCTCCTGGTGCGGGCCGGACAGGTCATGGTCCCCACCCCCCGCGCTCATGCCCTGCGCAACGAAGCCGCCACCGTGGTGCGCCGGCTCGGCGCGCTGCTGACCCCCGACGCCGGTGTCGACCCCGCCGCCCTGAGCAGCACGTTCACCCTCCAGGCCGCCGACTTCGTCGGCGCGGCACTGGCGCCCGGACTGCTGCGACTGGCCCGACTGGAAGCGCCCGGGGTTTCGTTTCGGTTCAGAACCGAGGACCTGGAGGGCGGACCGGTCCTTCGCGACGGCCGGATCGACCTGGAAATCGGATCCATCGACCACATCGACCCCGAGACCCGGGTCGAAGTACTGCTCACCCTCCGGATGGTGGCGGGCGTGCGCCCCGGTCACCCCCTCACCGAGGGAACCCCGACCCCGGCCCGGCTCGCCGCCGCCGAACACGTCGTGGTCAGTCGCCGTGGCCGATTCACCGGGCCCCTGGACACCGCCCTGGCCGAACTCGACCTCCACCGGCGGGTCGCCGTCGTGCTCCCCGGCCACCTGGCCGCGATGACCCTCGCCGCCCGCAGCGACTTCGTCTGCCTCGTCCCCGCCACTCTCCCGGGCGCCGCCCCCTCGCCCCTGACCGAGACTGCAACCGCGCTGGGCCTCCACCTCCTCGACATCCCCCTGCCGCTGCCACCGGTGGCCATCGGCATGGCCTGGCACCCCCGCCACGCCGCCGACGGAGCACACCACTGGCTCCGCGACGCCGTCCGTCGAACCCTGCGCACGGCCGACGGAACAGACGCCTGACCGGTCCGCGACCGGGCCGGAACGCACCGGCCGAGCGCCGTCGGGAGTGGCGTCCGCAGAGCGCACCGACGCGCCCGGCGCCGCCGGCGACCTGCTCGTCGCCGCCGGCGATTCCGGGCACCGGTTCACTCGCTCCCCTGGAGGACAACCGAGGAGAACCTCGCGGGCCGAGCGATCGATCGCGGTCTCGGCAACGAGTACCGGTCCGACCCGCGCGGCCGACGGTCGGCTCCGGAAGTCGCCCTGCCCCCATGCCCGTTGCCACCGGCCGCCGATATCCCGACCGGCACCGGCCGGCACCGAGCTGCACCGGTCGAGAAGGAAAGCCCGCACGAATCGGCGGCAATGCGCCGTGGGCGCCTCCACCCGGGACGGCGGGTGGATGACCTCGATGCGGATGCCTCATGTCTGCGTAGGCGGCTTCGAGGGGCTCCACGGAGCAATTCCGGGCCGTGCCGGGGTCCCTTTTTTCAGGGCCCGCAGCTCCGAGCAAGAAAATCCCCAGACGGCGATCCAACGAGTTTTCATGCTTCATACGTAGGGGGGATCAACTCCGGCGCTACACGGCCTTCACAGAGGCACCTGAAGCCCTTTTAGCCACGCCTGCATTGCACGCATCGGGTGTGCTAAACCTGGTTCTCGGTTCTATGGTGAACCCGGCGGAACAGGACCCGGCCGGTGGGCCGATCCCGCGCCGACCTCCGTCCGATGTCATGCCGCTCCCGTCCACCGGGTGGGAGCGCGGTTCGTCGTGCCAGAAACGTGCAGAAAAGAGAGCGCCCCTGTGACCGATCCCGGCATTCCTTCCGACCTTTCGGCCGACACCACCGCAGCCGCGCACACCACGGGCAACGCGGGGGACGTGTCCTACACCGCCGGCCAGATCCAGGTCCTGGAGGGCCTGGATGCGGTCCGCAAGCGGCCTGGCATGTACGTCGGTTCCACCGGTGAGCGCGGTCTGCACCACCTGGTCTACGAGATCGTCGACAACTCGGTCGACGAGGCCCTCGCGGGGCACGCGGACCGCATCGACGTGACGATCCTGGCCGACGACGGGATCAAGGTCGTCGACAACGGGCGTGGCATCCCGGTGGACATCGTGCCGTCCCAGGGCAGGCCGGCCCTGGAGGTCGTCCTGACGGTGCTGCACGCGGGCGGCAAGTTCGGCGGCGGCGGCTACGCCGTCTCCGGCGGTCTGCACGGCGTGGGCATGTCGGTGGTCAACGCCCTGTCGACGCGGGTGGAGGCGGAGGTGCGCAACGGCGGGCACCGCTGGAGCCAGGAGTTCGAGAGGGGCGTGCCGACCGCCCCGCTCAAGCAGCACGAGGAGACCTCCGAGACCGGCACCTCGCTGACGTTCTGGGCCGACGGCGACATCTTCGAGACCATCGAGTATTCCTTCGAGACACTGTCGCGCCGCTTCCGGGAGATGGCCTTCCTCAACAAGGGCCTGACCCTGACGCTGACCGACGAGCGCGCATCCGCGAAGGCAACGGTGGGCGCCGACGACCCGGACGCGGACGTGTCCGAGCCGATGGCGCGGACGGTGACGTACTTCTACGAGGGCGGCATCGTCGACTTCGTGAAGTACCTGAACGCGCGCAAGGGCGAGCCCGTCCACCCGTCGATCATCTCGCTGGAGGCGGAGGACACCGCGCGCCTGCTGTCGGTGGAGGTCGCGATGCAATGGAACACCCGGTTCTCCGACAGCGTGTACTCCTTCGCGAACACGATCCACACGCACGAGGGCGGTACTCACGAAGAGGGCTTCCGCGCGGCGCTGACGGGCCTGGTCAACCGGTACGCGCGGGAGCGGAGGTTCCTGCGCGAGAAGGACGACAACCTCGCGGGTGAGGACATCCGCGAGGGTTTGACGGCGATCGTCTCGGTGAAGCTGGGTGAGCCGCAGTTCGAGGGTCAGACGAAGACCAAGCTGGGCAACACGTCGGCGAAGACCTTCGTGCAGAAGGTCGTGCACGAGCACCTCAACGACTGGTTCGACCGGAATCCGAACGAGGCAGCGGACATCATCCGGAAGTCGATCCAGGCGGCCACGGCGCGCGTCGCGGCCCGCAAGGCCCGTGAACTGACACGCCGCAAGGGTCTGCTGGAATCGGCTTCGCTGCCCGGCAAACTGTCGGACTGTCAGTCGAACGACCCGACGAAGTGCGAGATCTTCATCGTCGAGGGCGACTCGGCCGGTGGTTCGGCCAAGTCCGGCCGTGACCCGATGTACCAGGCGATCCTGCCGATCCGCGGCAAGATCCTGAACGTCGAGAAGGCCAGGATCGACAAGATCCTGCAGAACACCGAGGTCCAGGCGCTCATCTCGGCCTTCGGCACCGGTGTGCACGAGGACTTCGACATCGAGAAGCTCCGCTATCACAAGATCATCCTGATGGCGGACGCCGACGTCGACGGTCGGCACATCAACACCCTGCTGCTGACCTTCCTGTTCCGCTTCATGCGTCCGCTGGTCGAGGCCGGTCACGTCTACCTGTCGCGGCCGCCGCTCTACAAGATCAAGTGGAGCCGGGACGACTTCGAGTACGCCTACTCCGACCGCGAGCGCGACGCACTCCTCACCCGCGGAACCGACGGCGGCAAGCGCCTGCGCGACGACACCATCCAGCGCTTCAAGGGCTTGGGTGAGATGAACGCCGAGGAACTGCGCATCACCACCATGGACGTGGACCACCGCGTACTCGGCCGGGTCACCCTGGACGACGCCGCGCAGGCCGACGACCTGTTCTCGGTACTGATGGGCGAGGACGTCGAAGCCCGCCGCTCCTTCATCCAACACAACGCCAAGGACATCCGCTTCCTCGACATCTGAGCCGGCCGCGATTGCGCCCTCCCGGTACGGGGCCCGCGGTGGCGGGCCCCGGCCGCGCCACCACCTGCTCGTCGTCGTCGAAGTCCTCGCGGTCCTCAAGCAGCGTCCTTCAAGCAGTACCGGAACTCGGCGGCACACCGCTGTGAGCCGCCGAGTTCCGGTACGCCTTTGCGAGTTCGTCCTCGTCGTTCACCACCCTGTACGCGGCAGTGACGGCCCGTCACTTTCGGGCGTCGAGGAGATGCCGGAGATCGGCATGCAGGTGGTCGAGTGCGCTGCGGTACAGCTGGGGTCCCACGGAGACTCGGGCCACACCGAGGGCACGGAGCTCGGCGAGCGACCCGCCTTTCAGCGGAAGGCCCCCGTTCACCGGCGCGTCGACCGCGGCGACGATGGCTCGGAGGTCGTCCGGCCCGGCTCCGGGTGGGAACACGCAGTCGGCGCCGGCCGACCGGTACGCCTTGGCCCTGCCGATCGCATCGGCACGCTTGCGATGCTCGGCCAGAGGCGAGGTGGGGAAGAAGGAGTCGATCCGGGCGTTGATGACCAGCGGCACCCCGATACGGTCGGCGGCTGCGCGCATCCGCGCGATATAGGTGGCACGGACGTCGACGTCGATCAGGCCGCCGTCGGCGTGATCGCTGTCCTCGATGTTGCAGCCGACGACTCCGATCCCGGTCAGCAGTTCGACCAGTTCCTCGGGCGCCATCCCGTAGCCGGCCTCGGCGTCGACGGTGACCGGCACATCGACGGAGGCTGCGATGCGTCGGGCAACGAACATCATCTCCGCGCTCGGAGCACCCTCACCGTCGTTGTAGCCCAGAGCGGCGGCGATCGCGTTGCTCGCGGTCGCGACCACCGGGAAGCCCGCGTCGACGACGGTGCGGGCGCTGCCCACGTCCCAGGCGTTGGGCAGCACCAGCGGAGCGCCCGGGACGTGCAGGGAGCGAAGCAGTTCGGCCTTGTCGGCCCGATCGCGCACAGCGACCTCAGTCGACAAGTGCGCCGGCGGACAGATTGGCGATCGTCCCGGTCATGGCGCCGGCTCGATCCGAGGCCAGGAACGCGGCCGTCTCCGCGATTTCGGAGAGCGTGGGCAGCCTCTTCAACAGCGTCCCCTCCACCATGCCCCCGCTTTCGAGCATTTCCTGAACCGACTGCCCCGCCGCCGCCGCGGTTCGCCCGAAGAGTTCCTCGGTGTAGGAACCCGCCGCCGGCGCATCGACGACAGCGTGCGGACGGATGCCGATCACCCGGATGTTGCCGGGTGCCAGCTCCGCGGCCAGTAGCCGCGAGAACGCCTCCTTGCCGGCGGCACTCACCCCGTGCCCCAGGATGCCGCCCACGGCCAGCTTGGCACCCGGCTCGGACAAGGTCAGGATGACGCCGGGACGCTTGTGACCCATGTGCCGTGCCACAGCCTTGCTGGTGATGAACAGCGACCGCAGAAAACCGTCGATCGGCCGCATGAACTCCTCCGCCGAGAGGTCCGCCAACAAAGTGCCCTGGTCGTGCATGACACTCACGGCGTTGAGGGCGATGTCGATACTCCCGGCCGTCGCCGCGACCGCGTCGGCGTGCGCTTCGACCGCCTGTTGATCGAAGACGTCGACCAGCGCGGTCTCGACCGTTCCGCCCGCGGCGGCGATGTCACGGGCCACGGCGTCGAGCTTGGCCTGTGTGCGTCCGGCGATGAAGACCCGCGCACCCTCCCGGGCGAATACCCGCGCGACGGCGCCGCCGATGGCGCCCCCGCCGCCATGGATCACAGCGTTCTTGTTCTCGAGCAGCAAGCCACTCATGGTGTCCTCCGGGTGATCGATGTTTCCGTGATGGCGCAGGCTCGGGCGTCACATCCGCCACCACCGCGAGTTCCGTCGCGACCGCAACTACGGGAGGCTTCGCGAGGCCCGGCGGCCGGTCGGTCGCCCTTTCGGTCCTTCGGTCCTTCGGTCCATAGGTCCTTAGGTCCTTCGGCCTGTCGTTCAGCCGGCCTGCCGGTCAGTCGTGTTTCCGACGCTCGATCTCTTCTGCGATGCGCTTGATGCGGTTCAGTCGCGCATCCCACGTCTTGCCGACTTCGTTCAATTGCCGGACGGCGCGGCCGAGTTGCGCCTCGTCGACCTCGTAGCGCCGCTCGCGGCCCATCGGTGTCGCGTGTACGAGGCCTGCGCGATCGAGCACGCCCAGGTGCTTGGTGACCGCTTGGCGCGAGATCGGGAGACGATCACTCAGGCCGGTCGGTGTGCCGACCCCCTCCGCGAGCAGCAGGTCGAGCAGGCGGCGCCTGATCGGGTCGCCGATCGCCGACCAGAGTTCGTCGTCGACGGCGGCGGTCATCGCGCCACCACGGAGGGGGCGTAGCCCTGCAGCCTGGGCAGGAACAGGTCCCAGCCGCGCTCGTGGTCGTGGAAGGCGTCCTCGAGCACAGCGGCCTCCCAGCCCCGCTCCCGCCAGCCGCTCTCGGTCAGGCGCAGAATCGTGCCGTCACCGGATGGCTCCAGCTCGAAGGTCACCAGGAGGGAGTTGCCCGCATCGGGCAGCTGATCGGCAGGGGCGACCCAGCGGAACGTGAACCTGTGCGGAGGATCCACATCGATCACCGTGATCGCTTCAACCGCGGCGCGATCGCCCCACACCAGTTCGCCGACCGCGCCCGGCACCGGCTCGAACGACGCGTCGTCGGACCACCACATCCTGATGTGCTCGGGACGACTCACCACATCGAACACGACCTCCGGTGCCGCGTCGATGCGAATCTCGCGCTCCAACTGTCCAAACTCCACTGCGGACCTCCAATAAGCAACCATCGGTTGCGCATTACCTTAATCGGCACACCGGCAATCCGCAACCTTATGTTGCGCAACGACGGTGCGGCCGACCCGGGCAAGCCCGGCCCGTCGTCCCTGCCCCTCCCCCTCCCCGACCCCGGGCGTCAAGCGCTCATGCCGCCGTCGACGCGGAGGACCGTGCCGGTGATGTAGGAGGAACGGTCGCTGAGGAGCCAGGCGGCGGCCTGGGCGATCTCCTCGGGCTCGGCGGCGCGGCCCAGCGGTGTCCGGGCGTTCAGGCGCTCGATGACGCCGGGGGAGTTGTCCTCCCACTCGCGCACCATCTCGGTGAGCGTGGTGCCGGGGGCGATGGCGTTGACCCGAATGCCCTCGGGGCCGTACGTGACGGCGGCCGACTCGGTCAGGCTGTTGACCGCTCGCTTCATCGCCCCGTAGGCGGGCAGTTCGGGATTGCCCCACAGGCTGCCGACGCTGGAGTTGTTGACGATCGCCCCGGTTCCGGCGGTGGCGCGGATCGCGGTGACCTCGGCGACCATGGCCAGCCAGGTGCCCTTGAGGTTCACCGTGTAGACGTGGTCGAAGTCCGCCTCCCGGACCTGGTCCATCGGGCCGGGCGGGGTGCCCGTCGCGCCGTTGTTGAAGGCGACGTCCAGCCGGCCGTACAGGTGCACGACACGGTCGACGGCGGCGCGCACGTCGTCCGCGTCCGCCAGGTCGCAGACCGTGTAGTCCGCGATGCCGCCCAGGGCCCGGATGTCCTCCGTGACCGCCTTGAGCCGGCTCTCCGTCCGCGCCGCGAGCAGCACCCGGGCGCCCTCCCGGGCGAACAGCCGGGCCGCGGCGGCGCCGATGCCGCTTCCGGCGCCGGTGACGAAGGCGACCTTGCCGGCCAGCAAACCGTCCCGGACGACGGCGGGGGTGGTGGTGTTCGGCGTGGGGGTGTTCGGTGTGGTGTCCATGGCGGCGAGCCTGCCGCCGCCGGTGATGCCCAGCCAGGCACAGGCGGTACCTGGCTGGGCATCGACGCCGCCGCGCACACTGGGGGAGTGGACAGACGAGAACTGGGCGAGTTCCTGCGCAGTCGGCGCGAGCGCATCACCCCCGCCGACGTGGGCCTGCCCGCCGGGGCGCGCCGGCGTACCCCGGGGCTGCGCCGTGAGGAGGCGGCGCAACTGGCGTTCATCTCGACGGAGTACTACACGCGACTGGAACAGGCCCGCGCGCCGCGCCCCTCGCGCGAGGTGTTGGCCGGACTGGCTCGGGCCCTGCGGCTGTCGGACGCCGAGCGCGATCACCTCCACCACCTCGCCGGCGCCCCGCCGGGTCCACCGTCCGGGCCCTCGCGGGAGGTACGGCAGAGCATCCTGGACCTGCTGCACCGCCTACCGCAGGCGGCCGCGCTGGTGATGTCCGCGACGTACGAGGTGATCGCCTGGAACGATCTGGCCGCGGCCCTGATGGAGGACTTCTCCGCCCTGTCCCGGCGCGACCGCAACCTGGTGCGCCGGGTCTTCCTGGGGCCGCACCCGCAGGATCGGCGGCTGTACGGCCTGTCCGACTCGGACGCCTTCGCGCGCACCGCGGCCCGGCACCTGCGCGCCACCGCCGCGCGCTACCCGGACGATCCGGAGGTGGCCGAGCTGGTACACGAACTCCTGTCCGGAAGCCGGGAGTTCGCCGAACTGTGGGCCTCGCACGACGTATGCGCCGAGCCCACCCTGTGCAAGACCCTTCAGCACCCGCTGGTGGGTCCGATCACCGTCGACTGCGATGTCCTGGACATCACCGACCGCGACCAGCGCGTGGTGATCTACACCGCGGCACCCGGTTCGCCCGCCGAGGAGGCGCTACGACTGCTGTCGGTCGTCGGCACCCAACGCCTGGACGTACCCGGCTGAACGAAGCCGCCGAACCGGGGCAACCGCCGAACGCGAACAAACCGGGCCCGCTCGCCGACCTGTCGATTCACCGGGTAGGCCCACCGGACATCCCAGCCGCGCGACCGCGACCCTCAAGTACGCCGACCGCAGAACCGAGCCGCCACCCACCCGCGAGGCCGCCCGCCCCGGGCCCGCACCTCGGCGGTGCCGCCCGCGCTGCCGCGCTTGGCCGGCCCGTCCCGGGAGCGTCGGCGCCGGCTCGCCTACACTCCGGTTGTGTCCGACCTCGCTTCCCCTCCCCCGCCCGGTGACGACGCACTCGATGCGGTCGGTGTGCTCGCCGATCCGGTACGCCGGGCCCTGTACCGCTACGTCGCCACGGCCCAGGGCCCCGTCGGGCGGGCGGAGGCGGCCGATGCGGTCGGGATCCAGCGCACGCTCGCGGCGTTCCACCTGGACAAGCTGGTCGAGGCACGACTGCTGAGTACCGAGTTCGCGCGGCCCGCGGGTCGGAGCGGCCCGGGCGCCGGTCGGCCGGCGAAGTTGTACCGGCGCAGCGCGGTCGAGACCACCGTGACGCTGCCGCCGCGGGCCTACGACACGGCCGGGCAGATCCTGGCGGACGCGGTCGAGCGAGCGGGCGCGGATCGGGCGGTACACGCGGCCGCGTACGACACCGGGCGGGACGCCGGGCGCACACTCGTCGGGCCGGGGCCGGGAACGGAGCAGGAGGGCGCGAACGAGCACGAACGGGAACGTGTGGTCGCGGCGCTGACGGCACGCGGGTACGAGCCGGTCCCGGATCCCGAGCAGGGGTGCGTCCCCACGGCGTCGGCGGCCGACGAGCCGGCGCACACCCCCTCCCGGATCCTGCTCCGCAACTGTCCCTTCCACCAACTGGCCGAGGATTTCCCGCCGCTGGTGTGCGGGATGAATCTGGCACTCCTCGAAGGGCTTCTCGACGGTCTGGAAACGAGCGCCTACCGGGCCCGGCTCGACTCGGTACCCGGACGCTGCTGCGTGGTCCTGGAGCGGGTGACGGAGGAGGTGGACGAGGTCGTGGACAAGGTGGCGGACGAGGTGCCGGACCAGGACCGACCGGCCGACTGAACCGCGCCGGCCGACCCCCTGCTCGTCGCCGGATCTCTAAAAACAATTCTCGTTGACATATAGCTCGGCACCTGGTGAGGTGATCCCATGCCCTCGACACACCACATCGCCCAATTCAACGTGGCACGCATGCTCGCCCCTCTGGACACCCCGACCATGGCCGACTTCGTCGCCGGCCTCGATCCGGTGAACGAACTCGCGGACCACGCTCCCGGCTTCGTCTGGCGGCTGAAAGGCGAGGACGAGGGGGTCGCCGACACGACCGACATCCGCCCGTACGACGCCGACACGATCGTGACCATGTCGGTCTGGGAGGACCCGGATCGGCTCTGGGATTTCGTCTACCGCAGCGGCCATCTGGAATACCTGCGCCGCCGCCAGGACTGGTTCGCACACATCGCCGAGATCTCGCAGGTCCTGTGGTGGCTCCCGGCCGGCACCGTCCCCACCTCCGCCGAAGGCCGGATCCGCCTGGACCATCTGCGCGAACACGGCCCGACCCCCTACGCCTTCACCTTCCGCAACCGCTTCCCGGCGCCGGCACCCGAGCGGGCACCCGAGCCGGCCGAAATCGCCTGACGAAGCGGGCGGCAGCCGGGCGACGGGCATGGCATGCGCTCACGCCACAATCCGGCGCGGAACGCGCGCGGATCGCGCCCCGATCGTGCCCGGATACATCCGAGCCGGCTCCGGGCGGGCCACACCCGGCCCACCTCCCGAGCGGAGGATCCCGGCCGGCACCATGACGCGGATGAACATCATCCCCGGGCGCGGCGTCGCGCTCGTCGAGGTCGGTGACGCCCGAGCGCGGGTCGAGGCCCGGATCGGCGAGCCGGTCCACGGGCCGGGCCGCTCCCGGGCCGTCTACCGCACCGATCCGACCCTGGTCATCTGCTATCTCCCGGACGACACCGTCGAGTTGGTCGAACTCGGCCACGGCGCCGGCACCCGTGCCGAGGTCCACCTCGACGGCGTGCAACTGACCTGGCGCTTCCTGGACGAGGTGGTCGCGGAGCTGACCGCTCTCGGCCACACCGGCACCGAAACCGACATCGGCTACGCCTTCCGGGCCGGATTCGCCATCTGGTCCATGGGTTCCCGCCAGGCCACCGACCTCGACCCCGAAGCGGACGAGGACGACGAACGAGCCGTCGTCGAAGGCGTATCCGTCGCCCCGTACTCCTACTTCACCGAGGACTGACCACCGAACTCCGCAAACGCGCACACGTTGCGGAAGGCAATCCCGCAACCCGACGACGCCGCACCGGCCGGCGCCGACAACCACCCTCCATCACCCGACCACCCGACCACCCGATCACAGGTCACCCGGTCACCCGGTCACAACCCGACCCGGCCCGGCTGCCACCGGACCAGCCCGCAACCCCCGACCATCAAGCCTGGTACAACTCATTGCGGCGATGGCGCGCCGCCGGAATCTCCACCGCGTCCGCCGCATCCAGGTCGAGCCCCCGCCCGGTCCGGTCGTTGACCAGCGCCCGCAGCATCGCGACACTCGCACGAAGTCGCGACCGTTCCCGCCGCTCGGCACGCGTCGCGGCTGCGGCGAGCGCGCCGTCGGAAGTGTTGTACCGCCCCCAGGCGTGGACATCCACTCGCCGGCAGATCCGCTGCGGGTGCGGACGCCGGCCCAGGCGCGCGGCTTCCGCCCGGACCCGGGCGCTGTAGCGCAGGTCGAAACGGACCACGGCGCGCCAAGGCGCCCCGGAGGCCCGATCGGAACCGGCTTCCCACCGGCGCGGGGTCGGGTGATGTGCGGTGCGAGACATGGAACTCCGTCGGGACACCGCCAGGTCTCTGCTCCTGGCGTACCTAACGAAACCCACACGGACCGACGGACCGGTCGCAGCCCACGCCTGTGCGCCTGCTCCCGACGTTCGCCACGCCCAGCACCCCCGCACGCCCGCAATTCGCGCCGGCTCATCATCATCGCCCGGCTCACTCAGCATGCCCGGGGCCGGCACGGTCCGGCAACCCATCGGGCCACCGGCGCGCCTCTCCCTCGCCACGTTTCGAGGGGGGACGGCCGGTTGTTCGCACGTCGGCGGCACCCCTCGACCGCGCCCCGGCCTACGGCAGTGTGATCACCACCTTGCCGAAGGGGCCGCCGGTGCGGAGGTGTTCGTAGGCCTTCGGGGTCTCGTCGAAGGCGAAGACACGGTCGATCACCGGGCGGATCCCGTGCTCGGCCAGCACGGTGTTGAGGTGCTCGAAGGTGGTTCGGTTGCCCACCGCGAGTCGCTGGACGCTGAAGAAGCGGCCGTTGAACAGGTTCGGGTCGAAGCCGGCTCCGTCCGAGGGGAAGGCCCCGACCAGGGAGATCTGCCCGTTGAAGCCGATCGACGCGATCGAGTTGGCGATGGTGGGCGCGCCGACCGCCTCCAGGATCACGTCGACGCCCCGACCGCCGGTGAGTTCGACCACCGCCGACGCCCAGTCGGGCGTGATCCGCCGGTCCACCACCTTCGCCGCGCCCAGTTCCACGAGCCGCGCGGCCTTGTCCGCGCCCGACGCGACCGCGATCACCCGCGCACCCGACGCCGCCGCCAACTGCACGCCGAACAGCGCCACCGCACCCGCGCCGACCACGAGCACGGTGTCCCCCGCGACCATCGGCCGCGGCCCGGTGGTCAACCCGGCCCAGGCCAGGACGGCCGCGCAGGGCAGCGTGGCCGCCTCCTCGTAGGACAGGTGCTCGGGAATCCGTACCACCGACTCCTCGTCGACGACCTGATATCCGGTCAGCATTCCGCCGAGATTGGCCCCGTACTGCTCACTCACCAGCGGGAGCGTCATCGGGCCGTCGATCCATCTCCGGAAGTAGGTGACCGCGACCCGGTCGCCGACGACGGCCCGCCGTACCCCCTCGCCCACCGCGACCACCTCGCCGGCGCCGTCGCTCAGCGGCACCACGCCCGGCGTCGCCGGGATGACGTACGTACCGTCGAGGATCATCAGGTCCCGCCGATTGAGCGAGGCCGCCCGCACCCGGATCAGCACTTCGTTCGGGCCCGGCCGAGGCACCTCCTCCTCCCGCCGGACCAGCCCGTCCAAGCCGTCCTGCGGCCGGTCCAGGTGGTAGCCGACCGCGGTCGTGCGCTGCTGCGTGTGCGCCATGAACTCGTCCTCTTCGTGGGTGCGTTCCCGTCGGGCGGGCTTGCGCCCCCGAACCGACCTGACGTGCGACGACGCCGATGAGCCGCCGTACTCGACCGCGCATCGTCCGCCGCGAACAGGACCCTACGAACGTCACGCGGCTGCGGAATCGGTAGCGCATCGGTAATTTCGCGACCGGCCGACCGGCCGACCGGCCCCGCACGCACCCGCGGCCGTGACGAGCCGGCCGCACACCCGAGCCGGCCCCACGCGGCGGGCGGCGGGGCAGTGGGGTGCCGGGATGTCGGAGGTCAGGGCGTCAGGGCCGCGTCCACCGCCTTGGTGTCCCAGTAGAACGGGCGAATCTCGGTGATCAGGCCGTCCCGGACGGTGATCATCTGCATCACCCAGGTGTCCAGGACCCGGCCGGTGGCACGCGCGGTCAACAGACCCCGGTTGAGGATCGCCACCGACTCGCCGTCGACGGCGAAGCGCTGTTCGAGGAACTCCATCTCCCGCCACGCCTCGCTCATCGCGGCCATGAAGTCCTCGATCCCGCTCGGACCGTAGCGAGGACCGCCGTAGGGGAGACCCGGCGACTGGTACATGACCACGTCCGGCGCGAGACACGCGGCAAGCGCCTCGAAGCTCGCCTTGCCACGCCCGCCGCCCGCGATGTAGGCGGCCTCGGCCGCAAAGAACGTTTCCAGGACCGCAAGCGCGGCGCGCTCGGGGGCGGGGGTGGGGGTGGGGGGCAGCATCGGCTCACGCGCGGTCTCGGTCGCCCCTGTCGGGGCTTTGCTCTCGAAACTCATGAATCCATCGTGACGACCCGGCCCACCCACCCGCCGGCGGCAATCGGCCGTCGCGCTCCCCTCCCACCCCACCCACGAAACGCCCGCAACCGGGCCACCCGGCCCGGATGCGCGTCGACGGGCCGCCTCATACCGCACCCCGCGCTGCGGCCGACCGAGCCAGGGCGGTGCGCGGCAGGGTTTGCGGTGGTGTGTCCGGCGTCACAGGGAACCTTTTCCGGCCCCGCGTCCTCTTCCCGGCGACCGGCTGACAGCTCGTCAGCCCCGAGAGGGGACCGTGCCGTGCACACCACCACCGGATCCACCGGAGTCACCGAACCCGCCGGAGCCAACGGGCCCGGCCGAGCCGCCGGACCCGAGCGAAGGGCCATGCCGACCACCGACACATCCACCGCCGCCGGCAAGCGGGCCGGTACGGCGGTCGCCGCACTGCTCACCGCCGATGCCCTCCTGCACGCGTTCTGGGCGACCGGCTCGACCTGGCCCGCCGGCAGTACCGAAGCGCTCTCGCAGGGGCTGCTCAACGCCGACGTCCCGTTCACCCCACGCGTCCTGCTGCCGCTCTGCGCGCTGCTCGGCACCGGCGCCGTCGGCGTGTACGCGCACAGCCGCGGTCGAGGCGGCCGGATCAGCGCGCTGATCACCGCGGCGGTGGCCGCCGGACTCGCGATCCGGAGTACGGCCGGACTGGTCTGGGCGGTGGGCATCGGGAGCGACCCCGGCAGTACGTTCCATCGCCTCAACCTGGCCGTCTACACGCCGGTTTGCCTGGCATTCGGCTACGCGGCCGCACGACTCGCCCTGACCGGATTCCGCCGCACGCGGAGCCGACTGCCCCGGACCCGGGCCACCGGGAGATGATCACCACCGTGCCGGATCGTCGAACCGAAGACCGAACCCGAGAAGTCCGAGGCCGAGTCGAAGACCGAGTCGGAAGCCGAGCCGCGGACCGAACCGAGAAGCCGGCCGAAATCCACGCCGCGCACGCCGCGCAAATCGGGGACGGCGCCCACGTCGAGGACGCCGCCCACGTCGGGGACGCCGCGCACATCGGGGACGTCGCCCACGTCGGGGACGTCGCCCAGGTCAGAGACGGCGCGGCCGACCGCCGTACGCGCGGGATCGCCCTCGCCCGCGTCGCCCGTCGCGGCGACACCCTCGCGATGAGCGACCTGCTCGACCATCTGATCCCCTACGTCGCCACCATCTGCGGTCCGATCGCCCTCGACGCCCGCCAGGACGCGGTCCAGGAAACGCTGGTCGTGGTCTTCCGCGCGCTGCGCACACTCGAGGAACCGGAGGCGCTGTACGGCTGGGTGCGCGCGATCGCGGTCCGCGAGGCGATCCGGATCGCCCGCCGGGCGGTACGCGACACCCCGGTCGAATCCACCGAACTGCCCGCCCCCGGCGACCCGCAACTGGCCGCCGACATCGACGACGTACTGGCCAGGCTGTCGCCCGAGCACCGCGCCGTACTGGTTCTGCGCGACATCGAGGGCCTGGACGAACAGACCGCCGCCGAGCTGCTCGGCGTCCCCGAAGGCACCGTCAAGTCCCGGCTGCATCGCGCCCGGGCGGGATTCCGAAGGATGTGGACGGCATGACCGAGCCACTCGACCCCGGCACCGTCGGATCGGGCGGCGTCGAACCCACCCGAGTCGCACCGGCGGGCATCGAACCCACCGACGTCGCGCCCGTTCGCGTCGAACCCACCGGCGGCGAGCCCGTTCGGCTCGAACCGGCTCACCTCGAATCCATTCGCCCCGAGCCCGTTCGCGTGGACGCCGTGGCCCGACTGCGGACGTTGACCGCCGCGATCCCGGGCGCTCGGGTCGTCGAGGGCGTGGTGCCCGCGCCGTTCGCCGACGTCTGGGCGGTGATGGGCGACCTGGAGCAGGGCTTCGGTCGGTTCCAGCCGGACATGCGTCACGTCCGGGTGTCCCGGCGCGACGGCGATCGCGTCGAGGCCTACGCGCGCAGCCGCTACGGCATGCGGGCCCGTTTCGACGGCATCCTGCGCCCGGGATGGTGCTGGTTGCAGAGCCGATTCGTGATCATCGGCATGGCCGCGGTCGCCGAGCACGACACGACCCGGGTCGCCCTCACCGGCGGTGTCCGGGTACCGGGTCGAGCCGCCATCGTGCCGATCGGCACCGAACGCGAACTACGCCTGGCCCTGGCCCGATTGCACACGGCGGTGGGCAACGCCTGAACCGGCCGCCCCCTGCCGGCGCCGGAGCGGGCGCAAGCAGGAGCGGAGCGCGGCATTTGGTCAGCCGCGCAGCGTCGCGGCGGCCTTGTAGGTGCGCAGGACCGGTGCGGTCTCGATGCGGGTGATGGCATCGAGGGCGACGCGACGTGTCAGGTAGTGGTGCAGGGCCTCCGCGTCGCGGCACAGGGCGTGGGCGACCAGGTTGGTGGGGCCGGTGGTGGCGGCGACGACGGCGAGTTCTTCGTGGCCGGCCAACACGGTGGCGACATCGTCGAGGCGGCTGGGAGCAACCTGCATCCACAGCAGCGCGGACACGGTGGCGCCCAGAAGGGCGGGTTCGATGTCGACGTCGAAGAACAGCGCGCCGCACGAACGCAGTCGAGTAAGCCGACGGGTGACCGTGGAGGGCGTGGAACCGGTCGCGGCGGCCAGATCCGCGTAGCCGGCCCGGCCGTCCTCGCGCAGCGCGGCCAGCAGGCGCAGGTCGGCGTCGGTGAGCGGGTCCGGATCGTCCCTCTCCACGTCGGCGGCCGGCGCGTCCTGGGCGCGCAGCCGGGCCTCCTGTTCGGGGGTGAGCGCGCCGAGCCGGCCGCGCCACGCGGTGGGCCCGCCCAGGTAGGTGTGCAGCAGGTAGTGCGCGGAGACCGCGGTGACCCCGGCGGTGCGCGGGATGTCGCGCAGCAGGAGGGAATGGGCGTCCGGGCCGCTGGGCGCGGTGTGGATGATCGCGACGATCTCGGTGCCACCGGAGGTCAGCCGAACCCACGAGCTGTCCGGGCGGCGGGCCAACGCAACCGCGATGTCGTGGGCGGTACGGGTGGCGGCGGTCAGACGAACGAACCACTGGTGCGCGCGGATGCCGCGCGGGGTCGGCAGGGCGACCACACGCAAGCCGCCTTGGGCGTGCAGGCGGCGGTAGCGGCGCACCACGGTCTGGGTCGAGGAGCCGAGGACCTCGGCGATGAGGGTGAACGGGGCGCGGGCGTCCACGTGCAGGGCATGGATCAGGCCGCGATCGAGATCGTCGAGTTCGAGCATATCCCGCAAAATAGCCGACCCTCATGGATGTAATCGCCCATCCGATCATGGGAAGTGGAACCGGAAGACGAAACCCGATCAAGGTGGGGTCGAGCCGCACATCGGGACGACAACCCGGGAAGCCGCGGACCCGCGCACGACACCGATCACGGGGACCCATGACCGAGCACGCCACCGAGCCCACCAAGAAGCACTCCACCGAGCCCTCCCCCGCGCCCACCGACACACGGGCCACCACCACCATCACCCCCACCGCCCACGACACCCCGGTCGCTCCGCCCGACCGGTCGACCCCCGTCGCGTACCGCCGGCGGTGGACCGCCCTGATCGCGCTGCTCACCGCCGAGGCCATGAACCTCCTCGACGCCACCATCGTCCAGGTCGCCGGCCCCGTCATCCACGCCGAACTCGGCGGCCCCGCCGCTGCGATCCCCTGGTACAGCGCCGCCTACACCCTCGCCTTCGCCCTCGGCCTCCTCACCGCCGCCCGCCTCGGCGACATCGCCGGCCGCCGCCGGATCTTCCGGATCGGCGTCACCCTGTTCGCCCTCACCTCACTGGCCTGCGCGTTCGCCCCAACCGCCGGCACCCTCATCGGCCTGCGCGCGGCACAGGGTGCCGCCGCCGCCCTGATCATCCCTCAGACGTTCGGACTGATCCGCGCCATGTTCGACGGCGACGAACTGTCCAAGGCGCTGGGCACCATAGGCCCGGTCATGGGCCTGTCCGCGGTTCTCGGCCCGGTCCTGGGCGGCGTGCTCACCCACGCCGACCTGTTCGGCACCTCGTGGCGCGCGGTGTTCCTGGTCAACCTGCCGCTCGCGGCCGCCGTCCTGGCCCTCTCCCCGAACCTGCGCGAGGACCGCGCCCCCGTACGCCCTCGCCTCGACCCGACCGGCACCGCCCTGGCCATGGTCGGCACCGCACTGCTGGTGTGCCCGCTCACCGCCGGCACCGGCGCGCCGAGTGCACGCGCGTGGGCCGTCGCCGCGTTCGGCGCACTCGTCCTGCTCGCGTTCACCGCCCACCAGCGCCGCGCGGCCGCCGCCGGCCGCACCCCACTGGTCGAGCCGTCCCTGCTGCGCGGTCGTACCTTCCCCGCCGCACTGGCCACCTCCACCCTGTTCTTCGCCGTACTGAACGGCGTGATGATCACCGTGGTACTGCACCTGGAACTGGGCCTGGGCAACGGTCCGCTCAGCGCCGGCCTCACCCTGCTGCCGTGGTCCGCCGGCCTGGCCGTCGCCTCCTGGGCCGCGGGCAGCCACCTCGTCCCCCGCTACGGCACCCGCGTCCTGCACGCCGGCATCGCCACCCTCGGCGCCGGCCTGGCCGCCGCGGCTCTCGCCTATCGGGCCGCGCCCACCGGCCACTACCCGCTGGGGCTGCCGTTCGCCCTCGCCCTGGCCGGCCTCGGCGTGGGCCTGTTCACGGCGCCGTTCTTCACCGCCGCGCTGCGCCACGTCTCGCCCCAGGAGAGCGGCTCGGCGGCGGGGCTCCTCAACGCCGTCCAGCAACTCGGCGGCACGCTCGGCGTCGCCATCGTCGGCGGCGTCTACCTGACCGGCAACGCCTCCGGGCAGGCCGCGGGCCCGAGCGCGCAGAGTGCCCTGGCGACGGCCGGAGCACTGCTCGCCGCGACCGTACCGGCCGCCTGGGCGATGACCGCCCGCCGGCTACGCGACAGCTGATACCGAACAGGATCCGGTCCCGCTCGCGCACCGACCCGCCCCGGCGGCAAGCACCGCCTCATTCGCTCCTCACGGTGATCACCCGCATCTGGGGTGACCAGCCGCCGGCCCAGACCCTCCTCGGCGTCGCTGCGCCGGCCCTTCCCGACATGCTCTTCGAGGTCGACGCGCTAGCGGTCCGCCCGAAGCCCCGTCCCAAGCCGATGACCCCGCCCGGCTGAGTCCAATCGGAAACGAGTCCAATCGGCCGACGAGTCCAATTGGACTCGTCGGCCAAGGCCCGCCGCGTGGACCGATACCTCCGGACCTCCGGACCTCCGGTACTACCGGTCCACGCGTCATAAGCCGACCAAGAGGCCAGGGGCAACAGACCCGACTGCGGCCCTCAGCCCTTGCCGAAGAGCGCCGCGGGGAACGCGCCGGCCGCCCGGAGCATTCCGGTGAAGCCGCCGGCCAACTCGGTCAGGCGCGCGGTGGCGGCCGGGCCGAGGTGGTCGTACGGGGCGGCGTCGAGGCGGTCGGTGAGCGCCTCGACCTCACCGCGCAGGGCCGACCCCGCGTCCGTGATCTCCCCCGCCTCGTCCAGCAGGCCGCGCTCGCACAACCGGCCCCGGGCGGCGGCCCACTGCTCCGCGGACCATCCGCGGGTCTGTTTGAACACGGCCGACTTCACCGTCGTACCGGTGGCGTTGTGCAGGACGAGGGCCTCGATCCCGGACAGGCCCGCCACCGTCAGGGCGGCGAGGTGACCGTCCCCCCGGTGCTCGCGCAGCAGCGTCGCGGCGTGCCACAGGGCCAGGTGCGGTTCCTCGGGCACGGACAGACTCGCGTTGGCGGCGTACAGCGGCCGCGCCTCGCGGCGGCCCGCCTCCGTGGCGCGCAGTGCCAGTCCGGCAGCCTCGGCCATCTCCTTCGAGGCCAGGGCCTCCTTTCCGAGCAGCCGCCGCAGCGTCGCGTCCACGCCGCGCAGCCGGGCCGCGAGCACCGCCTCCGGCGTGGTGACGGCCCATGCGGCGGGGATGTACCGGGCCACGTGCTCGTGGTTGAAGTTGTAGAACGTGGCCGTGACGGTGCCCGCGCCGACCGCCCCGAGCGGGGCCGCGCGGCCCGCGAGGTAGGCCATCGTCCCGCGCTCCAACCCGAGCACCGCCAACGCGTCCTCCCGCTCCGGCGCGAAGTACACGCACGTGTGCAGGGGATTGAGCACGTTGTGACAGAGGCGGCCCACGCTCGCCTCGGACGACGTCGCGCCACCGAAAGCCGCACCGCCGGATGAAGTTGCACCGTCGGACGCAGCCGCGTCGTCGAACGAAGGCGCGTCGCCGAAGCCGCCGCGCATCGAGTGCCCCGCCCTCATTCGCCCGCCGCCCATGGCACCAGGATCGCGCGGGCGAGCGTGTGCCCGCCGATGAAGAAGCCGAGGGCGGCCGGGGTCGACTCCGGGGTGATGCCCAGAGCGGTCACGGACGGTATGTCCAGAGCGGTGACGGCGATGTAGTAGCGGTGCCTGCCGGTCCCCGGCGGCGGCGCGGCGCCGACGTAGGCGGTCGCGCGCACGTCGTTCGCGACATGGAAGGCGCCGTCCGGCAACCCGCCACCGCCGGGCGCGCCCGCACCTGCGTCGAGGGACGTCACGTCGGCGGCGATGTCGGCCACCGCCCAGTGCCAGAAGCCGGAGGGGGTCGGTGCGTCCGGGTCGTACATCGTGACGACGAAGCTGCGGGTGGCAGCCGGGAAGCCGCTCCAGGACAGCTGCGGCGAGCGGTCCTCGGCGCCGGTCGCGCCACTCATGGCGGCGAACTGCGCCGGCGACAGCGGCGCGCCGTCGGCGGCATCGGAGCTCGTGACCGCGAACTCGGGAACGGCGGGCAGGGTGTCGTAAGGGCCGGCCATCGGGATCTCCCATCATCGGTGCCAGGCGGTTCCTGACTTTCAATAGTCAATCACACTTTTAAAAGTTTCACCATCTGTCGAATGTTGTAGGATCCGTCCGTGGCGAGAGAAGCCGGGCAGCAGACCCGCAGCGAGGCGGTGCACGACCGCATCCGGGCCGACATCCTGGGCGGCCGACTCCGGCCCGGCGCGCGGCTCAAGTTCCCCGAGCTCAGCGAGCGCTACGGGGTGAGCACCGGCGCCGTACGCGAAGCCCTGCTCAAACTGGTCGCCAAGAACCTGGTCCGCTCCGAGGCCCACCACGGTTTCCGGGTCACCGACGTCACCCCTCGCGGACTGGCCGACCTGACCGACGCCCGCACCGAGATCGAGTCACTCGCCCTGAGTCGCGCCATCGCCGAGGGCGACCTGGCATGGCAGGCCCAAGTGCTGGCCGCCCACCACACCTTCGAGCAGACCCCACGCGGCGACGGCGACCAGCCGGGCGAGGACTGGCTGATCGCCCACGCCGACTTCCACACCGCTCTCCTGGCCGGCTGCGCCAACCCCCGGCTGCGCAACCTGGCCGCCTCCCTGCGCGAGGAGGCCGAGCTGTACCGGCGCTGGAGCCGGCCCACTCCGGCGGACGCGCGGCGCTGGACCGACCGGGCGGTCGACGAAGTACACCGCGACCTGCTCGACGCGGTCATGGCCCGCGACAACGAGCGGGCCGATGCCGTCCTGCGCCGCATGATGGCCGGCACGTCAGGCATGGTCCTGGAGACCGAACCGCACGAGTGACGCCACTCGACCGAGACGGCGGCCGGGCCACCGCACCCTCTCTCGAGCCCGCAGCCGCGGCTGCCCGAGCGGGCGAGTTGCACGCGGGCCGTCAGTGCGGCGAGGCGTCCAGGTAGGTGAGGACGGCAAGCACGCGGCGGTGACCGGCGTCGCCGGCGGCCAGGCCCAGCTTGGCGAAGATGTGCCCGATGTGCTTGTGCACCGCGTTGTCCGACACCCGCAGACGTGCGGCGATGGTCAGGTTGTCGAGGCCCTCGGCCATCAGACCCAGGACTTCCCGCTCCCGTGTGGTCAGCGTCGTCAGCGGATCGTCCCGCCGGCGGACGACCTGCGCGATGACCTCGGCGTCGAGTGCCATGCCACCCGCCGCGACCTTGCGGAGCGCGTCGATGAACTCGGCGACCCGGCCGACCCGGTCCTTCAACAGGTAGCCGACGCCGTGGTGACCGGTGGACAGCAGCTCCGTCGCGTACGTCTGCTCGATGTACTGCGACAACACCAGGATGGGGAAGCCCGCCCGTCGTCGCCGGAGCGCAATCGCCGCCTGCAGGCCCTCGTCGCGGTACGACGGCGGCAGCCGCACATCGACGATGGCCGCCTGTGGATCGTGTTCTTCCACCGCCGCGAGCAGGTCGTCGGCCGTCTCGGCGACCCGGGCGACCTCGAAGCCGTGCTTGGCCAGGATGAGCTGTAGACCCTCCGCGAGCAGCACGTTGTCCTCGGCGATCACCAGCCGCACGGCAACTCCACCGTGATGGCCGTGGGGCCGCCGGCCGGACTGTCCACCGTGACCTCGCCGTCGAGCGCCTCCACCCGACGGCGTATCCCGGCCAGCCCGGTGCCCCGCGCCTCGTCGGCGCCGCCTGTCCCGTCGTCGGTGATCCGAATCCGCAGCCGGCCGCCCTCGCGTTCGACCGCGACCGTGGCGGCGGACGCCCCACTGTGCTTGGCCGCATTGGTGAGTGCCTCGACGACCGTGAAGTAGGCGACCGTTTCCACCGCGGCGGGGACATCGCCCAGCTCGCCCATGTCGAGCCGGGCAGGCACGCCCGAACGCCCGGCGACCGCGGTCAACGCCCCGGGCAGCCCCCGGTCGGCGAGGATCGGCGGGTAGATCGTGCGAATCACGTTGCGGAGTTCGGCCAGCGCGGCCTCGGCGCTCGCGTGTGCGCGTTCGATCAAGCTCTCGGCCGTGTGCGGTTCCTCGCGCACCGCTTGGCGCGCCAGGGCGAGTTGCATCGTCATCGCGACGAGCCTACCTTGCGTGCCGTCGTGCAAGTCCCGCTCTATTCTGCGGAGTTCGGCGCCATGCGCGTCGAGGACATCGGCTCGTGTCCGGGTCAGCGTGGCCATCCGGCGGGCCAACCGCTCCGCCCGTGACGGTGCGAGGAGACGAGTCTGGGCACGTGCGAGCGGCGGCAGCAGCAGGCACAGCACAGCACCGAGGCCGGCGACCTGAACGATGCCGAACGACAGTGCGTCACCCCAGTCGTCGACCGGCACGTCGAACCACAACCGCGGGCGGTCGGCAGGCGGAAACGCCCACCAGGCGGTCGTACCGACCACGCCGACGACGATGTTGCCGACAACCAACAGCGCCAGGAGGCCCGCCGGTACGCCGGTCAACGCGTTGATCGCCAGCCAACGGCGCGTGGTCGGTGAGGAGTCACTCGGTACGCCGAGCCATCGCCGAGCCGCGGACCGCCGACGGTCCGCCCAGTCGCCCGCTGCCCCCGGGTGGAGGAGGAAGAGGAGACCACCGATCGCCGCGACCAGGTTGCCGAGCAGGTAGGCGCAGGCGCGCAACGCGTTCGCTCCATACATGACGGCCAGTATGCGAACAGGAGTACGACCCCGTAATACAGCCCGCTGTATCGAAATACCTCCAGCCTGCGGTATCGGTGCGCGTCCCGGCTCCGCCTAACTTTCCCGGCATGAGAAACCACCTTCACGCCGCTCCACTGAAGTCGACGACGAAGTGGGCGCTGACCTTGGCGCTGAGCACCGCCGCGGCCGCCGTCGTGATCGCTCCACCCGCCGCGGGGGCGAGGGCGGGCGCGGGGGCGGAGGCGGGCGCGGGGGCAAGGCCACCCTGCTCGCCGATCGCCAACGACAAGTCGGCCATCGGCAAGACGGTTGACGACACCACGGCCATCGGCGACACCGACACGCACGACCTCGCCAACGCCTTCGACCTACCCGACTACAGGCAGCTGCATCGCAATGCCGAGGCGGTATCGGCTCTGGGAATCCCGGCCGTTCAGGCGAGGGCGACGACGCGTCAGGCCACCTGCGCCGCGCGCGTCGGCGTCGCCGATGTGCGCACCGGACGTGCGATCCCCGCCGACGGCGCGTTCCGAATCGCCAGCACGTCCAAGGCCTTCACCGCAACCGTGGTTCTCCAACTCGTCGGCGAGGGTCGTCTGCAACTCGACGACCGGGTCGAACGATGGCTGCCCGGGGTCGTGGCCGGCCGCCCGATCACGATCCGCCAACTGCTCCAGCACACCGCGGGCCTGCAGGACGCCATCCCGACCTGGAACACGAAGGCGGAATACCTGGAGATGCGCTATCAGCGCTACTCCACGGAGGAGTTGGTGGCGCACGGGGTCGCCCTGCCGCAGCTCTTCGAGCCCGGCGAAGGCTGGGCCTACTCCAACACCGGCTACATGATCGCCGAACTGCTCATCGAACGCATCACCGGGCAGCCGTGGGACCGCGAGTTCGACCGCCGCATCTTCCGACCGCTGGGCATGCGACACACCTATTCGCCCGGAACCTCACCGGAGATCCGGCTGCCGCACGCCAAGCAGTACCAGCGCTTCGACGGCGAACTCGTCGACGTCACCTCCCAGATCCCCGCCTACGCGGCCGGCGGCATCGTCTCCACCACCCGCGATCTCGACACCTTCTTCCGGGCACTCCTCGGCGGACGCCTGCTGCGCCCCGCCGAATTGAGCGCGATGAAGACCACCCGGCCGGTCGGCCCCGAGATCGAACCGTTCTGGCCCGACGGCCGATACGGTCTCGGACTGGTCTCGCGTCCGCTGCCCGGCGGCGGACGCTACTGGGGTCACGACGGCGGCGATTCGGGCTCCATCGTGACCGTCGGCGTCACCGAGGACGGCCGACGAGGGGCGGTGGTCTCCATGAACTTCGCACTCGACGGGAGCATGCCCGAAACGCTCTCCCAGCAACGCGCTGCCGACAAGGTCGTCACCGACGCGCTCCGGCCACCCCACCAGGCGCTGTCCAGCGATTGACCCCCGACGATGGCAGGACCGCCTCGCCCATCGGAGCAGCAGCCCCGACCCCCGCGGCGCGGGGTGTTCTCTCACGTCCCGTTCTCACGTTCGGGCTCAGGGCAACGAGCACAGCCGCCGCCCGCCACGAGGCCGGCCGCCCCGCAACCGCACAACCTCTCTCCGCCCGCGCCCATCGTCCCTGCGCCGCAGCCCCGTCCATGGAGGTACCTCACCGGGCCCCAGCCGCCCATCGCAACCAAATTCATCCGGCATTCGACGCGGGAGCACGCACGGGCCGAACGCCGATCGGCAATGCCGCGTCGGCCTCCACAACCGCTGCCACCTCGACGAATCGCAACGCCGCGGCCCGTTTTCCGAATCCGGCTCCGGCTCCGGCTCCGGCACAGCCAGGGCCAACTGCCGTCCCCTCAGGTTCTCCGGCCCGGTCCGGCGCCCTCGAGGTCAGACGGGCGGCAGCAGATCGCTCTCGCTGACGGTGTATGTCAGCAGGGGATAGGTGAAGTCCGTTTCGTTGTTCTCACGGCGCCTTAGTCGGTAAAACTCGTGCTTCTGCTCATCGTCGGCCGACACGAGGCGCGCACCCTGCGGGAGGTATGCATGTCCGTCGCGAAACCGAACGAAGGTCTTTGACGTTCGGAAGGTCACACCCAACCATTGATTGTCTGCCGTCCGGACGGCGGGCGCGTCCAATACGATTTTGTGTCGGAGTCGCCGATTCGATTCGACAGAAAACGCGACGATACTGTTGTGGGCGAGAGTGATCTCGAACGTCTCGCCACCGGACTCGGACTCCTTTGATGCGAAGATCAGCTTCCTCGGCGGGCTCGCTTCGGGATGCCGGTAGCAGGAGAAGACCGCGATAAACGACTCATCGGCCAGGTCGAGGGCCTGGTCGGAGTGGCTGCCCATGGTTGTGTAAGCGTTCGTGTAGCTCTCGATGAGAGCGTTGTTGAAGCCGACCGACAGCCCCGCACGTTCTTGAACCTGTTGCGCCAGCCGTTCGTGCACCTCCCGGAAACGCTGCGCCGGGCTGCTGTATCGAGTCGTGGTACGCACGAGAGGCACACCCCCCGCCTCGTCGACCCTGGCAAGCACGGCGCCTCGTCGGCCCTTTCCCACGTCTTCCCAACGAGCCGACGCGGACAGCTCCGCAAAGAGATTCTCCTCGGCCGGCAGAGCACACGAGAGGATCTCTTCCGAGATCCTAGATTCGGGGGGCAACGTAGTCTCCCGTGTTCATACTGAAGAGAAGTTCGTCGCCGTAATCGATGACGGACGAGGTCCTGTTCTCCTCGGCGTACAGCCTGCGCAGCTCGTTCATGCCGTCCGGTGTGGGCGGCCCCAACTTCAGCAAGTCTCCGGCCACTTTGAGAAACGTCTGACCGTTCTTGTGAACTGCTTCGGCGCTCGAACAGCGCACCACGTAGCCCAGGCGGGTCGGGAGCAATTCGGCGTCCAACGTCGACGGCCGGATTTCGTGCGTATACAGGCGGTTGGTGGACAGCGGCATGAAGAACACGGAGCCGGGATAGAGAGTCAGGGTGAACTGCGTGGGCAGCGCGACCTCGTCGCGTCCTTCGGTTGGCTCCTTGAGGCGGAAGTGAAGTTTGGTCAGCCCGCCCGCACCCTTCACCCCGAAGTCGAAGGGGTCCTCGGCCAAGGGCTGTAGCTTGTCGAGCCCGTCATAGAACGTGCAGAAGGCCATGATGCCATTGACGGGCATGTCCTTGGTCTTGTCGGCGTGGGCCGAGATCTTGGCCTTGGACTGCTTGCGCTCGGCCGTGGCAAGGGTGTTGTGGTAAATCTGCGCGAGGACGTGATTCAGCGGTGCCTGGTTCCGGAAGACGGTGGCGGCCTCGCGGTTCAGAGCCTCGACGATGCGCGTATCGGTCGGGCGAAAGCTCTCGGTCGGCCCCGAGAGGTTCGTGGAGCACCGGAGCAGGCGGAAATGTAGTTCGTCACCGTCTCGTGTGACGTGCGTCAGATAGATTCCACTGCGATGGGCTGTTCCGGGCTTGGTGGACTCCGTCAGGGACTGGAACGCATGCTCTGCACTGATCCGCCCGAAGTAATCCGCACCGAGCCCGAAAAAGCGGCGATAATACACGCCGACGCCATGCACGCGGATGGGAACTCGGCCGAGATCGACGAAGGTCCACGGGGTGTCCTCGTCCTCGCGGTAACCGTGTGCCAGCTCCCGGATAACAAATACCCGAGCGGCCGCATGCAGTTGGCGGCGGCTGATCCCGGATATATCACCACACAGGTAGACAGTCTTCAGCGCGAGGTCGGGCGAACCGGAAGCAAGGTCCTCCGGCGTGATTGTGGACCCGAAGAATTCCCTGATCAAGTCATTATCGTGCAACATCGAAGGCGCAACCAGGATGTTGCTCGCATCCTCGATGCAGGCTTCGGCCGGCTCTGTCGCGGACATCAAACGGTACCTGCCATTCGCAGACCCTAACGAATTTGCTCAAAACCGTGGACATGGCAAAGGCCCGCACTCTCATTCGCGTTGCGAAGCATAAATGAAAGGAGACGGACCGTTGAACCTTGATGCTCTCACGGGCCCCGACAGCGGGCAACGGGGTTCTACTGCACGGACGCGGTGCAAAGAGCCGCTCGGCGAGGCCGGGAGGCCGGGAGGCCGGGAGGCCGGGAGGCCGGGCAGATGGGGCGGACGGGCGGACGGCTCGCGGCAATCGGGCTGTACCAGTCGGTGGGTGATGCCTGTGCTCTGCCCTAACTGCCAGTCGACGGCATCGAACCCGCTCCGATCAACCCGCCGCCCAAGACCGAACTACCCGCCGTCGACCCGGCTTTCAACACTCGGCTTCCAAGCTCCGCAAGCCCTCGTCGAACAAGCCGTCGCAACACCCAAGGGCCGGTGCGCCACGGCCGACAAGGCAGCCGCCAGGAGTTGTTCGGCCGGTCGTGTGTGCGCGCGGTCGCGCTCGTCGTCCGGCTCCGCACCAGAACGGGTGCCACAACCTCAGCTCGCCAAGGCACCCGGCGCCAACACCAGGCCTGCTGCCGCGAGGAAGGCCTCAAGGCTGATGACGCCGCCGCCGGTGCCGTCGTCCCATTCGGCCAGGACCCCCGAAAGGCCCTCGTTCCACGAGTCCGGCGTTTCGGCATCATCGTCAGGGCCGGGATGCCACTCGACACAACCCACGCCATGCCGGTATCGGAGGTACAAGTACTGGCCGTCTACCGTCCAAGCGTCCCACTGCGACGGGTAGGCAGAACACGTCTGCACAACCCGCATCAGCTTCCGACCCGCGTCCCTATCCATCCGACGATGGTCACGCAGCAGCAGACCCCTGGCAATCGACTTCAGGCCGCCGTCACCAGCGCATCAAGCAGCAGCCGGACGCACGCCATCAATGATCGCCCGGACAACCAACCGGACCTCGCCATCGTTTGCAGGGCGGCCGCGCGAACCGACCCGGTCGGAGCCGCCCGCGGTTGATCGCCGTGGATGACGCCGTCTGGACGCCCGGAAAGCCGGGCGGGTTCAGCAGCCGAACCGTGACTGCAACTGCTCGGGGAGACGTTCACCCTGGATCCGGATGTTGGCGGCGGCCTCTTCGATCCGATGTAGGCCGCCGGTTGTCAGTTCGACGTCGACTGCGCCCAGATTCTCTTCCAGGCGGTGCAGCTTGGTGGTGCCGGAGACCGGCACGAACCACGGCTCCTGCGCCGACACCCAGACGAGAGCGACCTGGGCCGGCGTGGCTCCTTTGTTCGTGGGCAATCTGCCGCAGCAGGTCGACCAGCACCTGGTTGGCTTGCCGTGCTTCAGGGCTGAAGCGCGGGAGCAGGCGACGGAGGTCGTCGTCCGCCGGCGACGTGCTGGAATCGATCTCGCCAGTCAAAAATCCTTTGCCGAGCGGGCTGTAGGGCACCGGACCGATGCCCAGTTCCTCCAAGGTCGGAATGATTTCGGTTACGGTCCGTAGACCTCGGCAGTGTCGAAGAACGCCACGCCGTGGTCAACGGCCGCCCGCAGCAGCTTCGTCATCTCGGCTGTGTCTTGTGGCTGACCGTAGAAGAAGCTCATGCCCATACAGCCGAGCCCGAATTTGGCCGGGAGCCGGTATCGAGGTTGGGCAGCCTTCCTGCAAGCAAGCGGTATTGCAACGACCCCTTGAACCCAAGCGGTACACCGGCCGCGAATTCGCCCTGCTCGCAGCAGACTTCGGCATCCGACTCTCGGTAGGACACACCGGCCGGTGCTGGGGGAACGCACTCGCCGAGTCGTTTTTCGCCACCCTCGAATCGACCTGGGAACGGGCCGAGGTGGTGCCCCCTGGAGTGGTGTAGCGGCGATCACTTCTCGCGACTTGCTGCCACCACATCGCGCTACTACACCGCTCTGCGGGATACGATCCGCGCACCGGACCGGCGGTCGACGGTACTTACCCCCAGCCCCGGCAGCCGGCCGACCCCGTTTATGCTCACGCCCATGGCACTCGAATGGGAACAGATCATCGTTGACTCCTCCGACCCCATCGCCCTCGGGCGTTGGTGGGCCGAGGCTCTCGGCTGGGTAGTGGTCGACGAGTCCGAGGAGATCATCGAGATCCGGCCTGAGCCGGACCGGATGCCGGGGCTGCTCTTCGTGCCTGTCCCCGAGGGCAAGACGTCGAAGAACCGGCTCCACCCCGACTTCCGCCCCGACGACCAGGAGGCCGAGGTCGCCCGGCTGCTCTCCCTGGGTGCCCGGCGCGCCGACACCGTGCAGGGCGAGCAGCACTGGGTGACCCTTCTCGACCCGGAGGGCAACGAATTCTGCGTCCTGGGTGAACGGAAGAGCTGAGCCGGGCCGGGCAGCCGTTCGGGCGGAGGTGCCGGACGGTTTCGCCCACCCGCAGCTGCCCCAGCCGCTGCTCGCCGACCCGGCTGCGCCGGGTGCCCCTTCGACGACCGTGGTCCGTGCATGGCTCCGGCTGGTGCGTTGACGATGCGCGGCTCGGCCCGGACGACCTACGAGCCGGCCCCGGCCGACACGGGCCGCCGCACGCGCCGAGGCCAACATCCGCAGGCTGCACAGCAGCCTCGGCTACCGCGGCTCCGCCGAATACGAAGCCGTACTCGCGCCCTGACCACCACAAAGACGCTGTCCGCCAAAGCGGAGCAAGCTCATTCCACCCTGCTCCTTCGCCGCCGGGCGTCACCCCGCCCGCGTCTCCATCCGCTCGGCCGCCGCCAGGTCGATGGGGTAGAGCGCGAAGGGTCCGCGAGGCCCAGCTGCGCGATCACACCAGCGGGGGCCGGCCTCTGTCCGAACGATGCCTTCCGGACCCTCACCACAGGGGACCCGTCCTTGGGGACCCGTCCTCCCGGCTTGGCGTACGACTTCGCATCAACCGGTTTAAGAACGTGTATTCAGGCGCCAACTGGGGTTCAGATCAAATAGACGCATTTGTCAGGAGTATGACGCATCCCTGAACGACGCTCTGACCTGCGGCGATGCCGTGTGTGCCGTTCTGAGAGGCTAGAGCGGGAATGCATAGAGGATCACACCAACCCCCGGTGGATACTGGCTTACACGGGGATTCTGACATATGCGCAGGTCAGAAGGGGTCTCTCGGCTGCCGAGGTACGGATCTCGGATCGATCTTGGCGAATCGTCTCGCCCGCGTGCGTCCGCGTACAAACGGGAGGGCTTCGAGGGGGTGTCCGAGGGACGTTGAGGACGGTGCGGCGGGTTGGCTGAATTCGTTGGCCGGATCCGTTGGCCGCCGGACGGCTGGGTGACTGGGTGACTGGGTGACTGGGTGACTGGGTGAAGTCTCGCGGTACCCGGTGCGGCAAGGTTGAGTTCGAGCGGTGCGGTGATAGCGAGCGAGTGGTTGGCCGCGGCGGAGGGTCCGGCCGACGGCGTGTGCATTGCGGGTGGTCTCGCTGAACACGTCGCGCCGCAAGTCCCGCATGGCAACGAGGACAAATACCATCATCCTGGCGCCGGGGTCGTCGGATGCGAGCTCGATGCCCGAAAGCGGTCCGGACTCGACGCGCAGGTGCAGACCTCGGCAAATGCCCCTGCCACTCCGGGCCTTCGTCCCTTCGCATGCCGAGGGCAGGCTCTTGCAAGACCGTACGGCCCTACCACGCACATGGGTCCAGCACGAAGACGGGGATCACGCGGTCGGTGTTCTCCTGGTATTCCGCGTATGTCGGAAACGCGGCGACCGCGCGCTCCCACCACTCGGCCCTCTCGTCCCCGGCAACCTCACGGGCCATCATGTCCTGGCATACGGCACCGTCCCGGAGATCCACGTGCGGGTCGGACCTGAGGTTGAAGTACCAGTCCGGATGACGCGGGAAGCCTCCCTTCGAGGCCACGGCCGCATACCGTCCCTCGTGCTCCACGCGCATCAGCGGGATCTTGCGAAGCTTGCCGCTCCGCGCGCCGCGCGTGGTGAGAATGACGACGGGCAGGCCCGTGTCCCAAAGCGTCGTCCCCTGCGTGCCCCCCGAACTCTCGTACAACTCGACCTGTTCGCGGATCCACTGAGCCGGACTCGGCCCGTAGTCGCCCTCGAGAGGCATGGTGTCCACCCGTCGTCGCTTGCGGATTATGCTGCGTATTCCCACCATTCCAGCGCAAGTGACCTGATCCAAGCACCCTGCCCCGAGTAGCGAAGACTGGATCGATCGCGATGCCGAGGGATGAGGGAGCTCAGTCCGCCCAGGAGCAAGCTGGGAAGGCGGAAATACGGACCGATCCGATGGGACCGATGTGTCGTTTCCGCCGGTCGAAGGTGGGTGCTGTCGAAGGTGCGTGGCAGTCGGATCCGCCGGGGGGTGCGGAGTCGGCTGATTACGCCCTCAGCGATCTCGGAAACGGCCGACTCGCTAGACCGAGGCGCCACGTCTCCGAGCAGCCCCTGCCGGCGATCGAGCTCCACCACCTCGGCCGGGAAGACCCCCGCACTCGTAAGAACCGACCGTGCCGGTTGGCGAACAAGAAGGGAAGGTTGGGGAGACCAGGGTGCTTGATGTATCGGAGGCGCGGGCGAATGGAGAGAGTGGCTTCTCGGATACCCGGCCAGTCCAAGTCCACGATGGTTGGGCGACTCCTGGTGTGAGTCCGGAAGCATGGGCGTGGGGGATCGATTCGTTCGGGTGACGGAGATTCCGACCGCACGGGCGGCCATCTGCGCGATCGCGGGCCGGCCCGGACGCCGGTACGGCGGCCACTTGGCACGCTGTGAAGAACGCAGCGATGGGTAGGTCGAGGATCCGACTGTCACCTGCGGAGGGGTTGTTTTGGATTCCGAGTGATGTTCGTGGGTCGCGCCGAAGGTGCGTGGAACCTGCGACATCCGACCCGGCCGCGCTGATTGGGACGCGACGCCCCTTGCTTCGATCCGATGACCTGTAGACGAGGCTGGTGCTGTTCGTTTCCCCGCCCTGGTGAGTGTGCGCATGGCACCTCAGGGCATCCTGAAGAGCCCGGCCCGATGGCAGTAGTGGGGGCGAGAGGTCGAGGCTTAAAGCCAAAGGGGCTGACAGTCGCTCCAGCAGCGGGACTGGTTCTCATCGTTGCCCGGCCGTGAAACAGTAAGGAGAGAAGGCTCGAAGAGCCTCGCTGGTGGCAGGACTCGCGTGCTGCTGCCAGGCGATCAAGAGGTCCATACGGGCGCCATTTTTGGTGCCCGACTGTATGGCATGACACCAAGGGACAAGGACCTCTTGCGTCCGAGCCCGACGCGGATGATCCAGCCAGTCGAGGGTTCTGACCTGCGTGTTTCACAAGTTCACAACTTATGCAACGCAGCATGTTGCGGATGCTAGAGCGTAAATTACTCGGCAGACTGTTCTTAGAAGTGTCCTTGAGTATGTTGCGTTAAGTAGAGCGTAAGCTGCATGGCATGGTGCACGTTAGGAAGTGACGTGCCATGTTCGCGTTTCTACTACGGAATCTGTGCGGTGAACTGCAACGCTAAAACGGCGTCTGTGCGGGCGGGTGTGCGGGTGTGTGTTACGGCGGATGTATGGGTGTTGGTGTGTGCGGATCGATGGACGTGCGGCTCTGCGGCTGGGTGTAATGATGGGTGACTATGCGTTCGGACGTACGGATGGAGCTATGGATGGATGTAGGGATGGGTGGATGGATGGGTGGACGGTCGGATGTAGGGGTGGAGCGATGGATGTTGATACGGGTGTAGCAGCGGGTGTGACTATGTGTGGGTGGATGGATGAACGGGTGAGTGGTCGGGTGGAGCAGTGGGCGGAGCAGTGAGTGTGCGGCTGGAGCTATGAATGTGCGTGTAGGTGTATGGGCGTACGTACGGGTGGGCGGAGCGATGTTGGGATGGTCGGGCGTTCATTCGGACGGGCTGGTGGGTGGGTGGAACTACGGGCGATACGAACGATGGATGGTTGGCCGGGCGTAGCTGCGGATGGGCGGCGCAATGGATCTGTGGTTGGGTGGCCGCCTGTTCGGGTGGGCGGTGGGGTGGGCCTTGCGATGTACGGCCGCATGGATGGCTGGATGAGTGGGTGACCGGACGGACGTACGGGTGGGCGGATGACCGGAGCGATCGATCGAACGCTCTGCCTTCGGATGGGTCTGCCTTCGGGCGTACGGAGCGAGCGACGGATCACCGTTCGGGCGGGCGGCTCGGCGGAACAACGGTCGGGTGCAGGACACGCTCTGCGGACGGCACGAACTGCGTTGCCGACGGCGGGTGTGCGGCCGGAACGGCGGATGGTTGAGCCGTACGACGGGTGGCTGACCGACCGGACGTATCTGCGGATTGGTCGGTCCACGGAACACGCACTCGGTCGCCGAGTCAGCGGCCGGGCCTACGTACGGACCGATCCGACGGTCTTACGAGCAACCGAGCTGCGGCTCACCGGACGGCCGATGCTATGTGCGGCCGGCGCGATGGCCCACTCGAACCACGGCGCTCGCAAGCAACCGGCGGTCGGAGCAACGCACGGTCGGGCCGGTCTTCCTGTCGGCGTGCGGCCGACACACGCAAGCTAACAACGCACGGATCTGCGGTCGGAAGGGCCTCTCTGCGGCTCTGTGACGGCCTGGACGGGCAAAGCCCACAGCCGAACAACGGATCGGCCGCCGTGGAGCCCTCACGGACGACAGAACGATCCGACGGGCAACCGCCGGTCGCATGCCACAGCCGAACCACCACTGGGTGAACGAACACACGCGCCGACGGGCGGACAGCCGAACGAGCACCCGAATGCCCAGACGGTCGGATGGCCGACCCGACCGACAGTCCGGACCACGGATAGCTGGCGCGGCAGAGGGACGGGCTGACGGGCTGACGGGCTGACGGACGAGCAAGCGGGCAGATACGTGGGTGGCCAAGCAGGCAGCCGCCGAGTAGTCGAACCGGGCAGACAGGTACGGGCATAACCGGGACGCGGGCGAGCGGGCAGCCACGGACGGACGGCGGGACGGCCAGGCGGCCAGGCAGGCGGGCAGGCACGGACGAATGGCCGGGCGGCCGGGCGGCCAGGCGGCCAGGCGGCCGGGCGGCCGGGCGGCCAGGCGGCCAGGCGGCCAGGCGGCCAGGCGGCCAGGCGGCCAGGCGGCCAGGCGGCCAGGAAGGCAAGCAGGTGCTGGTCGAGCACGGGGCTTCGGTCGCTGGGCAGCACGCACGCGCTCGGCAGAGTAGGCGTCGAGTCCAAGTGGGTCACCGCGGTCGTGAGGGCACCCTGCCGGTTCCGACGGACCGCGACATCGCGCCCCGGCCGACGATGTCGACGGGAGTCATCCGCCCGCAGCCGGGGCGGGCATCCCGAGCCCGGCCACACCCGACGCCCAACCGGCAACTTCACGATGCATAGCGCTCATTGGGCCGCCCGTCAGGGGCGTGCAAGTTCCGCTTCAGCAGTCGAACACCGACCAGCAGATGTCGTTTCGCAACCGCTGGTCGTCAAGTACGAGCTCGCGGATCGCCTCCGGGAGCTGATTGCGTTGCCACTCGCACTCGAGTCGTCCCGCGATCTCGCTCTCGCCTTCCGGGGCCGCCGCACGTGCGGCCGTGATCGCGTAGGCGGCCGCGCCGAGTTCGTGAGCGGCGACGTGGGCGACGACACCGGCCTGGCCTGCGGCGTAGGCGGCATGTCGCGCTGCTCCCCGCAGGTCTCCGGCTGCCCCCATCGCATGGCCACCAGCCGCGCGGGCCTGCATCATCTCGACCTCACCACGCACCCATGCCCGGGCATGCTCGATCGCCCGGCGTGGCCGCGAATCCCGGGGCCGGGCCGACTCGAAGAGGCCCAGGACGTGCTCCGCACACGAGGCAGCCCAGAGCGCGAGGACCGGCGGATACGAAGCCGCATTCGCCGCGCGGCATGGCCGCCGCAGCGACTCTGGCCGTGGCCGCGGCCAAAGCGGAGCAGCTCGGTCACGGCCGGAGCCGCTCCCGGGCAACACCGACAGGGCTGCCCACCACATGCCACCCGCGAACCCGCCGCTTTCGCCCGATGCTCCTGGCCCAGACCCGCTCCCGGTCGGATTCGATGCGCATCATGCCCCGTTGGCAGCCCTCCCCGTCACCCACATACCGCTCAGGCGCCGATCGCGAGTCGTGGTCCGAGACGAGACGCGAGAACGAGACGCGAGAACGAGACGCGGACCTGACCTACGAACCTGACCCACGCCCCCCGACCCACGAGCCCGAGACCGACCCGAGACCGACCCCACACGGACCCGGAGGGGTGAAGTTGCCGGCCCGTCCGGGTGTCGTCTGGAGCTCGGCCGGGTCGACCATTCGGGCTGTGTCTCGATATGTCGAACGGGTGACCTATAAATCGAGAGTTCCATCGGCAATTCGTGCGTCAAAAGAGCCTGTTGGGGGCGTTGATTCGGCCGACCAAACGGGTTAACCGGGACATACGGGTGGGTTTTCCGAGTGTCACAGTGAATTTTGAGAATCCGCTGCTAACCTGACAGACAAAACTTAGGCCGGACCCCTCAAGGACGTCTTGGAGGTTCTGCCCGCTAGATCCTGGTTCGTTGCGCTTTCGGGCTTCCGACGGAAGTATCGAGCAGCTACCCCGGAGGTACGTCGTCTTCCCTGTCAGGTGCAGCGGACGGCTCTGACAGGCCACCGGCAGAAACCCGGCTCCCGCAGGCGGCCGGTCGGCTCTACTTGAGAGGACGCACGATGGGTGCAGTAGTGGCGGTGGCCAGCCAGAAGGGGGGTCCCGGGAAGACGACAACGACGGTGAACCTCGCGAGCGCTCTGGCGATCAACGGCTTTCACGCCCTCGTGGTCGACCTGGAGCCCCAGGCGCAGGCCGGCGTCGCACTCGGCGTGGTCCCGCAGCCCCAGCGCTCGGTCGGCTTCGCGCTCTATGCGCAGCTGAACGGCATGACGCCCGACGTGCCGGAGATGATCTTCGACCGCAGCGAGCTGCTCAAGTCCTTCGAGACCACCGGCAGCCTCAGCCTCTTCGGCTCGGTGCAGAGCACGATGGTCGACGCCGAGCGCAAGATCGCCGGAATGGACTTCTCCACCACCGGGATCCTGCGGCGCATCCTCGAACCCATCCGGCGGACCCCGACGATCATCCTGATCGACACCCCGCCCAGCGTCAGTGCTCTGTCCGCGGTCGCCCTCGCCGCCGCCGACTTCGTGGTCGCGGTGTGCGAACCGCTGTACGCGACCGTCCAGGGCGCCGCCGTGATCAAGGGCCTGACCGCCGCCACGTCCGAGCGCACCCTCGGCGAGTGCGAGCCACGCTTCATCGGCACCGTCATCAACAAGGCCAACGCCCCGTCCCGCCGCACCAGCGAGGACGACCAGGTCGAGCAGCGGCTGGCCGACTACGGCCTCGACCCCTTCCAGACGCAGATCCGCCGGGACAGCCGGATCTCGCAGGCGTACGAAATCGGGCGCCCCGTCTGCATAGAGCAACCGAACATCGCCGCGAGCGTTGCCTACACCGAGCTGGCCATCGAACTGTTCGACCGTGTGAAGCAGGCAGCCTGATGACAGACGAGAAGCCCGCGCCCAAGTCGAGGGCCAAAGCGCGAAAGGCGCCTGCCGTCCAGTCGTCGGTCCTGGCCGCCGCGCTCCAGGACGCCATGAACGGCAGCTTCCTCAACTCGGGCACCGACTCGACGGCGGCGCTTCTGGCACAGATGGGCGGCGGCAGCGGATCCGGCGGTACGACGTCGGGACCGCCGTTCAAGAACGCGGCGCCTGCCGTACCGGCTCCCGCACCCGCGCCGACCCCGGAGCCGACCCCGGAGCCCGAGCCCGTCCACGCGGCGGCGGCACCCGCCACCGAGGAGGCCACCGTCCCGGCGGCCCCGCGCGTCGAGGCGCCGCCGGCCCCCGAGGCCGTGTCCCAGCCTGCCCAGGAACCGACGCCGGAGCCGGTCGCGGCACCCACCCCGGAACCCGCAGCGGAGCCCACCCGGACCATGACCGCGCAGGCCACCCCGGAACCGACGGCTCCGGCCCAGGCTCCACAGCCCGAGCCGGCAGCCCACGTCGAGCCCGCCCCGAACCAGGCGCCCACCGCACCGCCCACTCCGGAGCCTCTCCCCGTGGCGGCCCGCCCGGAACCGACTCCCGAGCCGGCCCCGAACGTCCCGACTCTCAGCGCCGAACCGGCACCCGAGCCCAGGCCGGCCGCCGAGCCCGAGCCCACAAAAGCCCAGGGCCAGGCCCAGGCCCAGGCCGAGGCCCCGGCTCCCGCGGCCGAACCGGCACCCCGTGCTCCCGAGCCGGTCCGGGCTCCTCCGGCCCAGCCCGCCAAGGCGTCCGCACCCGCGAAGGCGTCGGCTGCCCGCGCACCCCGACGCAGCGCTCCGGCACCGGCCGCCCCGACCCCGGTCGGTACCGGCTCCGCCGACGAGCGGTCGGCGCACGCTTCGCTGCTCGATAGCTTTCTCGACGCGCGGATAAACTCGAAGGGTTGGGAGACCTGGGGTTTCCGGCTCCTGCCCGACGTCAAGGCGCGCCTGGGCAAGCGGCTCACCGCCGACAAGCGTTCGTCGCAGAACCGGCGGCTGGCGCTCGGCCACTACCTCAACGCCGCATTGCTCGAACTCCCCGACGACAACGACGAGCAGATCGAAATGATCCGCTCGTTCCTGCGTGCCAGGGGCGGAATCACCGACCCCAGCCAGTCCTCCAGCTACCGGGTGAGCCCGGCCGTGTACGAACTCGCGCGCGATCTGGACACCGAACTCACCGCGACCGAGAAGCGCGGTCTGGTCGTGTATCTGTTCTCGGCCGCCGTCGAACTGTTCCTCGAACGCCTCGACGCCGAGGGCGCCCTCGGCCGCCCCGAGATCTTCTCGCCCCAGCAGTAATCCGCCGTCGGGGGGGGCGGGGGGGGGCCCCGGCCCCCGGCCCCCCCCCGGCCGGGGGGAGGGGGGGCGCGGGGGGGGGGGGGGGGGGGGAAGCGCGCGGGCGCGCCGGGCCCGCGCGGCCCGGG